>NZ_AP022567.1:7200000-7500000 GCF_010727475.1 Mycolicibacterium mageritense
AGGTGACGCCGCGCAGCGTCCAGCCCCGGCCTGCCAGATCGTGCATGGCCAGCTTGGCCTCGTGCAGCGCCTTGGGCGGCCCCGGATCGGCGAGCCACGACGCCAGCGCGGCCTCGTCTTCGGGCGTGAGCGTTGCGGTGTCGATGTAGCGGCCGTCACCGTCGGCCGCCACGATGGCCAGCGCGGTGGCGTCGGCGTCATACGCCAGGTGCGTGCCGACGACGGCCAGCCCGAACCGGTTGCCGAGGCTGTGCTCGGACAGCCAGGCCGCGAGCTCGCCGGGTTCCAGCGCGCGCCCGCGGACGTCGAAACCGTGCTCGACCTCGGGCTCGGCCGCGACGAGCGTCTCGAACAACCGGTCCCGCAGCACCCGGAACTCCAGGTCGTCGAACAGGCGGTGGATCTGGTCGCGATCCCACGGCAGGACGCGCAGCGTGTCGGGCGTCTGAGCCAGCGGCACGTCCCTGATCAGCTCGGTGAGCTCACGGTTGAGCACGACGCTGGACAGATTGGCGCGCAGCGCATCGCCCACCTTGCCCTTGACCTTGTCGACGTTGTCGACGAGCCCCTGCAGTGAGCCGTACTCGACGATCCACTTGGTGGCCGTCTTCTCCCCCACACCCGGAATGCCGGGCAGGTTGTCGCTCGGGTCGCCACGCAATGCCGCGAAATCCGGGTACTGCGTCGGGGTGAGGCCGTACTTGTCCGCCACCGCTTCCGGGGTGAAGCGGGTCAACTCGCTGACGCCCTTGCGCGGGTACAGCACCGTGACGTCGTCGGTGACCAACTGCAGCGAGTCGCGGTCGCCGGTGACCACCAGCACGCGGTACCCGTCCTGCTCGGCCTGGGTGGCCAGGGTCGCGATGATGTCGTCGGCCTCAAAGCCGGGCTCGGCGAGCACCGTGATGCCGAGCGCGCCGAGCACCTCCTTGGTGATGTCGATCTGCCCGCGGAACTCGTCGGGCGTCGCCGACCGGCCCTCCTTGTACTCGGGGTATTTCTCCTTGCGGAACGTCTGCCGGGACACGTCGAACGCCGCGGCGACGTGGCTGGGCTGCTCGTCGCGGAGCAGGTTGATGAGCATCGCGGTGAATCCGTAGACCGCGTTGGTGGTCAGCCCGCCCTGCGTCTTGAAGTTCTCGGCCGGAAGCGCGTAGAAGGCGCGGAACGCCAGCGAGTTGCCGTCGAGGAGCATGAGAGTTGGCTTGGTGGTGGCCTGGGCGTCCGTCACGCCACTAACTCTATGCACCGCCTCCGACGAGTTCGGCGGCCATCTCGATGAGCGCCCGCGCGGCCGGGCTGATCGGCCCGGCCGCGCGCCAGGCCAGCACCAGTCGCCCGCGTAGTTCAGGCCTGATCGAGATGGCGTGGACGTCGGTGCGCTCACGGGCCACCGACCCCGGCACGATCGCCACCCCCAGTCCGCGGGCCGCGAGGTCGGCGAGCGCATCGGGCGTCGCGGCCTCGAACACGACGTGCGGCGTGACCCCGGCCGCCGCACATGCCCGGTCGAACTGCCGACGGATGCCCCCGCCGGCCGGCAGCGCGATCAACGGGCGCTGCGCGAGGCCGGCGAGCCCGACCGTGCGGCGCGTCGCCCAGGGATCGGCGTGGCCCACCACGGCCTCGATCGGCTGTTCGGTCGTGGTCGCGACCGCCAGCCCCTCGGGTACCTCGTCGGCACCGACCGACGTGATCGCGACGTCGAACCTGCCGCTGCGGACACCGTCGATCAATGCATCCGAGGTGTCGGTGGACAACGTGATCTCCACCGCGGGATGGGCCCGGTGGTAGTCCGCGAGCAGCTGCGGCATGTCGACGTTGTGGGCCGTCACCGTGCCCACCGTCACCGAACCGCGGACCAGCTGCGCGAGCTCGTCCACCGCGGCCTTGGCCTGCCGCACCGCGTCGAGCGCGGCCCGTGCGTACGGCAGCACGGCCTCCCCCGCCGCAGTGAGCCGGACCTCGCGCCGGGACCGGTCCAGCAGAGGCTGGCCCAATTCCCGCTCCAGCCGGGCGATCTGGGCACTCACCGCGGGCTGCGCGACGTGCACGCGCCGGGCCGCGCGGGTGAAGTTGGCCTCCTCGGTGACGGCCACGAAGTATTCGAGCTGCCGCAGTTCCATAACCTATGATTATAGTTTCTGTATTGAGATCGTATTGGACTTATAACTGCTGCTCCGCGCACGCTGGAAACATGAATATCGTCATCGCAGGCGCCGGCATCGGTGGCCTCACCACAGCATTGACCCTGCACGCGAGGGGCATGGACGTCACCGTCGTGGAATCTGCCCGCGACCTCGCAGCCCTGGGAGTCGGCATCAACCTGCTGCCGCACGCCGTGCGCGAATTGCACGAACTGGGACTCGGCGACGCTTTGCGGGACATCTCGGCCACGCCCGCGGTGATCGACTTCTACACGTCCGACGGGGCGCTGTTGTTCCGCGAACCGCGCGGGATCGAAGGCGGGTACGGCTATCCGCAGTGCTCGGTACACCGCGGCAGGCTGCAGATGCTGTTGCTCGACGCCGTGACGGACCGGCTCGGCCCGGACGCGGTGCGCACCGGTGCGGGCGTGGTCGATTTCGCAGAATCCGCGTCCGGGGTGCGCGTGCGAACGCGGGCAGGCGAATTCGCCGCCGAGGTGTTCGTCGGCGCCGACGGCGTGCAGTCCACGGTGCGGCGCCGACTGCATCCCGGCCCCGACCCGCTGGCCTGGTCGGGCGTGCGGATGTTCCGCGGCGCGAGCCATATGCCGCCGTTCCTCGACGGGCGCACGATGGCGATCGTCAAAGGCCCCGGTGGCGTCGAACTGGTCACCTATCCGATCGGCGGCGATCTGGTGAACTGGGTGCTGCAGGTGGAAGACGGTGAGCCAGGGGCGTTGCCGGGCGACGCGAACTGGAACACCCCGGCCGATCCCGCGGCCGTCGCGGCGCACATGTCGGGCTGGCACCTGGACTGGCTGGACCCCGCCGAGCTTGTGGCCAATTCCGGCAGGGTGTTCGAGTACCCGATGGTCGACCGGGAACCGTTGTCTCACTGGGGAACTCGACGCGTCACCCTGCTCGGCGACGCCGCGCACCCGATGTACCCCGTCGGCGCCAACGGCGGCTCGCAGGCCATCCTCGATGCCCGGGCGCTGGCCGACGAGCTGGCCGAAGGCCGCGGCGTGGCCGGTTACGAAGCCCGGCGCATTCCCGAAACCACCGCCGTGGTGCAGGCGAACCGCGACATGCATGCGTCGAGCCCTGATGATCTGGCCCGGGTCACGGCCGACTACCGCCGGAACACGTTCGCCGACAGGAGTTCCCGATGAGCACGTACGTCCTGGTACCCGGCGCGTGCCACGGCGGCTGGTGCTTCGACGACCTGACGGCCGCGCTGCGCGCGGACGGTAACCGGGTCTTCGCACTCACACTGACCGGACTCGCCGAACGCGCACACCTGCTGCATGCGGGCGTCAACCTCGACACCCACATCGCGGACGTGGTAGCCGAATTCGAGGCTCAGCGCATCATGAACGCGGTTCTGGTCGGGCACAGCTACGGCGGCATGGTGATCACCGCTGTCGCCGACCGCCTCCCGGACCGGGTCCGCGCGCTGGTGTACCTGGACGCGTTCGCGCCCCGGGACGGCGAATCGTGCTGGACGCTGACCAACGAAGAGCAGCGGCAGTGGTATATCGGGGTCGACGCGACGGGCTACGGCGTGCCGCCGCTGCCGTTCTTCGACGAGCGCGCGACCGCGCATCCGCTGGCGTCGCTGCTCCAGCCGGTTCGGCTCGGATGCGAGCCGCAAGGGGTACGCCGGGTGTTCGTCTACGCGCAGCAGTGGCCGACCGAGTCACCGTTCGCACCAACTTACGAGCGGCTGCGCACCGACCCCGCGTGGACGACGTACTCACTCGACGGGGCGCACAACCTCATGCGGGACAACCCGGACGACCTGCTGCGGATCCTCACCGCCGCCGGTCAGTAGCCCAGCAACTTGCGGAACTGTTGTCCGACCGCCATCGACCGGCCCATCCGCTGCACCCAGCCGTCGAGTGCGGCCTTGGTGTCGGCCGGATCCCAGCCACGCTCCCGCGCAAGGGTGATCAGGCCGGCCTCGTCCGTGATCCCCCTGGCCTGAGCGTCCCGCGCCAAGCCGGCGTAATCCTCCAGCGAGATGCCGTTGATGGGCGCCCAGATGGGGTCGTTCTGAGCCACCGACCGGGTCGACGGCCCACCGAAGACGGCGGTGTCGATGGGGCCTGCACCCCGAACGTGCACCATGCCGTCACCCTGCTGGGCGGCTTGTCTTACCTTCTTGAAGAGTCCCATCGATGCCTCCGATCCCCGATGCCGTCTCGGTGAAACTAACGGCGCTGTACTCGGGTGGCTGGGGTATCGGACTACCCCACTTGGACCCGAAACTGGAACACGTTTCAGTTTCGCCGCGGAAATCGGTAGGCTGACCCGCGTGCCAGCAGCAACCACGCAACCCGCGATCGAAGGGTGGTTCGCCACCGACGACGCCGGTGCCACACATCTGATCGGCGGCAAGTGCACCCAGTGCGCCACCTACGTGTTCCCGCCGCGGGAGAACAACTGCCCCAACCCGGCCTGCACCAGCGACACGCTTGACCTGGTTCCGCTGTCGCGCCGCGGCACGGTGTGGAGCTACACCGAGAACCGGTACCTCCCGCCTGCGCCGTACCCGCAGTCCGACCCGTTCGAGCCGTTCGCGATCGCTGCCGTCGAACTGGCCGAGGAAGGCCTGATCGTGCTCGGCAAGGTCGTCGAGGGCACGCTGGCCGCCGACCTCAAGGTCGGCATGGAGATGGAGCTGACCACGATGACGCTCTACACCGACGACGAGGGCGTCGAGCGCACCACCCATGCCTGGAGGATCGCCTGATGAGCACGCCGGAGCCTTTGTACATCCTCGGCGCGGGCATGCACCCGTGGGGCAAGTGGGGACGTGACTTCACCGAGTACGGCGTCGTCGCCGCCCGCGCGGCCCTGGCCGAGGCCGGCCTGGACTGGCGCCAAATCCAGCTGGTCGCGGGCGCCGACACGATCCGCAACGGCTACCCGGGCTTCATCGCCGGGTCGACGTTCGCGCAGAAGCTGGGCTGGAACGGCGTGCCGGTGTCGTCGTCGTACGCGGCGTGCGCGTCGGGCTCACAGGCCCTGCAGAGCGCCAGGGCCCAGATCTTGGCCGGGTTCTGCGATGTGGCGCTGGTGATCGGCGCCGATACCACACCCAAGGGTGCGTTCGCGCCCGTCGGCGGCGAACGCAAGAACGATCCCGACTGGCAGCGGTTCCACCTGCTCGGGGCGATGAACCCCGTGTACTTCGCCCTGCTGGCCCGGCGCCGGATGGACCTCTACGGCGCCACCGCCGAGGACTTCGCGCAGGTGAAGGTGAAGAACTCGCGCCACGGCCTGCAGAATCCGAATGCGCGCTACCGCAAGGAAGCCGCGATCGAAGACGTGCTGGCCAGCCCGGTGGTGTCCGATCCGCTGCGCCAGCTCGACATCTGCGCGACGTCCGACGGGGCGGCGGCGCTGATCGTGGCTTCGAAGTCGTTCGCGGAGAAGCACCTCGGTTCCGTGGAGGGCGTGCCGTCGGTGCGTGCGATCTCGACCGTGACGCCGCAGTACCCACAGCATCTTCCCGAATTGCCGGATATCGCAACGGATTCCACCGCCGTGGTGGCAGCTCCCGAGCGCGTGTTCAAGGACCAGATCCTCGACGCGGCCTACGCCGAAGCCGGGATCGGGCCCGAGGACGTCAGCCTGGCCGAGGTGTACGACCTGTCCACCGCACTCGAGCTGGACTGGTACGAACACCTGGGGCTGTGCGCCAAGGGCGAAGGTGAGCAGTTGCTGCGCAGCGGGGCCACCACCATCGGCGGCCGGGTGCCGGTGAACCCGTCGGGCGGCCTGGCGTGCTTCGGCGAAGCCATCCCGGCGCAGGCCATCGCGCAGGTGTGCGAGCTGACGTGGCAGCTGCGCGGGACCGCGACGGGCCGCCAGGTCGAGGGCGCCACGGTCGGCGTGACCGCCAACCAGGGCCTGTTCGGCCACGGCTCGTCGGTGATCGTCGCGCGATAGCTCACTTCGCACCGCGAACGTGCGGGTCTGCTGCCCGACACACCGGGGAACGTCAGCATTTTCCGCACGTTCGCGCCACGATGACGGTGTGAGCGAAACCGTGGTCGTCCGCGTCAAGCCGGGCAGCAAGAAGGGCCCGCTCGTCGAGGTCGGCGACGACAGTGCGCTCACGATCTATGTGCAGGAGCGCGCGGTCGACGGCAAGGCCAACGAAGCCGTCACGAAACTGCTTGCCGCACATCTCGGGGTGCCGCGCCGCCGCGTGGAGTTGATCTCGGGAGCGACCGCGCGGCTCAAGCGTTTTCGCATCACCTGAGCGCCGACGAGCGTGCACAGAGTGCTGGTCAAAGGCGGCGTGTCGGCGGACAGACACGCACGCTCGCGGTGCAAATGGGCCCTGCGTCAGCCCACGTTGCGGTTCCATTCGAGCCAACCGGTGCCGGTGCGGCCGTCGGCGGTGCGGACAGTTACCCACGCGCGGGGGAACTGACTGACCCGCCCGTCGGGCGCGGTCAACAGCACGGGAGCGTGCCCCTTGATGTCGACCGCCAACTCGATGTCGCCGGGCTGCAGGGTCAGGGTGGTCGCGACAGGGAGGTCGTCAGCGCCGAGGGTCTGCTGCGCTGTGACGGTCTGCAGCTCGACGAGCGGTGCGCCGGCCCGTTGTGAGTAGCCGATGCCGATCGGCGGCATGCCCGCGATCCGGATGTCCACGCCGTGCAGGTGCGTGCCGTCGTCGAGATGCAGTGCGCTCCACACCCAGTTCATCGACCACCAGTCGCGCACGCCCCAGGAATGGTCGCGCTGGCCCGGGACCGCGTCGACGGCGTAGTGCTGCTCCCCCACGGTGACCGCGCCGGTGACCGTGCACGGGATCTCGTAGCGCGGCGTGATCCGGTACTGATACGGGGTGCCGGCAGTGGTCCAGGTCAGGTCGAGCGTGACCTCGACCGGTCGGCCGGATTCGCCGCGCAGCAGGCCCCCCGGATCGTCGTAGGACCGGCCGGTTCCGGTCGCGGTGACGCGATAGGTCCGCAACGGGGTGCCGGGCAGCAGTGCGAGTTCGATGGCCTCGCCGGTCACCGAAGACACGTCGGCCGGCAATGCGGCGTGAAAGTCGTTGAGCGCCACGGTCGGCAGTCCCGGGCCGCAGACCAGCGCGTTGATCCACGCGGTCTCCTGGTTGGGCATCAGGCCGAGCCGGACCCAGCCACCGAAACCTGCCGCGGCGTCTGCGAAGTCGAAGTACCAGCTCTCGTTCCACAATGCCTCGTCACCCGCCTGATGCGCGCCCTCGTCCGCGGCCGCAACCACCAGCGGCTCCGGAACCGCGCGCGGCGCAAGCTCATCCAGCGCACCGGTGTCCAGCACGTGGCTGCAGTGCCGGTCGAGCATCGTCATGAACATCTGATCGCCACGCTCGGTGCGTTCGACGAGCATCGACGACACGATCGCCATCATCACGCCGAAGAAGCTCTGCCGCCGCACCCCGGCGCGGACCTCGTCGAAACTCAGCGGCGCATCGGGCCCCAGCGCGGTGTGGTAGGTGCGCAGCAGCGTCTCGTAGTGCTCGCGGCGCGCCGCGACCGGCAACGCGCAGCCGATGAAATACGCGACGTCGGTCAGCGCGGGCCCCCAGGTGACTGTCTGCCAATCGATGACGGTCAGGGCGCGGTCGGCACCGGAATCGCCGAAGAGCATGTTATCCAGCCGGTAGTCGCCGTGCACCAGTCCCTGCGGCCGGCCGGGCTCGCCCTCGGCCGCCAGGTAGGCGTCGAAGCTCTCGACGAGCCGCTCACACACCCGACGCTGCTCCGGGGTGATCAGCGCACCGTAGCGGTCGGCGAACGCCGTGTAGAGACCCGAGATCATGGCCTGGTTCAGCGGGGTGTCGCGGTTGAGCCACTCGGCCTCGCTCAACGCGCTGCTACCCAGCGCCGGCCCGTGCACGCGGCCCAGTTCGGCCAGCGCCAGGGCCGCCTGTTCGGTTGTCGCACCGCGGATCTCGTCACCTACCGCCGCGGGAGCGGCATCGCCGAGCAGCAGGTCGAACGCTCCCGTCTCGGCGTCGAACGCGGCGTGGTAGCACGGTGCGACGGGACCGGCGGGCAGGTGCGGCGCCACATCGGTGTAGAACCGCACCTCGCGCTCGTAGAGGCCGAGCGCGAGCCCCGTCTGGCGACTGCTCGGATCGGTGGCGGCGACCTTGAGCACCACCGACGCCGGGCCCGACACTCCCTCGACGTACGTGAGCGCCACGCGGTAGCACTCGCTCATCTGGCCGGTGCCGATTCGCTCGACGCGGAATCCGGTCACCGGGGCCGTGCCGAGCGCCTCGGTGAGCCAGTCGCAGGTCAGGTCATCGGGACAGTCGAGCAGAGCGAGCGAAGTCGGGGCCACACAGGCAACTTAGCAGTGGGCCCGATCACACCTGACAGGTGTCAACTAATGGTGGGCGGCCTTGGCGTCGGTGTGTTCGCACGCAGCAGGCGGTGTCGGTGCCACGTCGAGCGACGGGTTACGGTCGAAGAACCCGTACGGCTTGAGCCAGAACGACACCACGTCGACGGGCATCACGGGCCAGTCCTCCGGGCGGGTGATGTGATGGATGCCGAACACGTACCACAGCACCACGTCGGTGTTGTCGATCGAGCGGTTGGCTTTGGTCCATTCCCCGATGCCCGTGTCCGTCGCCGACTGGTTGACGAATTCGCCTGCCGGCCAACGCTCCTCGGCACTGTTCGGAGTGACCCATAGCGTGTGCCCGATCACGGTGGCACGCTGGAAGATCGGCGACGCCGGATCGAACATCGCCGGGAACGCCCCGGTGGGCACCAGCTTGTACGACGGATGCGTGCCGAGCCCGTTGGTCACGTTGGTGTTCACCACTTTCCAGGCCCGCTGCGTGGCGAAGTTGACGTCCTGCTTGCCCTCCGCCTCGGTCCGCAACGGTTCGTTGCGCACCACCAACGACAGCCCCAGCGGATTGTCCGGGCCCATCGGCTCGGCGTAGGACTCGGTCATGTACACCGTGTTGTCACTGCCGTCGATGTCGAGATCCAGTCGGGCGATCAGGAAGTGCTGATGGAACGGCGCATACGTGCGCTCGTCGACCAGGGTGCCGTTGGGATGCGACTGGCCCGGCGCGACGGGCGTGGTCACCATGATCCCGGTGGCCCGGACCTCGCACTCGATGTTGCCGTCCTGATAGAAGCGCCAGTACACCAGATATTCGTAATTGGCGACCGTCACGTGCGACGACACCGTCAGCCTGCGCATCCGGCGCACCTCGGCGCCCGCGTCGTAATCGACGTGCTTCCACAACACGGCGTTGTCTTCCTCGTGGATGCAGACCGCGTTCTCGATGGTGTACGGCTCGCCCTTGCTGTTGTGCAGAACCGCGTCCAGATAGCGGATTTCACCCAGGCAGTCGCACCCCAGCGCCAGCGACGTGGTCATGAAACCCAGGCCCCATTCACCGATGTCGAACGCGGTCCTGCGGTAGTGGTCGACCGACGAATCGCGATAGGGCACGACCATCTCGGCGAATGACATCCGGTGCGCGACAGAACGATTCGTTTCACCGTCGCGGTACCGCACGGTGTGCAACGTCATGCCCTCGCGATGGTTGAACCCGACCCGCAGCGACCAGTTCTGCCACTGCAGCAGGTTGCCGTCGAGCGTGAACGACGGCCCCTCCGGTTGGGTGATGTTCAGCGGTTTGAGCGGTTCGCGGGTGGAGGCCGAGCGGATGCGCTCTGGAATGTGCCGGGGCACGTATTCGCCCATCACATCCGGACTTTCGGAGCTGCCGTCGTCCTCGATGCGCAGCAGTTCCATGGTGTTGAGGTCGATGACGCAGTGCAGGCCGCTGACCGGATGCGCATAAGGATTGGCACCGGGCGCGTCCTTGTACCACGTGTCCGACCAGCCGATGCGCCGGTCACGGTATTCGGGCGGCGCGACCGCATCACCGTAGGTCCAGGTGTCCATGAAGACGTTGTCCATGTCCGTAATGCCCCGTTTGGCCAGCGCGGCGATGACGTCGGGGTGGTTGCGCAACACCTCGTCGCACTCGACGAACTCGTCGACGGTGAAGTTGGCCTGTACCCCTGGCACGTGGTCGAACGTCTCGACACGGTCGTCGGTCAATGACACCGCGCCCTTGTACGTGGCGTTCTCGGCGCGGTTGAGGCAGATCACCGCGGCGCGGCGCGGTGGGGTCGGACCGCCGTCGTCGAACGCCGCCAGGTCGCTCTTGGACGGCTCGATCAGCTCCACCGAGGCGATGCGCCAGCCGTCGTCCACCCCGTGTTCACGCCGCAATATCGCTGCCACCGCGGTGAAGTCGTCGGCGGACAGCGGATCCAGAGGGTAGCTCACGCGATCACGGAATCACACCCGAGGGGCTTCCCGCAGCGGATCGCGCAAGTCAGCGCTCGGCGAGCGAAAAGCCCTCCCAGGCTCGCCGCCGCTCGGCCCTCGGGTCGTGTTCGACACGGGATCGGCGGTCGAACACGTACACCGCGCGGCTGTCGGTGTCATACGCCGGCCATCCCGTGCCGGGGATCCCGGACCGGCTGAATTCACGCCACCGGGTCTGCACGTCCCGGGTGACCCTGCGCGCCGAGCTGCGGTCCGCGGCCGCCGCGAGCATCGAGCCGTAGCGCGTGCTGTAGGTGTCGAACACCGCGAGCAACTCCATCGCGTGCGTCGCCCCGAGGCCCGACCAGCGCAGCGTGCGGGGTGCATAGTCGTAGCGGTACACGTAAGTGGGCGCGTGCCTGCTGTGCGCCTCGGCGATCTGCCACGTCGCCGAGCCGAACGCGAAGTCCCCACCGAGCCGGACACACGCCGCGGCACTCGGATAACCCGGGTAGGCCGCGACGATCTTCTCCCGGTGCTCCGGGTCGACATCGGCGAACAGCTTCTCGATCATGGCCTCGTTGGTCGGCAGCAGCTGCAGGAACCGGGTGAACAACCGTCCCTCGTCTGCGTTGTTGCCGACGATCAACGGCAGCCGGTGGGCCGTGCCGTCGGCCATCGCCTCGACCGGATCAGCCGGCAGGAACGGGGTGCCGTGCGTCGGACCGACCGGGAACGCCCCGGGCATATCGCTCTGACCACGCCCGATGAGCGCTGCGAGAGCCTTGCCCAGTTCGGCGGGACGCAACGTCTTGACCGCGGCAGCCGGCTCGTCGGCACCCAGTAGTTCCCCGAACTTCTGCGCGAGCCTCGCGGCGGCGGGCGCCGAGCTCACCATGCCGCTGGCAGGGCTTTCCGAGATGACCCGGGCGAACAGCCCTGCGGCCGCGGGCACCGCGAGCAACGTGGCCACGGCCTGTGCCCCCGCACTCTCGCCGAAGATCGTGACGTTGTCGGGATCTCCGCCGAACACCGCGATGTTGTCCCGGACCCACTGCAGCGCCAGCACCAGATCGCGCAGGAACAGGTTGTCGTCGATCGGGTGGTCCCGCGTCGACAGCGACGACAACTCCATGCAGCCCAGCACGCCGAGCCGGTAGTTGACCGACACGTAGACGCAGCCGCGCCGGGCCAGCGCCGCGCCGTCGTAGATCGGCGTCGCCGAACTGCCGAGGATGTAGCCGCCGCCGTGCACGAAGAACATCACCGGCAACGGGCCTTGCTCGGCCGGCGACTCGGGCGCCACCACGTTGAGCGTCAGACAGTCTTCGCTCATCGGCTGGTATTTGCCCACCCCCATGACTGTGTAGCGCCGTTGCTGCGGCGCGCAGTAGGAGAATCCGTGGCAGTAGCGCACGCCCGGCCACGGTTGTGCGGGCTGCGGCGCGCGCAGCCGGAGTGGGCCCACCGGTGGTCGCGCGTAAGGGATCGAGCGCCATCTGTGCACGCCGTCCCGGGTGAAGCCTTCGACGATCCCGGTGCTGATGGTTGCGCGGACGGTTCGTTCGTGCATTAGCTGACGGTAGCGAACATCGCCCGCGCACGCCGCGCCTGGTCGCGGGCGCGTCGTGGACCGCTAGCCTTGCGGGTATGCGAATTGCCGCGAAGTTCGCGCCGGTGTTGGGGTTGATGCTGCTGGCGGCATGCTCGTCCGGAAACGACCGTCCCGCCGAATCGACCGGCCAGACCCGGTTGTCGGTTCCGACGAGCAGCGCCCACACCAGCGCGAAACCGACGACGACCACCACCTCGCCGCTGCCCACCACTGCGCCCGCCGCAGGTACCCCGATGCCGACCGTGATCCGCTGGGTCGAGGCCGGTACCGCGGCCGACCCCGAGCGGTTCCATTCGGCCACCCGGGACGGCGAGACCACCGACGTGAGCCCCGACGTCGCGTTCGTAGGCGCTTCGGGCGCCGCGCGGTGTGCCACCGACAAACTCGTCGCGGGCCAGCTGGCGTGCCTGGTCACCGCCGACGGGCTGCCGCCGAAGCCGTCCGACGTCGAGGGCAACTGGGTGGCCAACTGGGTCGACTTCATCGGGCCGACGCTCGATGTCGGCTCTCTGCACGGCGACCCGGGTCGTTTCACCTACGGAAACGGAGCCGATTTGCCCACCGGGCAGTCACTGGCGTTCGGCGACTACCGGTGCCGCACCGACGCGACCACGCTGGTGTGCGTCAACTACGCGCACCAGTCCGGCGTGCGGATCAGCAAGGCGGGTGTCGAACCGCTGGGGTGCCTCAAACCGGTGCCGCCTCAGGTCGGGATCGGCAGGCAGTTCGGCTGCGAGCCTGCTTAAGCGACGCCTTTGCGGCGCAGGATCGGCAGTACGCCTTCGGCGAACCAGTACGCCTCTTCCAGGTGCGGATAGCCGGACAGGATGAACTCGTCGAAGCCCAGCGAGTGGTACTCGTAGACGAGATTGGCGACCTCCTCGTGGCTGCCGACCAACGCGGTGCCCGCACCGCCGCGGACCAGGCCGACACCGGCCCACAGGTTGGGGTAGATCTCGAGCTTGTCGAGCCGGCCGCCGTGCAGCGCGGTCATGCGGCGCTGCCCTTCGGACTGCGATTTGGCGTGCAGTGCAGTCGCTTTCGCGATCTGATCGGGGCTCAGCTCGGAGACCAACTCATCGGCGACCGCCCAGGCCGCGGCCGAGGTGTCCCGCGAGATCGTGTGCAGCCTGATGCCGAACCGCACCGTGCGGCCGCGCTCCTCGGCCAGCGCGCGGACCCGTTGGATCTTCGCCGCGGCCGCCTGCGGCGGCTCACCCCAGGTCAGGTACACGTCGACGTGCTCGGCCGCGATCGGCAGCGCGGCAGGTGACGACCCGCCGAAGTAGATCTGCGGCAACGGATCCGGCGGCGCGGACACCCTGGCGTCGGCGACCCGGTAGTGGCTGCCCTCGAAGTCCAGCGATTCGTCGCCGCCCTGGCGCCACAGCGTGTTCACGATGTGCAGGAATTCTCCCGTGCGCGAGTAGCGTTCGTCGTGGCTGAGCCAGTCGCCGAACCGGCGCTGCTCGACGTCGTCGCCGCCGCTGACCACGTTGAGCAGGAGCCTGCCGTCGGAGAATCGCTGAAACGTGGCAGCCTGTTGCGCGGCCAGGGTCGGCGGTACCAGGCCGGGCCGGAACGCCACGAGGAACTTCAGCCGCTCGGTCTCGGCGATCAGCGCCGAGGTGGTCAACCACGCGTCCTCGCACCAGGTTCCGGTCGGGGTGAGCACACCTTCGTAGCCCAGCCGGTCTGCCGCGCGGGCCACCTCGGCCAGGTACCGGCGCGTGGGCGGCCGGAAGTTGTCAGGAACGTGCTGTTGTGCCGACGCGTGCGACGAACCGACGATCGAGCGGCCGTCGCCTGCGGTGGGGAGAAACCAGAAGAATCGGGCTTGAGCGGTCAAGACGCCTCTTTCCTAGTTGCGGTTGAGGTAGTACGGCCGCAGTTCGTCGGCGTAGCGGCGGTCGACGAACGACGCGAAGTCGGGTGCCGCGGCGATCTGCCCTGACTCGGCGAACAGATCGGCCATCTCCTGTTCGGACGCGACCAACGGATCGGACAGGTCGGTGGGCAGGCGCAGGCTGCGGCCCTGCGCGGTGGCCGCCACCGCGGGGTCGAGGCCGACCTCGGCCGCGTACCGCTGGACCCACTGCTCCCGGTTGGAGTTGGCCCACTGCACGGCCTTGGCGTAGCGCACCAGCAGATCGGCCAACGCGGTGTTGCGTTTGGGGTCGGCGAGCGCCGCGTCTGAGGCCACGCCGAACCCCGCGCCGTTGGTGACGCCGGTCGCGCGGGCGATGCTGCGCACCGGAAGTTCCTTCTCGGCTTGAGCCGTATAGGGATCCCACACCGCCCACACATCCACGCGGTGCTGCTTGAAGGCCGACAAGGCGTCGGCAGGTTGCAGGAACACCAGCTTCACGTCGGCAGGGGTGAGACCCGCACGGTTCAGCTGCACCAGCGTATGGCCGTGGGCCGAACTGCCTTTCGCGATCGCGATGCTCTTGCCCCGCAAGTCGGCGACCGATCGGATCGGCGAGTCGGCCGGCACCAGGATCTGGTCGCCGAACCCGCCGCCGTCGTAGGCCGAGACCACCTTCACCTTGGCGTTGGACGCGGCGCCGAAGATCGGCGGCGTGTTGCCCGTGATCGCGAAATCGATCTTGCCCGCGGTCGCGGCCTCGATCTGCGGTGGCCCGGACGTGAACGTGGAGAACGCCACCTGGTACGGCAGACCGTCGAGCGCGCCCGCGGCTTTCAACAACGATTCCGTGCCGCCCTTCTGATCGCCGATCTGCAGTGTCACGTCGGCGAGCTCGGACAGCGGAACCGTCTCCGGTGCCGCCTGCGGCGCCGAATTGTCCTGCCGGGAAACACAACCCGCCAGCAGCCCGGCGACGAGCAACAGCACCGCAAGCACGCGGTTGGGTGTGGACATGGCCCTCATTTCGTCGTGTCGGTGCTCAGAGTGCGACACCGAGCTGGTGCAGCAGTTCGGCGCGGTAGCGCTCGGTGTTGGCCGACGGATCGCCGGGCGACCGTCGCGTGTCGTCGATCTCGAGCGTGTGCACCACCCGGCCGTCCTCCAGCACCAGCACCCGGTCGGCCAGCGCGACCGCCTCGTCGACGTCGTGCGTCACCAGCAGCACCCCGAATCCGTGTTCGCGCCACAGATCGAGCAGCAGCGTGCGCATGCTGAGCCTGGTCAGCGCATCCAGCGCGCCGAACGGCTCGTCGAGCAACAACAGCTGCGGCTCGGCCACCAGGGCGCGGGCCAGCGAAACCCGTTGCGCCTGACCACCCGACAGCGTCAACGGCCAGGCATTGCCACGATCGGCCAGGCCCACGTCGGCGAGCGCGGCCTCGGCCCGGGCCGATGCCTGCCCGCGAGAGAGCGGGCTGCGGGTGAGCCCGTAGGCGACATTGGTGCGCACGTCGCGCCACGGAAACAGCCGCGGTTCCTGAAACGCCAGCGCGGGCGCCCCGGCCACCACGCGCTCACCGGTGTGGTCGGTGGACAACCCGGCCAGCACGCGCAGCACGGTCGACTTGCCGGATCCGCTGCGCCCGATCAGTGCCACGATCTCACCGCTGCCGACGCGGATCGACACGTTGTCGAGCACGTGATGCTCGCCGTACCACTTGTCGACGCCCCGCAACTCACCGGCAATGGTCGTGGTGCGCTCGGAAATGACTGTCATGCGCGATACCTCAGGGCTCGACGTTCCAGCAGGCGGACGATTGCGTCGGTGCCGATGCCCAGCAGCGCGTAGACGATCAGCCCGAAGATGATGATGTCGATGCGCAGGAAGTCCCGGGCATTGTTGATCAGGAAGCCGATTCCCTTGTCCGCGTTGATCTGCTCGGCGACGATGAGCGTGAGCCAGGCGATGGCCAGCGACTGCCGGAAGCCCACCAGCACCTGCGGCGCCGCACTGGGCACGATGATGTTCCGGAACCGTTGCCAGAACGAAAAGCCAAGCACCTGAGCCGTTTCGAACAACTTGGGGTCGACCTGCCGCACGGCCGAGAAGGTGTTGAGGTACAGCGGGAAGCTCACGCCGAGGGCGACCAGCAGCACCTTGGGCAATTCTCCGATGCCGAACCACAGGATGAACAGCGGGATCAGACCCAGGTGCGGTAGCGCGCGGATCATCTGCATCGGCGGGTCGACCGTGGCTTCCAGCCAGCGCGACAATCCGACCGCGGTACCCAGCGCGACCCCGATGACCCCGCCGAGCAGCAACCCGGCCCCGACCCTCAGCCCGGAGACCTGTAGCGCGTCGGCCAGTTGGCCGTTGCGGATGAGCTCGATGCCGGCCTCGACGATGAGCGACGGCGCGGGCAGGACATCCTGCGGTATCAGGCCGACCGCGCTGCCCAGTTGCCACAACGCCAGCAAGACCACTGGCGAGATCAGCCGGATGACGGCCCATTTGCGTTGGCCGGAGTGACGTTTGGCCCTGCGGGCGGGTGCAGTGAGAGTGGCCTCCGGCGCGATCGGCACCGCCGGCACGGTGGAACTGGTCACGGTGAGTCGACGTTACGGCCCGCGCCGATCACCGATAAGGGTTGTAATCGGGCTGAGGGAAAGGGACTGCCATACGAAAGTGCCCCGTCGGGTCGACCGGGTGACGGTCGACCCGACGGGGCCGATGGAGAGTCGAAGCTCAGCCGAACCGCGTGTTCCCGGTGACGAGCTGGGCGATGACGTCGTGACCGTTGATCGTCGAGGTGAACGACCCGTTCTGCAGCCGGATCAGCTGCTGCGCCTGCTGCAGCTTGCGCTTGTTGCGGACCTGGGCCTGGAACTGCTGCGCGTTGAGTTGCTGCAGCTCGGCCTGCTCGAAGTCACGACCCGAGATGCCGCCGTTGAACTGCACGCCGACCGCCGAGCCGTCGGGCCGGACCACCCACGAGGCCCGCACACCCTCGAAATCGGCGGTGTACATGCCCGCGGGGTCGGTCACCGCGGCCGCGGTGAACGTGTAGTTGACGCCGTTCATCGTCAGGTCGCCCTTGGCGTCGGAGGCGTTGAAGTCGGCCTTGAGCGTGTCCTTGAACTTCGACGTGATGTCGATCTTGCCGTCGGTCTGGTTGCCGAAGAACCACGCCTCGTCGTCGACACCGTTGCAGGCATAGGCGGTGACGTTGGTGCCGTCCACCGAGATGCCGATGGTCATCTTCTTGCCCTCGGACTCCATGTCGGCCATGTAGCGGATGGACGCGGGCAGCGGCGCCGCAGTGGCGGCCGCACTTGTCGTCGGAGCCGGCGCCGATGACGATTCGGCCTCCGGCGTAGAGCCGCCGGAGCAGGCGGACAGGGTGCCCAGGGCGACGATCGCGCTGACACCCACGAGCAGGTTGCGGAGGGATTTTCTCATGTCATCAGCATGAACGGCGGCCGCGGGCGCTGCATGAAGATTGTGTGGAGATTGCCTGGAGAACGCGGGTTCACTCGGCCAGGAAGGCGTCCAGCTCGTCGCAGAAAACCTGCCAGGCCGGTTCCGTCGACGTCAGCAGGTGGTTGTTGCTCGACAACGCGACCAGCCGCGAGTCCGGGATCAGCGTCGCGAGCTCCTCACCGAACTGCATCGGCACACGGTGATCGTCGCGCGAATGCATGATCAATGTCGGGCAACGGACTTCGCTGGCCGCGTCGCGCACGTCGATGCGCGCGAACTCCTCCAGGAACCGCACCGCATTCTCGGGCGACGTGGTGCGGCGCTGGAGTTGATCGAACGCGGCCCAGTCTGCGCGGGTGCCGTCGGGCAGGAACTGTGCTGCGAACACCTGCCTGAAAGCCGGGTCGTCGCGGCCCCAGCCGACCCGGGCCAGGTCGAGATCGAGTGCGGCAGCCCGCTTTTCGTCGTCACCGACCGCCCGCACGGCGCGGCCCCTTGCGTAGGCCCCGCACAGCACCAGGCGGCTGACCCGCTCGGGGTGCCGGGCTGCGTAAGCCACCGCGACCGCGCCGCCCTGCGAAACGCCGAGCAGCGGAAAACGTTCCAGCCCAAGCGCTTCCACGACCGATTCCAGGTCGGCAACCCAGTCGTCGAACGAGAAGTCGGAGGCCTCCCAGTCCGACAGCCCGCAACCTCGCTCGTCGTACCGGATGAACGTGTGGTTGCGCGACAGATCCCGCACCCAGTGCCGCCACACGGGGCTTTCGATGTCATACCCGAGGTGCGTCATCCAGTTGGCGGCCCGCACCAGCGGCGGGCCCTCCCCCGCAACGGCGTACGCGAGCCGCACGCCGTCGCCGGCCCGGCAGAACGCGATGTGCTGACGCGGCGGCGGTTGCTGCTCCTGGGGCGGCTGAGCCGGCGTCTCGGCCTGCGGCGTATCGGGTTCGCCGACCGCACCGACGAACTGGTAGCCCCGGCCGCGCACGGTACGGATGTAGCGCTGCGACTCGCCGTCGTCGCCCAGCGCACGCCGCGCGGCCTTGATCCGGCTGGTCAGCGCGGCCTCCCCGACGAACCGCCCGCCCCACACCGAATCGAACAGCTCCTCCTTGGTGACCACGCGCTCGTGGTGGCTGACCAACTGGTTGAGGACGTCGAACACCTGGGGCTCGACCCGGATCACGGCGCTGCCCTGGCGCAACTCGTAGCGGCCGATGTCGAGGACGAAATCATCGAAGCGCCAGACGCGCGTCGACTCGGTCTGCTCGTGCTGCGATCCGCCGGTCACCGACGTCATCGTAGAGCTAGCGCCAGCCGTCGGCGGCCTTGGCGGCCTGCATCAACGCATCGCAGAGCTGGCGGAGCTCGTCGGCCGCGGCGCCCTCGTCGACGGCCGTGGCGACGTCTTCGGCCGCACACCGAACCTGATAGACCCGATCCGCGAGTTGGGCCGCTTCCTCAGCGGTCAGCACCACCGAATCGGGCGACAGCGACGTGCCCTTGACCATCGCCCGTTGCTCGTAGGCCCGCTGCCGGCAGGACTGCCTGCAGTACTGACGCCTGCGGCCCATCTGCGCGTCGGCCACCTCACGTCCGCACCACCGACACGGTTGCGGACGTTTGCGTCTGCCCGGCGCGGTAGTCATGGAACCCGACTGTAGACGGAGGTTCCTTGTGATCGGCGTATCATGAGGGGTCGAGTCGGGAACTCAGCAACGCCATGCAGCGTTGAAACATCCGGACAAATTCGCGTGAATGAGGAGTGTTGACGATGGCTGATCGTGTCCTGCGAGGCAGTCGCCTCGGAGCCGTGAGCTACGAGACCGACCGCAACCATGACCTGGCGCCGCGTCAGGTCGCCCGCTACCGCACCGACAACGGCGAGGAGTTCGACGTCCCGTTCGCCGACGACGCCGAGATTCCCGGCACCTGGCTGTGCCGCAACGGCCTGGAAGGCACCCTCATCGAGGGTGACGTGCCCGAGCCCAAGAAGGTCAAGCCGCCGCGCACCCACTGGGACATGCTGTTGGAGCGCCGGTCGGTCGACGAGCTCGAGGAGCTGCTCAAGGAGCGCCTCGATTTGATCAAGACCAAGCGGCGCGGTAGCTGAACCGTCGCAAAAAGCCGCGGGCGTGTGCACTCGACGTGCACGCCCGCGGTTTTTTGCGGCTCAGCGCACCACGCCCCTGGCGCGGTCCATGCGGCCACGGATGCCCCACTCGGCGACCTTGAACATCGCCTCCCGGATGTTGGAGCCGCTCATCTTGGAGACCCCGAGCTCGCGCTCGGTGAACGTGATCGGCACCTCCACGACACTGAAGCCGTTGTTGATCGCGCGCCAGGTCAGGTCGATCTGGAAGCAGTAACCCTTGGAGTCGACCGCCGACAGGTCGATCTTCTCCAGCACCTCACGCCGGTAGGCCCGGTAGCCCGCCGTGATGTCGTGGATGTTCACCCCGAGCAGCAGGCGTGAATAGGTGTTGGCGGTCTTGGACAGCACCAGGCGGCGCATCGGCCAGTTGCGCACCGTGCCGCCCGGGACGTACCGCGATCCGATCGCCAGGTCGGCCCCGGCGTCGACGGCGTCGAGCAGACGCGACAGCTCCTCAGGTGCGTGGCTGCCGTCGGCGTCCATCTCGACCAGCACCGAGTACCCGCGGCCCAGGCCCCAGCTGAAGCCTGCGAGGTAGGCGGCGCCGAGGCCGGCCTTGCTGGTGCGGTGCATGACATGCACGCGGTCGGGGTCGGCCAGTGCCAGCTCGTCGGCCAGGTCACCGGTGCCGTCAGGGCTGCCGTCGTCGACGATCAGGATGTGGACCTGCGGGCAGGCGTGGTGCACGCGTCCCACGATGAGCGGCAGGTTTTCCCGCTCGTTGTACGTGGGGATGATGACCAGAGTGCGCTCGCTCGGACGGGCACTGGCAGGGCTTTCCCCAGCTTGTTCCCCAGGGACGCTCATTTTGCTCCTTCGTCGTCGCCGGTGGTTGTGGCCCGGCGGCTACTGAATCTTCTCGGCACGAACCCTCCATTGTGCAGGATTGCCCCGAGCAACGCCCCAATACCGACGATGACCAGTAACGATTGCACAATCGGACCCCAACGCGTAGCCGGGGTCAAATCGGACTTCAATCGGACCTGAGTATCGAGGTAGGCGGGCTGGAACCATTCGGTCCGGGCCAGCTCCCGACCGTCGGGTGCGATCACCGCGCTGATCCCGGTGGTGCCCGCAACCACCACGTAGCGGTCGTGTTCGACGGCCCGCAGCCTGCCGAACGCCAGTTGCTGCGCGCTCATCGTCTCGTCGAACGTCGCGTTGTTGCTGGGCACCGCGAGGATCTGCGCGCCGTTGAGCACCGATTCCCGCGCGGCCCGGTCGAAGATGACCTCCCAGCATGTCGTGACGCCGATGGGAACGCCTGCTGCGTGGACGACACCGTTGCCCGTTCCGGGGACGAAATAGCCGGCGCGGTCCGCGTACGACGACAGATGGCGGAAAAAACCGCGCCAGGGCAGGTATTCACCGAACGGCTGCACGATCTGCTTGTCGTGGCGCTCACCGGGGCCGTGGTCGGGCTCCCACACGATCACGGTGTTGTTCGCGACCGGGGTTTCCGGCGTGTAGCCGTCGGCCTTGACGACGCCGCCCACCAGGATCGGCGCCTTGATGGCCTCGGCCGCCGTGCTGATCTGCGCCGAGGCGTCGGCGTTGGCCAGCGGGTCGATGTCCGACGAGTTCTCGGGCCAGATCACGAACATCGGCTGTGCGGCCCGGCCCGCCCGCACATCCTCGGCCAGCCGCAGCGTTTCCCGCACGTGGTTGTCGAGGACCGCGCGGCGTTGCGCGTTGAACTCCAGACCCAGACGCGGGACGTTGCCCTGCACCGCGGCCACCGTGACGGATTGTTCGTTGCCCGCACCCGCGGCGGAGTGTCGCACCTGCGGCGCGGCCAGAGCGGTGACGAGCAGCACCACGGTGATGCAGACCCCGGGAAGCACGACGGCCGGGGCCGGCGCTCCTGGCTTGTGCCCGTGATGCCACCAATGCACGATCTCGGCCGCCACGACGAGCAGGCTGAACCCGACCAGCACCACGGCGAACGACAGCAGCGGTGCGCCGCCCAGCCACGCGATCGGCAGGAGCGGCCCGTCGGTCTGGCCGAAGCCGACCACACCCCACGGGAAGCCACCGAACGGCACGGTGGACTTGAGCCATTCCTGTACGGCCCACAGCGCGGCGAACCACAACGGCCACCCGGGCAGTCGTCTGCTGACCACGGCCATGAGTCCGAACAGCCCGCAGAAGACCGATTCCACCGCGGCCAGCGCCAACCACGGGAACGCGCCGACCAGTCCGCTGATCCACGGCAACAGCGGCACGTAGAACGCCAGGCCGAACAGGAAGCCATAACCGAATCCGCCTGCACGCGTGGTGGATTCGCGGGTTAGCGGCCACGCCAGCAACGCGAACGCACCGAAGGCGGTGAACCACCAGCCGACCGGCGGGAAACTCAGCCACAACAGCAGCCCGCCACCGATGGCCGTGCTCAACTGCGGGATCCGGTCGCGCACCGACCGGCCGAACCTGGTTGCCCAAGCGATCATCGCCGCTCGGCGGGCACTGGTCTTCGCGGGCTCCGAGGTGTCCTGCTCGGCCGTCGCGTCGTCGAGGTCGGGTTCCTCGTCGAGACCGCCCTCGATGTCGTGGTCGAGTTCCTCGTCGAGGTCGTCGATGTCGTCGTCCTCGCCGTCGACGACCGCAGGGATCACCTCGGTGACATCGTGCGGCCGGGCCCGCAGGCGGTCGAACCTGTTGCCGGGCCGCGACTGATCCTTAGCCATGGATCGTCACACCCCGGTGCACGGTCCGGCGACACCGCGGCAACTGTGCGCCTGCGGTCAGCCGAGGCAGTGCGGGAACCCGGGACCGCGGGTCGGTCGACCACCGCTGCACGGCATTTGCCGGAGCGCTGACCTCGAGGCCGTCGGCGTCCCAGATCGCGTAGCTGGCGGCGGCGCCCGGTACCAGGGTGCCGGTGATGCCGTCGCGGACCCCGCAGGCCCGCCAGCCGCCGCGGGTCGCCGCGGCGAACGCGGCGCGCGCCGATATCGCGCTGCCGCTCGTCCGGTGCTCGATCGCGGCGCGCACGGTTGCCCACGGGTTCATGCCCGTGACGGGGCTGTCGGAACCGAATGCGAGGGGCACGCCTTCGGATGCTAACAGCGCCAGCGGGTTGAGCCTGCCGACTCGATCAGGCCCGAGACGCTGGGCATACATGCCGTCGCCACCGCCCCACAGCGCGTCGAAGTTGGGCTGCATGCTCGCGATCACCCCGGCGGCCCCGAGGCGCACGGCCTGGTCGCCGTCGACCATCTCCAGATGCTCGAGGCGGTGACCGCAACGCGCGGTCGCCGGACCCCCGAACCGGTCGACGACCGTGGCCACGGCGTCGACGACTGCGCCGACTGCCGCGTCACCGATCACGTGGAATCCGGCGGGTATGCCCGCCTCGGTGCAGGCCTGCAGATGGGCCGTGATCGCGCCCGCATCGAGGTAGCTGTTGCCACAGGTGTGTGGGGCGTCGGTGTAGGGCTCGCGCAGCCACGCGGTGCGTGAACCGAGTGCGCCGTCGACGAAGAGGTCGCCCGCCAGCCCGTGCGCGCCGGTCTCGGCGATCAGCGCCTTGGCGTGTTCGGCGTCCGCGACGGCCTCGCCCCAATAGCCGACGACTTCGACACCGTGCTCGACGGCGCGCAGCTCGTCCCAGTCGTCGCGGCCGCCGATCTGCGGTCCGGCACATTCGTGTACCGCGACGATGCCGAGGCCTGCGGCATGGTCGAGCGCGGCGACCCGCGCCGCGTGGCGCTGCCGCGGTGTCAGCGCGTTCCTGGCCGCGGCCCGCACCAGATGATGCGCGTCGGCACTCAGCGGCTGTTGGGGTGCGAATCCGGTGGCGTCGGCCAGACCTGGTACCTGCCTGCGCAGCGCGGTGGTCGCCGCTGCCGAGTGCACGTCGACGCGCGCCAGATATGCGGGCCGCTCCCCCAGGACGGCGTCGAGGTCGTCGGTGGTCGGCGCGGTGCGCTCGGGCCAGCCCGACTCGTCCCAGCCATGGCCCCACACGGGCCCGTCCGGGTGCCGGTGCGCGTACTCGGCGATCAGCTGCAGGCAGTGCCGCAGCGACGTGGCTTCCCGCAGGTCTAGGCCGTCGATGTTGAGCCCGGTGGCGGTGACGTGGACGTGGCTGTCGACGAACGCGGGTGCGACGAAGCCGCCGTCGAGGTCGACGACGCGGGCCTCGGGAAACTGCGACCGGCCGATGTCGTCACTACCCAGCCACGCGATCACGCCGTCGCGGACCGCGAACGCGGTGGCGTCGGGATGGGACGGACTGTGAATCCGTCCGTTGATCAGTAGTGTCGTCAAGCTTTCGGTGGGCTGGCTAGGCCGTAGGCGGCAGGCGATGGTGGTCGAAGCCGCGAGCGTCCCCGGTGACATCGTCGGTGACATCGATGACTTCGCCGTCAATGTAGTCGCCCCGACGCCCGGGGTATGCGGCGGTACCGGCAGACCACGCCGCAGCTGTGACCAGCGGCACGCGGCGGGCGGCCATCGCGGTGAGCACCGGGCGGGCCACCGCGCGCGTCGGCGGGAGCAGCAGCAGCGCACCGATCACCGAACTGGCCAGGCCGGGAACCACCACCAGCACCGTGCCGAGCGCCACCAGCACGCTGTCGGTGAGCGCGCCGTGGGCAGTGGTGGCGTCGAGTCCGGCGCGGAGCCGTCGCACGTGCCTGCTGAGCTGCGAGCCGGCCAATGCGAGGCCGACGACGAACGACGCCAGCAGCAACAGCACGGTCCAGCCGAAACCGATGGTCGCCACGAGGGCGATCACCACCGCCAATTCGACCAGTGCGTAGATCCCGAACAGCCGCTTAGCCATGTCGGTTCAACGTCCGGCGGCGCCGGGAGGTTCCGCCTCAGCCCGCGGCGCGCACCTCGATGGCACTGTGCACCTTGTCGATGCCGCCACGCAGGAGCGCCTGTGGCACGAAGTACCAGGCATGGTTCCAATACCGCCGGATGATCGCGTTGAACACCCGCCGGGTCTCGGACTTCGGCAGGTTGCGGGCCACCGCCTCGACCGGATCCCCCTTCGGGGCGCCGAGCACACCGCACTTCTGGATGGTGACCCGCGGGGCGTTGTTGATGCGCTTGGTCTTCCACGACCCGTCGTCGGTGATGATCAGCAGCCTGTCGCCGTCGGGGACGCCCCACACAGCGGTCGGCTTGGGCTTGCCGTCCTTGGTGAAGGTGGTCAGCAGCAGGTACTTCTCGCGGTAGACGTCCTCGAAGGCGGGTGACATGGCAGCTCAGCTAGCCGGTTTCAGCAGGAGCGAAACATTGTTCTGCATGCCACCGCGCAGCTTGGAGAAGAGGTTGAAGGTCTTGCCCAGCAGGCCGTAGCGCTTGCCGATCGCGTCGTAGGTGGCGCCGTTGGCCGATCTGGGCAGGATCTCGGCGACGGCCTCGACGGCCTCGCTCTTCGGATTGCCGCGCACATCGCACACCGCGACGGTGCCCCTGGGCGTGTTGCGGATGCGCTTGACCTTCCAGGACGTCTCCTGCGTGATCACGACGAGCCCCTCGGGGGATGGCGCGGCCCAAATCGCGGTCGGCTTGGGCCTGCCGTCCTTGGTGAACGTGGTCAGCAGGAGGTAGTTGGCCTTGGCGACATCGTCGAAGGTGAGAGCCATGGCAGCCAATCTAGCCAAGAACCCGACAGCCGATGGCTCTGCGAACGGGGCGACGATGTGCGAGAACGGCGCACCCCGACCGCAGAGTCAGCGGTGTCAGCCTTCGAGTTCGCCCTCGGTCTCCAGCAGCACCTGTCGCAGCCCGTCGAGCGTGGCCTGCTCGGGCTGCGCCCACATCCCCCGTCCGGCCGCCTCCAGCAGTCGCTCGGCCATGCCGTGCAGGGCCCACGGATTGGACTCGTTCATGAACTTGCGGTTCTCGTCGTCGAGCACGTACTCGGCGGACAAGCGCTCGTACATCCAGTCGGCCATCACATGCGCCGTGGCGTCGTAGCCGAACAGATAGTCGACCGTGGCGGCCATCTCGAACGCGCCCTTGTAGCCATGCCTGCGCATCGCGGTGATCCAGCGCGGATTGACCACGCGGGCCCGGAACACCCGGTTGGTCTCCTCCGACAGCGTGCGGGTACGCACCGCGTCGGGCCGCGTGTTGTCGCCGATGTAGGCCGCGGGCGCCGCACCCGTCAGCGCCCGCACCGTGGCGACCATGCCGCCGTGGTACTGGAAGTAGTCGTCCGAATCTGCGATGTCGTGTTCGCGGGTGTCGGTGTTCTTGGCCGCCACGGCAATTCGCCGGTAGGCGCGGTTCATGTCGTCGGCGGCGGGTGCGCCGTCGAGGCCGCGGCCGTAGGCGAACCCGCCCCACGCGGTGTACACCGCAGCCAGGTCGGCGTCGTCGCGCCAGTTGCGGCTGTCGATCAGTTGCAGCAGGCCAGCACCGTACGTTCCCGGCTTGGAGCCGAAAATCCGTGTGGTGGCGCGTCTTTGATCACCGTGTTCGGCCAGGTCGGCCTGGGCGTGGGCGCGTACGAAGTTGTCCTCGGCCGGCTCGTCGAGGCCCGCGACCAGCGCCACCGCGTCGTCGAGCATCGTGACCACATGGGGGAAGGCGTCGCGGAAGAATCCGGAGATGCGCACCGTCACGTCGATGCGGGGCCTGCCGAGCTCGGCCAACGGGATGGCCCGCAGATCCACGACGCGGCGCGAGGCGTCGTCCCACACCGGCCGAACCCCCAGCAGCGCAAGCACTTCGGCGATGTCGTCGCCCGCGGTGCGCATGGCCGACGTTCCCCACACGGAGAGTCCCACCGACTGCGGCCAGCGGCCGTGATCCTCGCGGTACCGTGCCAGCAGCGAATCCGCCATCGCCACACCGGTTTCCCAGGCCAGCCGCGACGGCACGGCCTTGGGGTCCACCGAATAGAAGTTGCGGCCCGTGGGCAGCACGTTGACCAGGCCGCGCAGCGGCGAGCCCGACGGGCCCGAAGCGATGAAGCCGCCGGCCAGGGCACGCAACACCTGGTCGATCTCACCGGCGGTGCCGGCCAGCCGCGGCACCACCTCGGTGGCGGCGAACCGCAGGATGCGGGCCACCTCGGCGTCGTCGGTCAGCGTGTCGACAGCATCGGCGTCCCACCCGGTTCGCTGCAGTGCGGCAACCAGTTCCCTGGCCCCGGCCTCGGCGGCGTCGACGGCCGTGCGGTCGTCGGTGCCGTCCTCGGTCAGGCCAAGCGCCTGGCGCAGACCCGGTACGGTCTGCTCGCCGCCGAACAACTGCCGGGCCCGCAGGATGGCCAGCACCAGGTCGAGTTCACCGTCACCGGCGGGCTTCTGCCCCAGCACGTGCAGGCCGTCGCGGATCTGCACATCCTTGATCTCGCACAGCCAGCCGTCGACGTGTAGCAGCATGTCGCCGAACGAGTCCTCGTCGGGACGATCCTCCAGGCCCAGATCATGGTCCATCTTGGCCGCGCGCATCAGCGTCCAGATCTGCTGGCGGATGGCCGGGAGCTTGCCGGGGTCGAGAGCGGACACCGTGGCGTGCTCGTCGAGCAGTTGCTCCAGACGCGCGATGTCCCCGTAGGTTTCGGCGCGCGCCATCGGTGGGATGAGATGGTCGACGAGCGTGGCATGGGCGCGGCGTTTGGCCTGCGTGCCCTCCCCCGGATCGTTGACCAGGAACGGGTAGATCAACGGCAGGTCGCCGAGTGCGGCGTCGGTGCCGCAGGCCGCGCTCATGCCGAGGGTCTTGCCGGGCAGCCATTCCAGGTTGCCGTGCTTGCCCAGGTGCACGACGGCGTCGGCGCGAAATGACTCGGGGAACGCCGAATCCAACCAGCGGTAAGCGGCCAGGTAGTGGTGGCTGGGCGGCAGATCCGGGTCGTGATAGATGGCCACCGGGTTTTCGCCGAACCCGCGCGGCGGCTGCACCATCAGCACCACGTTGCCCGCCCGGATCGCGGCGATCACGATCTCCCCGTCGGGGTTCTGGCTGCGGTCGACGAACAACTCGCCCGGCGGCGGGCCCCAGTGCTCGACGACAGCGTCGGCGAGATCGGTTGGCAGCGTCGCGAACCACTCGCGATAGTCCTTGGCGGACACGCGGATCGGGTTGCCGGCCAGTTGTGCGTCGGTCAGCCAGTCAGGATCCTGACCGCCACGTTCGATCAACGCGTGGATCAGGGCGTCGCCATCGCCTGCGTCGAGCCCGGGGATTTCACCCACCTGGTAACCGGCCTCGCGCATCGCGCGCAGCAGCGCGACGGCACTGGCCGGGGTGTCCAGGCCGACCGCGTTCCCGATGCGGGCATGCTTGGTGGGATAAGCCGAAAAGACCAGGGCGACCCGCTTTTCCGCGGCGGGCGTGCCGCGCAGCCGGGCGTGGCGGACGGCCAGTCCGGCCACGCGGGCGCAGCGCTCCGGGTCGGCCACATAGGAGATGAGCCCTTCCGAGTCGATCTCCTTGAACGAGAACGGAACCGTGATGATGCGGCCGTCGAATTCCGGCACCGCGACCTGGCTCGCGACGTCCAACGGGGACATGCCGTCGTCGTTGGACGCCCATTGGTCACGTGAGCCGGTGAGGCAGAGTCCTTGCAGGATGGGCACATCGAGCGCCGCGAGGTGCGCCACGCTCCAGGTGTCGTCTGCACCGCCCGCACCGACCGCGGCGGGGGTCGCACCGCCCGCCGCGAGCACTGTGGTGATCAGCGCGTCGGCTGTGCCCAGCAGTTCGAGCAGTTCGGGTTCCGCGGTGCGCAGCGACGCGCAGAACACCGGTAGCGGCCGGCCGCCCGCGTGTTCGATTGCCGTGCACAGCGCGTCGACGTAGCCGGTATTGCCCGCGAGTTGCTGGGCCCGGTAATACAGCACGGCGATGGTGGGCCCGTCCGCGCCGGATGCGGTGCGCTCCAGCACCCCCCAGCTCGGCGTCGTCACGGGCGGTTCGAATCCGAATCCGGTCATCAGCAGGGTGTCGGACAGGAAGGAATGGAGATTCGCCAGGTTGGTCACGCCGCCCTGGGCGAGATAGGTGTGGGTCTGCAGGGCGACGCCCTGCGGGGCGGTGGAGTGCCCCATCAGCTCGGCGTCGGGTGACTGCTCGCCGCTGACCACGACCGTGGGGACTCCGCTGGCCACCACCGCGGCGATACCGTCCTGCCAGGCCCGGTACCCACCGAGGATGCGGATCACGGCGACATCGGCACCGTCCAGCAGTTCTTCGAGTTCGCCGGTGACCAGCCGGGAAGGGTTGGCCCACCGGAACCCCGCTGCGCTGGCGCGAGCCGTGATCAGGTCGGTGTCAGACGTCGACAGCAGCAGGACGGTGGGACGCGGTGATGCGGAGGTGGCCACGCACCATTCGTACCGCACCGATCACCTTGCCGGTAAGCTCGGTGCGGTACGGGCGGGACGTCAGGCCTGGATCTCGCCGAACCGGTCGTGCCACGACTGCCGGTACGGCCGGCCCGCAGCGGCCACGAGCACCAACACGAACGCAGCGAATGCGCCGAATGCAAGCATGGTCGTTCCTCTCCTCGATCGGTGAACCATCCCGGTACCGGCGGTCCCGGGTACACGATCGACGGTACGTCGGATCGCCGCGAAAGTCGTCAATGTGTAAGGGAGCGAACAGCTTTCCCGATCAGTGACGAATGTCACAATCAGCCCGAACGGCCGGCCTCCCACCTGCTGTTATCCAGGAACGGCCGGATCGCCACGAGGTACGCCCCCGCAACGCTCAGCGGCGCCAGCAACGGCAGCCACGGCACTCCGGCAGGCAACGTCACGGCCGCCACCCCGGTCGCGGTGAAGCCGATCGCACTCAGCACCGTGGACCGCGTGGTCGTCACGACCGCGGGCGCGCCGACCGCGTGCCGGATCACCAGATACGCGGTTGCGGACAACCCCGACAGGGCGGCGAACAGCGGCGGCGGATCGGACAGTGCGAGCGCGGCGACGGTGGCCAGCACGGCCACGGTCGCCGCGGGCCTCAGCAGCAGGCCGACTGCCACGCCGGCGGCGCTCACCGCGGCGGCCAACAGCGCGGGGCCATCGGCCGGCGCGGCCGCTGCGGCCACCATCAGCAGCCCGAACACCGTCGAGAACGCGCGCGGGGCGGGCTGGGCAGCGGCCATGCTCATCGCCGCCGGTGCCGGTCGGGGATCAGCCGCATCGCGTCCTGCAGGCCCGTGTCGGGTCGCCAGCGCACCACGTCGATCCCGATCGTGCCCATGTCGCGGTACATCGTCGAGCGCTCGAGGGCCCACATTCGCGCGATGAGGGGGTCCAGGTCACCCGTGAACGGGGCGCCTTCGAGGACGTCGACGGCCACCACGGCATGCCCTCGCTTGCTCAGTTCGATCAACGCCAGCGCGAACTCAGTGCTGAGCAGGGTCGAGATCGCGATCACCACGGATCCCGGCGGCACCGCGGCACGCGGCGCCAATGTGCCTGTGGTGGTTTCGAATCCGCTGCCCGCAGCCAGTACGGTGTCGAGCACGCGATAGAACTGCCTGCGCCCGATGTCGACCCCGAGCCAGCGGGGCTGCCTGCCGCCGAGCGCGACGATGCCCGCGCGGTCACCGTTGCGCAGCGCGCTCTGCACGACCTGGGCGGCGCCCCGGGCGATGCGTTCGGTGGCATCGGTGGCCGGGCCGGGCGCCTGGTCGTGCGTGTCGATCAGCACGACCACGTCGGCGCCGCGGTCGGTCAACCGTTCCGTGACGTGCAGGCGGCCGCGACGTGCGCTCACCGGCCAGTTCACGGTACGCAGGTGGTCGCCGGGCACGTACGGACGCACGTCGGCATATTCGACGCCCGGTCCCGTGTGCCGGGTCAGATGCGCCCCGAGCCGGTCGGGCAACTCGGTGTGCGGGATCGCCGTGCCCTGTGGCGCCGCGAGCGGAAAGACGTAGAACTCGGCCGCGTCGACGACGCCGCGCCCGGCCCGAAGCCCACCGGGGGCCAAGACGTCGACGGTGGCCCGCGCCGGATATCGGCCCCAGCGCTCGGCTGTGCCGGCGACCGCAACCCGGGTGCGGGTGGCGTCGACCACGTCGAGCCGCATGCCGTCGACGCTGTCGATCTGCAGCGCGCAATCCGTTCCGCCGGCATCGACGGTCGCGTGCACCGTGAGCGCAGCGGTCTCTCCCTCGAAACACCGCACCGCGCCGGGTTCGCCGTGCACGCGCACGTCGGCCGCGCGCCGCTGCCAGTGAATCGAACACAAGACGCCGATGAGCGGTGCGGCGAACGCGATCAGCTGCCACCGTGCCCCGATCACCGCAGCGCCGAGTGCGACCGCCACCACGGTGGCCAGCGCCTTCGCCAAAGGTGCGGGGCGCCATTGCAGTTCGACGTCGACCGCGGTCACGGTGTCGCCCGCGGGACCGGCAGGCGGCGCAACAGCTCACCCATCACGTCGGAGCCGTGGATGCTGCGCACCCACATTTCGGGCCGCAGGCTTATGCGGTGCGCCATCGCGGGCACCGCCAGGGTCTTGACGTCCTCGGGTATCACGTAGTCGCGCCCCAGCAGCAGCGCCCGGGCCCGCGCGAGCTGCACCAGGTCGAGTTCGGACCGGGGGCTCGCGCCCACCGCGACCTGCGGATGGTGCCGCGTCGCGCCCGCGAGCGCCACTACGTATTGCAGCACGTCGTCGTGCACCGTGACCTGCTCGACGGCCTCGCGCATGGCCAGGAACTGCGGGCCGTCGACGACCTGGTGGACCGCGGCCGCGGCCGAACCCCGGTCCAGCCTGCGCCGCAGCATGACCTTCTCGTCCTGCTCGGTGAGATATCTGAGCTCGAGCCGGATCGCGAAGCGGTCCAGCTGGGCCTCGGGCAGCGGGTAGGTGCCCTCGTATTCGATCGGATTGTCGGTGGCCAGCACGATGAACGGGGCCGGCAGCGGGTGGGTCTGGCCGTCGATGCTGACCTGCTGTTCGGCCATGGCCTCAAGCAGCGCGGCCTGGGTCTTGGGCGGCGTGCGGTTGATCTCGTCGGCCAGCAGCAGATTGGTGAAGATGGGGCCGGCCCGGAATTCGAACCGGCCCGACTGCATGTCGTACACGGTCGACCCGAGCAGATCGGCAGGCAACAGGTCCGGCGTGAACTGCACCCGGGTGAATTTCAGGCCGAGGGCCGCGGCGAACGACCGCGCGATCAACGTCTTGCCCAGGCCGGGGAGGTCTTCGATCAACACGTGCCCACGCGCGAGCAGCGCGGTGAGGATGAGCGTCAGCGCGTCACGTTTGCCGACGACGACCCGCTCGATCTCGTCGAGCACGGCATGCGCCGTGGTGGCGGCCGGGGGCAACTCCGACACGGGGATCTCACCGCTCACAGCCGCTCCAATCGTTGCAGGATCTCGGCGAGGACCGCGCGACCGGGCCCGGGTTCCTCTGCCCGCGAGGCGATCACGTTGTTCGGATCCACCCACTGCCACAACTCGGCGCCGAACAGCATGCGCCCGGTCGCGGCGAACGCCGCCGGATCACCGGACTGGCGGTGGCCCGTCGCAGCGGCGAATTCCCTGGCCAGCCTGGGCCGCAGATGCCGATCCCATTGCAGGCGGCTGGAGTCCGCCCGCCGTACCAGGGTCTCGGTTTGAGACATCCACTGCGCCAACAACTCCGCCGCGTCGTCGGAGGCCGGGCCGGGATTGTCGTCGTCATCGCGCAGCATCCACCGCATGGCCCCGAGCACGATAGCCACCGCGACGCCCGTCGCCCAGCCCACCACGGACCGGTCCGGCAACACGAGCACCGCGTACACCTCGACCAGCAGGACGAGCAGAAACCCAGCTGCTACAGTCCTTTTCACGGCACACTCCGCAGATCGGCGAGCACCTGACGCAGGGCGGCCACGGCACTGTCGCGGTGGGCTTCGGTCATCACGTGCGGGCTGAACCGCGCCTCCGTGAACAACTCGACCAATTCCGTTGCGCCCGCGCCGGAGACGGCATGGTGATCCACCGCGCGGGCCAGCACCTCCGACGGGGTGTCGGAAGCCAGCGGCATCGCGCCGGGAGCGTGCGCCAGTCCGCGCTCCATCGCGGCATAGCACGCGATGATCGCGGCCCTGGGGTCACGGCTGGCGTCGCCGATCTCGACCAACCCGAGTTCGGCTGCCCGCGCGAGGGTTTCCGGGCCGCGACGGACAGGCGCGGGCTCGTACGCGTCGGAGTCGGTGGGCAACCCCGTAGGTTGCCTGCGGCTGACCTGGACGATGAACCCGACGACGAGGATGACCATGAGCACCACGGTGACCACGGCCAGGTAGCGAAGTGTTCCGTCGCTCGCGCCCGTGGGATCGGGCGGTTCCGGCGGAGCCGTGTCGGGCGCTGGTGAACCCGGCCGGTCAGCGGGCGGCGACTGCGCCGGCACGGGCCGGTCGGCGCCGGGAGGCGTCCCCAACCGCACGATCAGCACGACCGCGAGCAGCCACGCCAGCACGGCGCCCACAGCGATCAACACCCACCTGGTGCGCAGTTCACCGCCGATCCCGCGAAGTGCCGCAGGACCGTACTGGGCACTGCTCGGGGTGGGTGGCCGGCGTGTGACCACGGCGAACGCGAGGATGGCCAGGGCCACCGCCGACAATGCGACGACAGCCACCAGACTCGCGGTCGAATTGGCCGGGGGCTGCCGGGCGGCCCGCTGCGCGCCGGGCAGGTAACCGCGCAGCGCCGTCGCAGCCACCACCACGAGCACGAGCACAATGGCCACGCGCCCTGCCGACTTGTCGATTCCTGGCATCGCCTGGTCAATCGTCGCATGGAACGCGCCCACGTCCGGCGAAATGCGAATCCGCTGTTCCTAGAATGGAGCCCGAACATGGCAAGAACCAGAGACCACGACGCCTGCCCGGGTGCCCTCACGGTGCACCGGGCCGCCGATGGCGCCCTGGTCCGGATCCGGCTGGCCGGTGGCATGATCTCCGCGCCGCAACTTGCGACGCTTGCCGGGATCGCCAAGGACTTCGGTTCGGACGCAATGGAACTCACGTCGCGCGGCAACATCCAGCTGCGGGCGCTGACCGATACCGACGCCGTGGCGGCAGCACTGACCGGCGCGGGCCTGTTGCCGTCGACCACGCACGAGCGGGTCCGCAACATCGTCGCCTCACCGCTGTCGGGACGGGCCGGCGGCCTCGCCGATGTGCGCGGTCTGGTGGGTGATCTGGACGCCGCGATCCAGGCCGCACCGGTTTTGGCCGAACTGCCGGGACGGTTCTGGTTCAGCCTCGACGACGGGCGCGGCGACGTCTCGGGGCTGGCCGCGGACGTGGGCATCCACCTGGTCGAACCCGGCGAGGCCGCGTTGGTGCTGGCGGGCACGGACACCGGGGTGCGGCTGGCCCCCGCGGACACGGTCGCGACGCTGACCGGCATCGCGGAGCGCTTCGCAGGCATCCGCGGGAAGGCATGGCGGGTGGCCGAACTCGACGATGCGAGTGAACTGCTGGCAGGCCTGCCCGTCACCGCCGAACCGGGTGCGCAGTGGCCGCCGACCGTACGCCCGCCCGTCGGTTGGATCGCGCAGGCCGACGACCGGGTCGCCCTCGGCGCCGCCCTGCCGCTGGGGGTACTGCAGGCCAGGGTCGCCGAGTTTCTCGCCGCAGTCGAGGCCCCGCTGGTGATCACGCCGTGGCGTTCGGTCTTGCTCTGCGACCTCTCCGAAGAGGTCGCGGAGGTTGCGGTACGCGTGCTGGCCCCCATGGGCCTGGTGTTCGACGAGAACTCGCCGTGGCTCGACGTCAGTGCCTGCACCGGCAGCCCGGGATGCGCGAAGTCGATCGCCGACGTGCGGGGCGATGCCGCCGAGGCCGTTCAGACCCCGACCGGGACGCACCGGCATTTCGTCGGCTGCGAACGCGCGTGCGGCAGCCCCGCGGTCGGTGAGGTGCTCGTTGCGACCGCGGACGGGTACCGCGCACGTGAGGAGCAAGACGGATACCGCGCACGTGAGGAGCAAGACCCGTAGGAGTTGCGTGGCGCCTCCCCGTAGGGTGTTCGGGTGCTCGACTACATCCGTGACGCCGCCGAGATCTACCGGCAGAGCTTCGCGACGATCCGCGCCGAGGCCGAGTTGTCCCGTTTCCCGGCAGACGTCGCGCGCGTGGTGGTCCGGTTGATCCACACGTGCGGTCAGGTCGACGTGGCCGACCACGTGGCATTCACCGACGAGGTCGTCGAGCGGGCCCATGCAGCGCTGGCCGCGGGTGCGCCGATCCTGTGCGACTCGTCGATGGTCGCGGCGGGCATCACCCGCTCGCGCCTGCCTGCAGCCAACGACGTGGTGTCGCTGGTCGCCGACCCGCGCGCGCCCGAATTGGCGGAGCGGCTGGGCTTCACCCGGTCGGCGGCCGCGGTCGACTTGTGGGCGGACCGGCTCGGCGGCGCCGTGGTGGCCGTCGGCAATGCCCCGACGGCGTTGTTCCGGCTGCTGGAACTGCTCGACGACGGGGCTCCCGTGCCCGCCGCCGTGCTCGGCGGGCCGGTCGGTTTCGTGGGATCGGCCCAGTCCAAGCAGGAACTGATCGACCATCCCCGCGGGATGTCCTACCTGGTGGTGACCGGCCGGCGGGGTGGCAGCGCCATGGCCGCCGCGGCTGTCAACGCGATTGCGAGTGAACGCGAATGAGAGGAACGCTCTACGGTGTCGGCCTCGGGCCCGGCGACCCGGAGTTGGTGACGGTCAAGGCCGCGCGCGTGATCGGTGAGGCCGACGTGGTGGCCTATCACAGCGCCCGGCACGGCCACAGCATCGCGCGCGGTATCGCCGCGCCGTATCTGCGGCCCGGCCAGGTCGAGGAGCACCTGGTGTATCCGGTGACCACCGAGACCACCGACCACCCGGGCGGCTACGCGGGCGCCATGGAGGACTTCTACGCCGAGGCCGCCGAGCGGATCGCGACGCACCTGGACGCGGGCCGCAGCGTGGCCCTGCTCGCCGAGGGCGACCCGCTGTTCTACAGCTCGTACATGCACATGCACACGCGGTTGACGTCGCGGTTCGACGCGGTCATCATTCCCGGTGTCACGTCGGTCAGCGCGGCCGCGGCCGCCACCGGAACTCCGCTCGTGCAGGGCGACGAGGTGCTGACCATCCTGCCCGGCACCTTGGCGCCCGATGAGCTCAAGCGCCGCCTCGCCGACACCGACGCCGCCGTGGTGCTCAAGCTGGGCCGGTCGTATCCGGCTGTGCGGGAAGCGCTTTCGTCGACCGGTCGGCTCGACCAGGCGTTCTACGTCGAGCGGGCGTCGACCGAGCGGCAGCGGGTGTCACCGGCCGGCGAGGTCGACGCGGCCAAGGTGCCGTACTTCTCGCTGGCGATGCTGCCAGGCAGCATGACCAAGCCCGAGCGCACCGGCAGCGTCGTGGTGATCGGCCTGGGACCGGGCGACGGTGACTGGATGACGCCGCAGAGCCGTCGCGAACTGGCCGAGGCCACCGACCTCATCGGCTACTTCCCGTATCTCGAGCGGGTCGGGCTGCGGGCCGGTCAGCGCCACCACCCCAGCGACAACACCGACGAACCGGCCCGGGCACGGCTGGCCTGCGAACTGGCCCAGGAGGGCAAGGTGGTCGCCGTGGTGTCCTCTGGCGATCCGGGGGTTTTCGCCATGGCGACCGCCGTCTTGGAGGAAGCCAAGCAGTGGCCGGACGTACCGGTCCGGGTGATCCCGGCGATGACGGCCGCGCAGGCCGTCGCGAGCCGCGTCGGCGCACCCCTCGGCCACGACTACGCGGTGATCTCGCTGTCGGACCGGCTCAAGCCGTGGGACGTGATCGCCGAGCGGTTGACGGCCGCCGCGAAGGCCGACCTGGTGCTGGCGATCTACAACCCGGCCTCGAAGACCCGCACCTGGCAGGTGGGCGCGATGCGCGAGTTGCTGCTCGAGCACCGTGACCCCAGCACCCCGGTGATCATCGGCCGACGGGTTTCGGGTGCCGCACCCGGCCCCGACGAGAGCGTGACCGTGGTGCGGTTGGCAGACCTGGATCCCGCGCGGGTCGACATGCGCTGCCTGTTGATCATCGGCTCGTCGCAGACCCAGTGGTACAGCTATCAGGACCAGGACCGGGTCTTCACCCCGCGCACCTATCCGAGTTGACTCCCGCCGACAACGTTTGACGACCGTCAAAAACCTGGTTAGTGTCCGGCGTCACACCACGCTGCTGGAGGGCGCAGAGGCGATGCGGATGGAAACGGGCCACGGGGTGATGCCATGACGACGACGGCACCACTGCCCCGGTCCATCCCGGGCCACCCCGAGGACGTGACCGCGGAGTGGCTGTCGGCCGTGCTGGCCACCGAGGTCAACACCGTCGAAACCGCGCCGATCGGGACGGGCCAGACCGGCGCGACCTACCGGGTGACGGTGACCTACCCCGGTCCGACCGAACTGCCCGCGACGTTCGCGGTCAAACTCCCGGCGCAGGACGACACCGTGCGGGACCGGGTGGTCATCGGTTACCGGTCCGAGCACGCGTTCTACACCGATGTCGCCGCGCACGTGGACATTCCCGTGCCGCGCTGCCATCACTGCGAGATCGCCGGCGAGGGAAGCGATTTCGTGCTGCTGCTCGACGACATGGCGCCCGCGGTGCAGGGCGATCAGATCGCGGGCTGCACAGTCGACGAAGCGATCCTCGGGGTACGTGCCCTGGCCGGCCTGCACGGGCCGACCTGGTGCGGCGAGCAGTGGGCCAGCTTTCCCGGTGTCGCGATGCCCAAGCCCGATCCGGATTCGGCGAAGGGCTTCGGGGACGTCGCGAAGATGGCGGCCGACATCACCCTGGAGCGGCTGGGCGATCGGATGAGTCCGGAGAATCGCGAAACCCTGTATGCCGCAATGTCGGTCGTGACGCCGTGGTTGATGTCCGAGCCGGATCGGTTCGCGGTCCTGCACGGCGACTACCGACTCGACAACATGCTGTTCGACCCGGACCGGACCCGGATCACCGTGGTCGATTGGCAGACGCTCGGCGCAGGCTTGCCGGCCCGCGACCTGTCCTACTTCACCGCCACGAGCCTGCTCCCGGAGATCCGCGCGGCCGTCGACAACGACCTGGTCGACCAATACCACGGCACGCTGCTGACGTACGGTGTCACCGGGTACGACCGCGAAACATGTTGGCGCGACTACCGGTTGGGCATGCTGCAGGTGCCGTTGATCACGGTGCTCGGCTGCGCCTTCGCGACCTCGACCGAGCGGGGCGACGACATGATGGTGGTGATGGCCGAACGGGGTTGTCAGGCTATCCGCGACCTGGACACCCTTGAGCTGATCGCCTGACCCAGTCGACGGCCTCGGCGACGGTGCCCACGGCCTGCACGCCGGCCGGCAACAGCGGCCGGTCCACCATGATCACGGGTACCCCGGCCGTCGCCGCGGCGTCGAGCTTGGGCTGCGTCATCGCGCCGCCGCTGTTCTTCGTCACCAGGGCGTCGATGCGGTGCTCGCGCAGCAGTGCCAGCTCCCCCTCGTAGTGATACGGACCCCGCGACAGCAGCAGTTCGTGGTGGGCCGGCAGGGTCGCGGCGTCGGGCGCGGTGACCGCACGGATGAGAAACCAGGCGTCGACGTCTTTGAACGCGCGGGTGCCGGACCGGCCCGTCGTCAGGAATACTCGCGAATACCGGTTGTCGGCAACGGTTTCGGCGGCCTCGACGTCCGATCCCACCACGACCGCCGAACCGGGCGACCAGGCCGGGCGGGCCAGAACCAGATGCGGCAGGGCCAGGTCGGCGCAGACCTGCGCGGCATGTGCGGTGATGGTTGCCGCGAAGGGATGCGTCGCATCGACAACAGCGTCGATCGCCGCGGCCCGCAGCCACTGCCGCATGCCGTCGACGCCACCGAACCCGCCGATGCGGACCGCACCGACCGGCAGCGCGGGATCGGGCACCCGTCCGGCCAGGGAACTGATCACCTCGACATCGGGATGCAGCGCGGCCGCCAACGCGCGGGCTTCGCCGGTGCCGCCGAGCAGCAGGAGCTTCACTAGTGCCTGCTGCCCCGGCGCCGGTCCGACGAATACAGGTAGCTGTCCGAGAAGCCTTCGGCGCCGAGCACCTCCCCCACCACGATGACGGCGGTCTTGGTCACCTTCGCGGCGTGCATCTGTCCGGCGATGTCGGCCAATGTGCCGCGCAGCACGACCTCGTCCGGCCAGCTCGCGAATGCGACCACTGCACAAGGCGTTTCGGGTCGGTAGCCGCCGTCGAGGAGATGCGGGACGATGTTGTCGATCTGCGCGGCGGCCAGGTGCAGTACGAGCGTCGCACCGGGTTTGGACAGCGTGGTCAGATCCTCGCCGTCCGGCATCGCGGTCGACAGGGTCGCCACCCGTGTCAAGGTCACCGTCTGGGCGACACCGGGCACGGTGAGCTCCCGCCCGAGAGCCGCGGCCACCGCGGCGAATGCCGGCACGCCTGGCACGATCTGGTAGTCGATACCCAGCTCGTCGAGCCTGCGACACTGTTCGGCCAGCGCGCTGTAGATGGACGGGTCACCGGAGTGCAGGCGCGCGACGTCGAGACCCGCCTTGTGGGCTTCGGCGAGCTCGCTGATGATCTGGTCGAGGGTCAACGGCCCGGTGTCGATGACACGCGCGTCGTCCGGACACAGCGCCAGCAGGTCGTCGGGCATGATCGACCCGGCGTACAGGCACACCGGTGCGGCGGCCAGGATCCGTTGGCCGCGCACCGTGATCAGGTCGGCCGCGCCCGGGCCCGCCCCGATGAAGTAGACCGTCATTTGACCACCGTCCACTGCGTGACCGGCAGCGCCGGACGCCAGCCGGTGAACCCACCGATCGCGCCGCCCTGATAGTGCTGATACCGCCGCAACTCGCCTCCAAGCCGGGAATAGTACTGCGCAACAACTGCTTCCGATTCCACCGTGACCGCGTTGACGACGAGCCGGCCGCCGCTCGGCAGCCGGTCAAGGCACGCGTCCAGCAGCCCTGGCTGCGTGATGCCGCCGCCGATGAAGATCGCTGCCGGATCCGGGGCGACCATGAGATTTTCCGGGGCTGCACCGCAGACATCGACCCGGACGCCGAAAGCCCGCGCGTTGACCGCGATCCGGTCCCGCCGCTGGGTGTCACGCTCGAACGCGACCGCCCGGCAGCCGGGAGCGCTGCGGCACCATTCGATCGCGATGCTGCCCGAGCCTGCGCCGACGTCCCACAGCAGCTCGCCCGGTCGCGGGCCGAGGGCCGCCAGCGTGACGGCCCGGATCGATTGTTTGGTGATCTGCCCGTCATGCGCGAACGCGTCGTCGGGCAAAGTCCCGGCCCGCCGGTCGTCGGGCAGGTACCGCACGGCCATCACGTTGAGCGCGTCGACGTCGCGCGGCGGCCGCGCCGCCCATTCCCGCGCGGTGGCCGAGCGGCGCAGTTCTCGCGGTCCGCCGAGCTGTTCGAGCACCGTCAACTCCGAGTCCCCCCGGCCGGTCTCGGTGAGCAGCCCCGCGAGGGCCGCGGGGCTGGTCGCGTCCCGGGAGAGGACCACGGCCTGCCCGCCGCGCCGCACCGCGGTGTGTGGTTCGGCGCTGACCAGGCTGATGATCTCGGTGTCCTGCACCGACCAGCCGACCCGCGAGCACGCCAGCGTCACCGACGAAACGTGGGGCAGCACCGTCACGGCGTCGGCACCGTACATCCGGATCAGCACGCTGCCGACACCGTGCAGCAGCGGATCACCGCTGGCCACGACGTGAACGTCACCGTCGGTGTCGTCGAGCAGCGTCCGCAACGCGGGCATCATGGGCGACGGCCACGCCCGGCGCGCCGCGCGGATGCTGTCGTCGAGCAGGTCGAGCTGACGCTTCGAGCCGTAAACGACGGTGGCCCTGGCCAACTCGTTGCGCGAGGCCGCGGGCAGGCCCGCCATACCGTCAGCCCCGATCCCGACCACGACGATCACCGCGGCAACCTCCGCCAAATCGGACCCGGCACCAACCGCGTCGCGAAGATCATCGGCCGGATCACCCATGGCACCCACACCGCACGCTTGCCCCTGGCGAGCGCCTGCGCAACCGCGTCGGCCACCTGCGGCGGGGTGCTGGAGAACGGCGCGGGTTCCATGCCCTCGGTCATCCGTCCGACCACGAAACCCGGCCGCACGATGAGCAGTTGCACGCCCGAGCCGTGCAGGGCGTCGGACAGGCCGCTCGCGAAGCCGTCGAGGCCGGCCTTGGCGGAGCCGTAGACGTAGTTGGCGCGACGCACCCGGCCGCCTGCGATCGACGAGAACACCACGAGCCTGCCCGCCGCGGCCGCGCGCATCCGCTGCGCGAGCTCGGTGAGCAGGTTCACCTGAGCGACATAGTCGGTGTGCACCACCGCCACGGCGTGGGCCGCGTCGCGTTCGGCGCGGGCCTGATCACCCAGCACGCCGAAGGCCAGCACCGCGGTGCCGATGCGTCCGTGGGCGGCCTCGATCGTGTCGATCACGCCCACGTGCGACGCCAGGTCGTCGGCATCGAACTCACAGGTGTGCACCGCCGTCGCACCCGCCTCGCGCACCTGCGCGGCCTGCTCTTCGAGCCGGTCAGCACCCCGCGCGGCCAGCACCACCGTGGCGCCGGGGGCGAGCCGGACCGCGATCTCGGTCCCGATCTCACTGCGACCCCCGAAAATCACCACGACGTGGCCGGCCGTGTCTGCCGTGTCTTTCATGGCTGCGATTATGTCCTGCGCTAGTTTGGACACCGATGGCGAAGGCAACCACACGGCTCACCAACGACGCGCTGGCGTTTCTCACCGAGCGCCATCTGGCGATGCTGACCACCCTGCGGTCGGACAACTCGCCGCACGTGGTCGCCGTGGGGTTCACGTTCGATCCGAAGACCCACATCGCGCGGGTCATCACCACCGGTGGTTCGCAGAAGGCCGTCAACGCTCACGAGCGTGGTGTCGCGGTGCTCAGCCAGGTCGACGGCGCCCGCTGGCTGTCGCTGGAAGGCAAGTCCACGGTCAGCACCGAGGCCGACGCCGTGCGCGACGCCGAGCTGCGGTATGCCCAGCGCTACCGCACGCCGCGGGTCAACCCCCGGCGCGTCGTGATCGAAGTGCGGGTCGAGCGCGTGCTGGGCTCGGCGGAGCTGCTGGACCGCGGCCAGTAGACCTGCCGAGACAGCCTCAGTCGACCGGAACGACGATCAGGTCGTGCGGCCGGTTGTTCACCGACACCGCGCCGTCCTCGGTCACGATCACGATGTCCTCGATCCGGGCACCCCACTGCCCCGGGAAGTACACCCCGGGCTCGACGCTGAACGCCATGCCCGGTTCGAGCGGCAGGTTGTTTCCCGCGACGATATAGGGCTCCTCGTGCACCGAAAGCCCGATGCCGTGGCCCGTGCGGTGCACGAACGCCTCCGCCAGCCCCTCGGCAGCCAGCACGTCGCGCGCCGCGGCGTCCACCTGTTCTGCGGTCACACCGGGCCGCACGGCCTCCACGGCGGCCTGCTGCGCCCGCTGCAACACCGCATACCGGCGAGCCACCTCAGGGTCGGGTTCGCCGAGGCTGTAGGTGCGGGTCGAGTCGGAGTTGTAGCCGGGTTCGTACGGTCCACCGATGTCGACGACGACGATGTCGCCCGCCTGCAGTTCGCGGTCCGAGCATTCGTGGTGCGGGTCGGCACCGTGCGGGCCCGAGCCGACGATGATGAACGCCACCTCCGAATGCCCCTCGGCGACAATGGCTTCCGCGATGTCTGCGGCGACGTCGGCCTCAGTTCGGCCCGGCACCAGGAACTCGGGCACGCGGGCGTGCACGCGGTCGATGGCAGCGCCTGCCTTGTGCAGCGCGTCGATCTCGGCGGTGTCCTTGATCATCCGCAGCCGGCGCAGCACGTCGGTGGCAAGCACTGGTACGGCGCCGAGCAGGTCGGCCAGCGGGAGCAGGTGCAGCGCGGGCATCGAATCGGTGACGGCGACGGCCTGTCCCCCGAGCGCGTCCGCGACCAGCTGGTACGGATTCTCGCCGTCGACCCAATCCCGCACCGCCACACCGAGTTCTGTGACTGCCGACTCCTTGAGCGAAGCCAGTTCGAGGCGCGGCACCACGATCGTGGGCTCACCGCGGGCCGGCAGCACCAGCGCCGTCAGCCGCTCGAAGGTCTGCGCACGCGAACCGACGAGATACCGCAAGTCGTAACCGGGCGTGATCACCAGCCCGGCAAGCCCCGCCTCGGCCGCGGCGGTTGCGGCCGCGGAGAGTCGATGAGCGTACACATCGGTGCTGAAGCGGGTGATGGTCATGCGTACGAGGCTAATCGGCGCCCAGATAGCTGGCGATCTCGACCAGGTTGCCGTCGGGGTCGCGGCAGTAGTGGGAGGTCATCGGCCCGAGTGCGCCCGTCTTCTGCACCGGGCCTTCGGTGATCTCGACCCCACAGGCACGCAAGTGCTCGCCCACCGCGCCGGGTGCGACGTCGGCGATGAAACACAGATCCAGCGAACCGGGGGCATCCACGGCGCCCGTGGTCCAGTTCTCCGAGCCGGTCGGGCGCACGTTGATCTTCTGGTTTCCGAACGCCAATGCGATGCGGCCGGCGCCGAACACCTCTTTGCGCATGCCGAGCACCCGCTCGTAGAACGCGACGGTCGCGTCGGCGTCGCGGCAGTTGAGCACGACATGGTCGATACGGTCGACGGTGAAGGTCATACCTCACGCTACTGTCGCTTGAATGTTGCGCGACATGGGCGATCTCACCCCGCAGGCGTGCGCCTCCTACGAGTTTCGGAGAATCTGATGACCGCACCCGTCCTGCTCCTCGACGGCGCCAGCATGTGGTTCCGGTCCTTCTTCGGCGTCCCGTCGTCGATCAAGGCTCCCGACGGCCGCCAGGTCAACGCGGTCCGCGGCTTCCTCGACGCCATCGCGACCCTGGTCGCCCGCGAGCGGCCCAGCCGCCTCGTCGTGTGCCGGGACGACGACTGGCGGCCGCAGTGGCGCGTGGACCTGGTGCCGTCCTACAAGGCCCACCGTGTCGCCGAACCCGAACCCGACGGCATCCCCGACATCGAAGAGGTTCCCGACGAACTCACGCCCCAGGTCGGCATGATCATGGACCTGCTGGACGCCTTCGGCATCACCACCGCGGGTGCGCCCGGATTCGAGGCCGACGACGTGCTGGGCACGCTGGCGACACGCGAGCAGCGCGATCCGGTGGTCGTGGTCAGTGGCGATCGCGATCTGCTGCAACTCGTGCGGGATGAGCCGGTGCCCGTGCGTGTGCTCTATCTCGGCCGGGGCCTGGCCAGGGCCACCAAGTTCGGCCCCGTCGAAGTCGCCGAGCAGTACGGGGTTCCCCTCGATCGGGCCGGCGCGGCATATGCCGAGCTGGCCCTGCTGCGCGGTGACCCGTCCGACGGGCTGCCCGGCGTCGCCGGAGTCGGCGAGAAGACCGCAGCGGGCTTGCTCGCGAGCTACGGCTCGCTGGCCGCCATCCAGGAGGCCGCCGCCGATCCGTCGTCACGCATGTCGAAAGCCCACCGCGCCAAGCTGATTGCCGCGGCCGACTACATCGCCAAGGCCGAGCCCGTCGTCCGGGTCGCAACCGACGCACCCGTCACGATGTCGACCCCCACCGACACCTTGCCGCTGACGGCAAACGACCCGGCCAAGGTCGCGGACCTGGCCGGGTCGTATGGGGTGACGTCGTCGATCAGCCGGCTGCAGAAGGCGCTGGACCAACTGCCCGGCTGACTCCTACTTGGGGCGGCCGACCTCGTAGGTGCCCTTGTCGTCCTGGAACGTCACGGTCACCTTGCGCTTCGTACCGTCGATGCTGACGTCGCAGTCGAAGGTGCTGCCCTTCTTCACCTCGGGGTTCTCGCCGTTGTTGCACTTGACCCCGGAGACGTTCTTGTTGCCGTAGCCGTTGGTGTCGTCCTTGAGGATGTTCTCGACACCGGACTGGGCCTTATTGATGTCCAGCACGGTGGTGACCGCCCAACCGGGCAGCCAGAACGCCGTGATGGCCACCGCGATCACCACGAGAGCGGCCGCACCGATGGCCACGATCCCGATCATCGCGAGCGACTTCTTCGAGCCGTCTTCGCCTCCCGGCGGCGTGTACTGCCCGTACTGGCCGGGTTGGCCGAACTGGCCGGGCTGCTGCCCGAACTGGCCCGGCTGCCCGTATTGCGGCTGCCCGAACTGGGGCTGACCGAACTGCGGCGGCTGGCCGTACTGCCCCGGCTGCTGGCCGAATTGGCCGGGCTGCTGATAGCTCTGCTGCCCGAACTGTTCGGTCGCGGGATACTGCGGCTGCTGGTAACCCTGCTGCCCGGGCTGCTGGTACTGCGAGTAGTCCGGCTGCTGCGGCTGCTGTTGCGGCTGCTGCTGCGTGTAAGCCGGCGGCTGCCACGCGGGAGCGTGCGTGGTCGGGTCGTCAGGATTCGAGGGCGGCTGCCATGCGTCGGAGCCTGACGGCTGGTTCCCACCCGACTCAGGCTGCTGACCGGGCCACGACTGCCCCGGATCAGATCCCTGCGGTCCGCTCATGATTCTCCTTGATCCTGTTCGCTGTCACCGTTTGTAAATGCACCCTACCCCGCATCAACAGCGACGACGCCGCGCCGAACGTCGTTGATGGCGCGTTTCGCGCTGGTGCGCAATGCCGCCGTGGGCGCCGCGTTGCGCACCTGGTCGAGCAGGTCGAGCACCTGACGACACCACCGCACGAAATCGCCCGCGGACAGCGGGGAGCCCGAACCGAACGTATCGGACGCCTCCAGCGCCGACGCGAGGTCACCGGTGGTGGCCCACCGGTAGACCGCCGCGACAAAGCCTTCGTCGGGTTCCCGGCTGGGCGCGATCCGGTGGCGTTGCTCGTCGGAACGCAGCTCGGCTGACAGCCGCCGCGTGCGGGCCAGCGCGCGCCGCAGCCCCGCGGTCGGCGCGTCGGCACCCGCCGGGACGCCCGGGCCGTCGCCGCGTGATTCGTAGAGCACCGCGGACAGCACGGCCGCGAGTTCGGCGGGTTGCAGCCCCTCCCAGACGCCGCCACGCAGGCACTCGGCCACCAGCAGGTCGCTTTCGCTGTAGATCCGCGCCAGCAACCGCCCGTCCTCGGTGGCACGCGGTTCGCCGTCCTCGACCGCGATGAAACCGCGTTCGCTCAGCAGTGCCACGATGCGGTCGAACGTGCGGGCCAGCGAGTTGGTCGCCGCGGCCACCTTCTGCTGGATCTGGGCGTTGTCCCGCTCGATCCGCAGATAGCGTTCGGCGACACGCACTTTCGCCTCCCGATCGGGAAGTTGGTGCGCGGGGTGGGTGCGCAGCTCCTCACGAAGGCCTGCCAGTTCGGTGTCGACATCGCGTTCCGGGGCGGGCCCGCCGCGCCGGGACCGGCCCGTCGGGCCGGGCAGACCGGCCGCCGCCGACCGCAGCGCCGACGCGAGGTCACGGCGCACGCGCGGCTGCCGGTGCTCGACGTGTTTCGGCAGCGTCATGGTGCCGATCGGCGCCGACGCCCCGGAGTAATCCGCCGACGAGATCCGGCCGGCCCACCGGTGTTCGGTCAACACGAGCGGTCGGGGATCGTCTTTGTCGCGGGCCGCTTCGAGCACGACCGCGAGACCGCCGCGGCGCCCCTGTGTGATGGTGATGATGTCGCCGCGGCGCAACTCCGCGAGCGCGTCGGTGGCGGCCTTGCGGCGCTGCAGGCGCGAGGCCCTGGACTGGGCACGCTCGCGCTCGTTGATCTTCGCGCGCAGCCGCGTGTAGTCCAGGATCGGCGAATCCGGCCCGCCCAGCTCGGCAGCAAGTTCTTCGAGCATCCGTTCCCCGCGGCTGATGCCCCGCACCAGGCCGACCACCGAACGGTCGGCCTGATACTGCGCGAACGAACGCTCCAGCAGCTTGTGGGCCTGCTCGGGGCCCATGTGTTGCACGAGGTTGATGGTCATGTTGTACGACGGTGCGAAAGAACTGCGCAGCGGGAAGGTCCGCGTCGACGCGAGGCCTGCCACCTCGGCCGGTTCGGCGGTCGTGTCGTCCGGACGCCACAGCACCACGGCGTGCCCCTCGACGTCGATGCCACGCCGCCCGGCCCGTCCGGTGAGCTGCGTGTACTCCCCCGGCGTCAAGGGCAGGTGCTGCTCGCCGTTGAACTTCACCAGCCGCTCCAGCACCACGGTGCGCGCAGGCATGTTGATGCCCAAAGCCAATGTCTCGGTGGCGAACACGGCCTTGACGAGTCCCGCGGTGAACAGTTCCTCGACGGTGTGCCGGAAGATCGGGAGCATACCCGCGTGGTGGGCCGCGAGGCCGCGCAGCAGGCCTTCCCGCCACTCGTGGTAATCCAGCACGATCAGGTCGGAGTCGGCCAGGTCCGCGCAGCGGCGGTCGATGACCTCGGCGATGCGCGTGCGTTCCTCGTCGGTGGTCAGGCGCAGCGGCGAGCGCAGGCACTGCTTGACGGCGGCGTCGCAGCCGGCGCGCGAGAAGATGAAGGTGATGGCGGGCAGCAGACCCGCGCTGTCGAGCGCGCCGATCACGTCGGGCCGGCTCGGCGGGCGGTACAGCTGCGGCGGCCTGCCGCGTCCCCGGCCTCGGGGTTGCCAGTCGGCGAGCCGGTCAGCCTCCCGCCGGTGCGCGATGTGGCGCACCAGCTCGCGGTCGACCAGCGTGGTGTTGGTGCCCTCGAACAGGTCGAAGATCCGCCGGCCGACCATCATGTGCTGCCACAGCGGCACCGGGCGGTGCTCGTCGACGACGACGGTGGTGTCGCCGCGCACGGTCTGGATCCACCCGCCGAACTCCTCGGCGTTGCTCACCGTCGCCGACAGGCTGACCAGCAGCACCTCCTCGGGCAGGTGCAGGATCACCTCTTCCCACACCGCGCCGCGCATCCGGTCGGCCAGGAAGTGCACCTCGTCCATCACCACATACGAAAGCCCGTGCAGCGCAGACGAATTCGCATACAGCATGTTGCGCAGCACTTCGGTGGTCATCACCACGACATCGGCGTCACCGTTGATCGACTGATCGCCGGTCAGCAGCCCGATCTTGTCTGCACCGTAGCGCGCGACCAGATCGTTGTGCTTCTGATTGCTCAGCGCCTTGATGGGGGTGGTGTAGAAACACTTGCCGCCCGAGGCGAGCGCGAGGTGCACCGCGAACTCCCCGACCACGGTCTTGCCTGCCCCGGTCGGCGCGCACACCAGCACACCGTGGCCGTTCTCCAGGGCCTGGCATGCCCGCATCTGAAAGTCGTCGAGGTTGAACGGCAACTGCGCGGTGAAATCCGCCAGGCGGCTGCCGCCCGCGTCAGGTGGCGTCGTCATCGATGGTGAGTCGGTTTACCCCAGCGGCAGGCCCGGACACCGGTGCGGGCGCTTCGATGGGTTCGGTGGCTCCGATCGGGGCGGCCGCGTCGTCGGGAACCTCCTCGAGCGCCTCGCGACGCGCCTTGCGCCGGTCGTTGAGCCGGGCAATCTGGATCGCGAACTCGAGCAGCACCGACAGTGCGCACGCCAGCGCCAGCATCGAGAACGGGTCGGAGCCGGGCGTGGCGAACGCCGCGAACACGAACAATCCGAATATCAAGCCGCGCCGCCAGGCCTTGAGCCGCTCGTAACTCAGCACCCCGACCAGGTTGAGCATGATGATCAGCAGCGGGAACTCGAAGCTGATCCCGAACACCAGCAGCAGGTTGATCAGGAAGCCGAAGTACTGCTCACCGGACAGCGCGGTGACCTGCACGTCGCTGCCGACCGTCAGCAGGAAGCCCAACGCCTTGGCCAGCACGATGTAGGCCAGCACCGCGCCGGAGATGAACAGCAGTGCGCCGAAGCCGACGAACGCCATAGCGAACCGGCGTTCCTTCTTGTACAGCCCTGGCGTGATGAACGCCCACAGTTGGTACAGCCACACCGGGCACGCCATCACCACACCGGCGGCCAGCCCCACCTTGAGCCGCAGCATGAACTGGTCGAACGGCGCCGTCGCGAGCAGCCGGCACTGGCCGTCCGACGAGATGCTCGCACGCGCCGATTCGGGCAGCGCACAGTACGGCCCGCGTAACCACTCGCCCAGGCTGTGCAGGCCGAAGACGCCATGGCTGTACCACAGGAAGCCCACGATGGTGGTCAGCACGATCGCGGCGACCGCGATCAACAGGCGATTGCGAAGTTCCTGCAGATGGTCGACCAGCGACATCGTGCCGTCAGGGTTGACACGCGAACGACGTTGGCGCGGATCGAGCTTCTTGAAGATTCCGGGGGTCTGCACGGGCTTGCTCTCAACGGCCTTCCTCCAGACACCATCTGACGACGCGGCAGGTGACCGCGGTCAGCTTGGGGCCGGGTCAGGCCGTGTGGCGGTCCGGCGACTGCTCGGGGGCCGGCGCAGCGGTGTCGACGCGCTCCGAGGTGATCGGCTTGGCCGGGGTCTCCGGCTGCGACGCCGATTGAGACTCGGACTGCATCTCCTTGATCTCGGACTTGAAGATCCGCATCGACTTGCCGAGTGAACGGGCCGCATCCGGAAGCTTCTTGGCGCCGAAGAGCAGCACGAACACAGCGATGACGATGATCCAGTGCCAGGGTTGTAGACCACCCAATTTGGTTACCTCCAGACGTCTGCGCCGAGTCTACTCGTCGGCGGGAACCTCGTCGTAGGCGCGCAGCGCCGCCGCCGCGGCATCCCGCACCCGTTGGGCCAACGAATCGGGGGCGAGCACCCGCACCGCCGACCCGAATCCGAGCACGAACCTGGCCATCCAGTCTTCGGATGCGTAGGTCATCGCGGCTTCACAGGCGCCGTCGGGCAATTCGTTGACCACCCGCAGCGGGTAGTAGTCGAACATCCACGACGCGCTTGCATCGATCAACAAGGTCGCCGACGGCAAGGCCGGGTCGGCGTCGAACAGCGACGTGTCCGGACCCGCCTGCACGGCAGGCGGTGGCGGCGCCGACGCTTCGGCGAGCACGTGCGCGTCGACGATGCGGTCGAAGCGGAACAGCCGCACCGCCTCGGCGGTGCGGCACCACGCCTCGAGGTAGCTGTTGTCGCCGACCAGCACCACCCGGATCGGGTCTACCGTGCGGGCACTCAACGAGTCCCGCGACGCCGAGTAGTACTCCAGGGTCACCGCGTGGCCGTCGCGCACCGCGGCCCGCACGGCCGCCGCGGCGTCGCTTTCGGCATGTCCGGGCTCGTCGACCGCGGCGAGCTTGCTGCCCGCGGCGGATTCGATCTTGGCGATGGCGCTGCGGGCCGCCTCGGGATCGACCATGCCGGGCACGTCGACCAGTGCCCGTAGCGCCACCAGGATTCCGGTGGCCTCGATCGACGTGAGCCGCAGGGGGCGGTCGACACCGGCGCTGAAGGTGACTTCGACTGTGTCCCCTTCGAAATCGAAGTCGATCAGATCGCCGGGGCTGTAACCGGGCAGGCCGCACATCCACAGCTGCCGCAGGTCGGCGTCGAGCTGCTTGTCGGTAACACCGAGCGCGGCCGCGGCGGCGGCGCGGGTGACCTTGGGGTTGGCCTGGAAGTACGGCACCATGTTGAGCATCCGGACCAGCCGCGTCGAAACCTGGCTCATGATGCGTGCCCCACCCCCGCCTGCGCGCGCAGCCGTGCCACGACGTCGTCCCGCAACGACCGCGGCGCCAAGACCACCGCGTCAGGCCCGTAACTCGCGATCTCCCTGGCCAATCGGTCGTACCCGCCGACGTCGACGGTGATCTCCTCACCGGCCCGCCCCGCCAGCGTCCGAGGGGTCGCGGCCGTGGCCTGGCGGCGCAGCGCGGTGCCCTTGCCCTCGGCCACCCACACCCGAGCCTGTTCACCCGTCGGCGATTCGGCGACGACCCGCTGCACGACCTCGCGCAGGTTGACACCGTCGGGTTTGCGCACCGCGCCGGGCTCCCCGATCGCGGTCACGTGTTCTCCGATCCGAGACAGCCGGAAGGTGCGGGTGTCGTCACGCAACCGGTCGTGTCCGACCAGATACCAGCGTCCCCGATGTGTCACCACGCCCCACGGCTCGACGGTCCGCGTGGTGTACGGGTCGCTGCGCGAATAGCGGTGCTCGAACTGCACCACCCGCCCGGAGTCGATGGCCGACAACAGGATTCCCAGCACCTCCTCCGAACCTCGTACCCCGGGCAGCACGCTGGTCGAGGTGATCGCGACCGACGGGTCTCCCCCCTCGACGTCGACACCTGCGGCGCGCAGCTTGAGCAGCGCCCCCTGTGTTGCGGTGATGAGTTCGGGTGACTGCCACAGCTGCGTCGCGACCGCGACGGCGGCTGCCTCGTCGGTGGTCAACTCGACCGCGGGCAGCGCATACGCCTCGCGGTTGATGCGGTAGCCCTCGGTCGGGTCGAACTTGGACACCCGGCCGGTCTCCAACGGGATACCCAGATCGCGCAATTCGTTCTTGTCCCGCTCGAACATTCGCGAGAACGCCTCGTCGCTCGGGCTGTCGTTGTAGCCCTGGACGATGTTGCGGATCTTTTCTGCCGGCAGGAACCGATCGGTGGACAGCAGGGCGATGACGAGGTTCATCAACCGCTCGACTTTGGAAACTGCCACGCCCATGAGCTTAGGGCCTGGGGAGCGTGGACCCGGACAGCGACAGCCGCCGTCGATCACATGCTGGCGATGAGCCGCTTCACCCGCTCGTCGACCGACCGGAACGGATCCTTGCACAGCACGGTGCGCTGCGCTTGGTCGTTGAGCTTGAGGTGCACCCAGTCGACCGTGAAGTCACGGCCGGCTTCCTGTGCGGCACTGATGAATTCACCGCGCAGCTTGGCCCTGGTGGTCTGCGGCGGGGTGTTGACCGCGGCGTCGATCTCCTCATCGGTGGTGATCCTGGCGGCCAGCCCCTTGCGCTGCAGCAGGTCGAAAACCCCGCGACCGCGCTTGATGTCGTGGTAGGCGAGATCGAGCTGGCTGATCTTGGGGTCGGACAGCTCCATGTTGTAGCGGTCCTGGTAGCGCTGGAACAGCTTGCGCTTGATCACCCAGTCGATCTCGGTGTCGACCTTGGCGAAATCCTGGCTCTCGACCGCGTCGAGCTGGCGGCCCCACAGGTCGACCACCTGCTCGATCTGGGTGTTGGGTTCACGCGTCTGCAGGTACTCGACCGCGCGGCTGAAGTACTCCCGCTGGATGTCGAGCGCGCTGGCCTGGCGGCCGCCGGCCAACCGCACCGGACGCCTGCCGGTCAGGTCGTGGCTGACCTCGCGGATCGCGCGGATCGGATTGTCCAGCGAGAAATCGCGGAACGGCACACCCGCCTCGATCATCTCCAGCACCAGCGACGCGGTGCCGACCTTGAGCATGGTGGTGGACTCGCACATGTTGGAGTCACCCACGATCACGTGCAGCCGCCGGTACTTCTCGGCGTCGGCGTGCGGCTCGTCGCGCGTGTTGATGATGGGGCGGCTGCGGGTGGTCGCGCTCGACACGCCCTCCCAGATGTGCTCGGCGCGCTGACTCAGGCAGAACGTCGCAGCCTTCGGGGTCTGCAGCACCTTGCCCGCGCCGCAGATCAACTGCCGGGTGACCAGGAACGGCAGCAGCACATCGGAGATCCGGGAGAACTCGCCGGCCCGCACGATGAGGTAGTTCTCGTGGCAGCCGTAGGAGTTGCCCGCCGAGTCGGTGTTGTTCTTGAACAGGTAGATGTCACCGCCGATGCCCTCGTCGGCGAGCCGCTGCTCGGCGTCGATCAGCAAATCCTCCAGCACGCGCTCACCGGCGCGGTCGTGGGTGACCAGCTGAGTCAGGTTGTCGCACTCGGCGGTCGCGTACTCGGGGTGGCTGCCCACGTCGAGATACAACCGGGCGCCGTTGCGAAGGAACACGTTGGAACTGCGCCCCCACGACACGACCCGCCGGAACAGATAGCGGGCAACCTCGTCGGGACTGAGCCGGCGATGGCCATGGAAGGTGCAGGTCACACCGAATTCCGTCTCGATGCCCATAATTCGTCGCTGCACCTTATCGAGCTTACGGGGTGGCTCACAGTATCGGTGGGCAAGCCGGTCGGGGTGGCGCCGTAAAATCGGCGCGTGCGCAGGCGTGGCGCCGGAATTCGGCTGGCGATGACCGCTCTACTCGTTGCCGCGGCAACCATCGGCCCCGCTGCGCCCGCTGCCTTCGCCGACGAGCCGTGCCCGCCGCCGTATGCGCAGGGCATGCCGCCGTGCACGGCGTCGCCCGTCGCGACGTGCCCGCCCAACATGACGTCGTACTGGGACGGCCGGCCGTGTACGCCGTTGCCCTGCACGCCGCCGTACTCCCCGGGTTTGCCGCCCTGCATCATGGCGCCGCAGGCCCCGGTGCCGTGAGCGAACCGTCGGGCAACCCCAGGATCCGTTCGAACGCCTGCTGGTAGGCCGCCACCGCCGTACGCGCGTGCGGTCCCGAGATGTCGATGCCGGTGGCGCCGTCGGCCTCGATGGCTTCGATGAACGCATCGGCCAGGTGCAGGCCCATCGCGGTGATGATGCCGGCCGCCTCATGAGGGAAGTCCGTGTCGAAGACACCTTCGGCAACGCCCTGCCGGATGATCGACTCCAGGAACGGCGCCGTGGTGCGCATCGAACCCTGGGCCAGCTTCTGCCGGAGCAGCGCATTGTTCTCGTCGTGCCACAGCCGGATCAGCGTGGCGACGGCGGTCGCGTTCTCGGACTTCCACGCATACGACGCGGCGAAGTAGGCGTGCAATTTGTCGAGGGCCGTCTGGTCGGGTGCGTCCGCGATGTGTTGCAACCGCGCGGTGGCGGCCTCGCCCATCTGGTCGACGACGCCTTCCAGCAGTGCCTGCTTGGACCTGAAGTAGTGATACAGGGCGCCTTTCGAGATCTGCAGCGCGCCGAGCACGTCCTCGATGGTCATCGCTGCGTACCCCTTGTCGTGCATCAGCTGCAGCGCGACGTCGAGGATCTCGCGCCGCCTGGCGGCGTGCTCCTCGGGTTTCACTTGGCGTGCCATGGGCCTCCCTTGACGTCGGTCATCCCTCGATCCTACCTTTATTAATAGACCGGTAGTCGGTTTATTAATAAAGGAGACCTGATGCCCACGTCCACCCCGGAAGGCCGGCACCGCACGCGCATGTTCGCCCGGGTTCTCGGCCCCTTCGTCGCCGTGGCCACCCTGATCATCGCGATCCGGCTGCCACAGCTCGGCGACCTGCTGTCCGACCTGTTCACCAACGGCACCCTGCCCTGGATCCTTGGCGCGGCCATGCTGATGATGGGCCTGATCGTGATCGCCTTCCACCAGTACTGGTACAGCGTGACGGCCGTACTCATCTCGCTGTTCGGCTGGTTCGTCGCGCTGCGAGGCGTGGCGATGATGGCTTTCCCGTCGGCGATCGAGAGCGGCGCCGACACCACGGTCGGCAGCCCCGGCCTGCTGATCGCGGCCCGGATCTTCTTCCTGCTGCTCACCGCGATGGGCCTGTGGTTCGCCTACGTGGGCTGGCGCCCGGAATCTGCCGAGCGCTGAAAGCGCCAACCGCCCCACAACGCTGCGACAGCGGATGAGAATTGACCGATGTCCTCGCGCAGCGCTCCGGTGGACGGATTCCGATTGGCCTTCGATCGGCACGGCGTGGCAGGCGGGCCGCCCGTCGTGCTGCTGCACGGCTGGCCGGGCAACCGGCGGGACTACCGAAAGGTGGTGCCACTGCTGACCGACATCGCCGACGTCATCGTGCCCGACCTGCGCGGGTTCGGCGGCTCCGACAAACACGCCGTCGCGGTGCAGCACTTCTACAGCGCGACGGCCCAGGCGGCGAGCGTGGTCGGGCTGATCAACGAGCTCAACCTCACCGACGTCATCCTGGCCGGGTACGACGTCGGCAGCCGCGTGGCCCAGAGCGTGGCCCGCATGCACCCGCACCTCGCGAAGGCACTGGTGCTGTCGCCGCCACTGCCGGGTGCGGGCGATCGGGTGCTGAGCCCGCACGCTCAGCACGAATTCTGGTACCAGGCGTTTCACCAGTTGCCGATCGCCGACCGCCTGATCGACGGGAACCCGGAGATCGTCCGGGAGTACCTGCGCCACTTCTGGAACCACTGGTCCGGACCCGGATTCACGCTCTCCGAGGACGATCTGGACCGGCTCGTCGCGGACTACGCCCTGCCGGGTGCGTTCACCGCGTCGCTCGGCTGGTACCGCGCGGGAGCAGGCACCGTCGCGCAGTCACTCACCGAGCTGCCGCCCGACCGCGCCGTCAAGATCCAGGCGCCGACCGCGGTGCTGTGGCCACGACACGACCCGCTGTTCCCGCCGGACTGGGCCGACCGCCTCGACGACTACTTCCTCGACGTCCGGCTGCACACGGCCGACGACTCGGGCCATTTCACGCCACTGGAAGTGCCCGACGCGTTCGCCGAACTGATTCGCGCCGCGGTCTAGCGAGCCCGCAGGCCGTCTCGTCACCGGTTGAGCGCGCGCGGGCCGGCGCCCACCGCGTCGGCAAGCAGCTGCACGAACCACGCCAGCACCGGCGCGCGCATGAGCCACCCCACCACGGCCCAGCCGAGCGAGATGTGCTCCAGCGCCGCACCGATGGCCCGGGTGCCTTGCAGGACCACGACATCCGACTCGTAGCGCACCCGTCGCAGATCCTCGGCGTGTTTCTCGGCGGGCTCGATCGCCAGCGCGACCGGGTGCCTGCGCTGCAGCCACCCGGCGACCTCGCTGCACGGGTCACACGACACCGCCACATAGATCCGGGCCTGCGCCCGGTTTGGATACGGCCGCCACCGCGCCAGCCAATCGTGCACCGAAGCGCGGTAGGCGATCCACTCGTCGCCGAAGCGACCCAGAAGCTGGTCGCGCTCATACCAACTCGCGATCCCGGCACTGAACACCACGCCCACCCCGGCGGCCATGACCAACCCGGCACTGTTCAGCACACCGGCGCCGACGAGCAGGATCAGGACCGCGGCGAGCTGCATCGGATTGGCGACGAACGCGTACGGTCCTCCCGTCACCAACTGCGGTGGCGGATCCCACGGGAACGGCGTGCCGCCGTGGTGGGCGAAATCGGCGACCGCTCGCAATGCGATCACCACGACGACCGCGCCGGCCTGCAACAGCACCGAATCCGCGAGCCCACCGACGTCGACGTCCGACCACGAGGAGCCGGTGAGCGCGAAAGTCGTTGCCGGAATGGCGAACAGCAGAATCGCGCCGAACAACACCACCTGCAGGGTCACGCGGCACCACAGGTTGCGGCCCCGGGCCGTCGACCAGCCCAGCACCACGCCGGGCACCAGGCACACGGCCACGGCCAGCGCCTCGCCGTAGGCCCAGTCGGTGCGCAGCCGCACCAACGGCTCGAGGCTGCCCATCGCCAGCACATCGCAGGCAATCAGAACTGCCACGGACACAACGGGATTCACCCATCGTGCGAGCAGGACGGGCACCGCACCCCACAGCACGGCCCAGCCGAAGATCACATCGATGGGCACCCCGGCCCACATCAGCCCCTCGGTGCCGAACGACCACCAGCCGGCTGCCACGGCGACGGCGTTGACCCCGGCGAGCCCCACCGCGTTCCACAGCGTGGCAAGCGCCGCACCGATCCGCCCGCCGGGTGCCGCCAGCCACAGCGCAGCGGCCAGCGCCGCTGACACCAGGACCGCGCCGCTGCGCAGCACGGTGACGTCCAAGCCCGTGGTCACCGGCCGAGATCGACGGCGTCGAGCAGATACGCCGCCGCGCGCTGCGTCACCACCGCTTCGATCGGCCCGAAATACCAGGCCGGCGCGAGCCGCCGGGTATAGCTCAAGGACCAGGTGATCTCGGTGTGCCCGCTGTCGACGGCATGCCAGCTCACGTCCGACGAGCGCCACGTGAGCCAGGTCGCCAGTGGCGTGGCGTCCGAAACCAGCAGGAATTGCACCGAATCCGCGGTGCGCGCGGCCACCTCGAAATCCACCGCTGACGGCGCTTCGCCCCAGTGGTGCGCGGCGACAAATCCCGGCCGGTGATGACCCCCTTCGAACATGACGGTGCGGCGTTGGCCTACCTGCAACGGGCCGCCGTGGTCCAGCAGAGGCTTGGGAAAGCCAAGGGCCAGCACACCGGGCGGTGCGACCTCGGACAACCGCAGTGGCCGGCCCAGGGCCGCGGCGACCTGGTCCGGTGTCGCGGCGACGATGCGGCTCGCGGACACGGTGTTATCGCCGGGCAGGGTCAGCGCGGGCACGACGCCTTCCATCGACACCACCAGCGCAAGGGCGGGCACGACCGCGATGCGGGCGGTGCCGGGCCGGTCGGACTTGCGGGCCGCGCCGACGATCAGCGCCACGACGATGCCGACCGCGTAGAACAGCGGCGCGGCGATGATCACGCAGATGAACGTCTCTCCGGCCACCGGGATCGCCAACAGCAGCAGGATCGTGATCGCCTTGAGCGTCATGCCCATGATCCGGCCCGACGGCGCGGTCAAGGTCAGGATCAGCGCCAGCACCGTGGGGATGCCGATGTAGAACGCAGCCGTCTGCCCCAAGCCGAAGCCTTTGATCACCCGGAACAGGACCACGCCGACCACGAACGCCAGGATCAGCCCGGCCAGCGACCATTGCGCGCGGCTCGGCCGATAGCGTCGCCGCTGCTCTCCCCCGTCGTCCACGGGCCGACTCTACTCAGCCGGCGTCGGCTCAGGCTCCGGTTCGGGCAGCAGTCCTTCGAGCGCCGCTCCGGTGATGCGCCGGAAGCACCGGCGCGGCCGCTTGGCGTCGAGCACGGCCACCTCGAGGGTCGAGGGGCCGAGTTTACGTGGCTCCGAGCCTTCCGCACCCGCACTGAGTGCCTCGACCGCGATCTTCACCGCGGCCGCCAGATCGGCGTTCTCGGTGTAGGACTCACCGAGCTTGGCGACGATGGGCTCCGTCGTGCCGCCCATCACCACATAGTGCGGTTCGTCCGCGATCGACCCGTCGTAGGTGATCCGGTAGAGCTCAGGGGCCTTCGTCTCGCCGTAGTGGGCGACCTCGGCCACGCACAGCTCGACCTCGAACGGCTTGGCCTGCTCGGTGAAGATGGTGCCCAGCGTCTGCGCGTACACGTTGGCGAGCTGACGGCCGGTGACATCGCGACGGTCATAGGCGTAGCCGCGGGTGTCGGCGTACTGGATGCCGCCGACGCGCAACTTGTCGAACTCGCTGAACCGGCCCACCGCCGCGAAACCGACCCGGTCGTAGAGCTCGCTGACCTTCTGCAGGGAGCGCGACGGGTTCTCCGCGACGAACAGCACTCCGCTGTCGTACGCCAGCACCACGACGCTGCGGCCCCGGGCGATGCCCTTCCGGGCCAGCTCGGAGCGCTCCCGCATCGCCTGCTCGGGCGAGATGAAGTACGGGAAGCTCATCAGCCGTCACCTTTCGTCGCGGTGCGGCTTGCGATCACCTCACGAGCCAGCTCGGCGATCCGCGCCTCGGCGACCTCCTCGGCGCCCTCGACACCGATGGTCACCGCGGTCGGGTAGATGCCGCGGACCAGGTCGGGACCGCCCGTGGCGGAGTCGTCGTCGGCTGCGTCGTAGAGCGCCTCGATGGCCACGCGCAGCGCCGAATCCGCGTCGGTCACTTGCAGATACAGCTTCTTGATCGAGGCCTTGGCGAACAGTGAGCCCGAACCCACCGACTGGTAGCCCTCTTCCTCGAGGTTCCACCCGCCTGCGGCGTCGAATGACACGATGCGCCCGGCGTTCTCGGTGTCCGGATCGTCGACGTCGAAGCCCACCAGCAGCGGCAGCGCCACGAAACCCTGCAGGGCCGCACCGAGATTGCCGCGCACCATGGTGGCCAGCCGGTTGACCTTGCCGCGGAAGGTCAGCGGAACGCCTTCGACCTTCTCGTAGTGCTCGAGCTCGACCGCGTACAGACGCGCGAATTCGACCGCGATCGCGGCGGTTCCGGCGATGCCCGTGGCCGTGTAGTCGTCGGTGATGTGCACCTTCTGCACGTCCCGCACCGCGATCATGTTGCCCTGCGTGGCGCGGCGGTCACCCGCGATGACGACGCCGCCGGGGTATTTGAGCGCGACGATGGTGGTGCCGTGCGGCACGACGTTGGTCGCGGTCGGGTTCAGCGCGTCACCGAGCCTGGCGGCGGGCAGCAAGTCGGGTGACTGCCTACGCAGCAGATCCGAGAACGACGACAGGTCGACGGCTACAGCTGGTGCTCCTGGGAGGGACTTGGGGAACGATAAATTCTCGTGCCAGGTCACTGGCCGCCCTTTTGCACGTATGCGCGCACGAAGTCCTCAGCGTTCTCTTCCAGTACGTCGTCGATCTCGTCAAGCAGGTCGTCGGTTTCCTCAGCGAGCTTCTCGCGACGCTCCTGGCCGGCGGCCGTGGTACCGGTGGGATCGTCGTCCTCGCCGCCGCCACCGCCACGCTTGGTCTGCTCTTGAGCCATCGCTGCCTCCTGCACTCGTCATCGGCGGGCTCACCGCCGCCCACCGGTCCTTCCACAGTACCGGTCTGTGACCGGTTTGCCCGGGATAGCGGGCCGTCAGGTCGTGAGCTGTTCGACCAGTTCGACCGCGCTGTCCACCGAATCCAGCAGGGCCCCGACATGCGCTTTACTGCCGCGCAGCGGCTCCAGGGTTGGAATCCGGACGAGCGCATCGCCACCCAGGTCGAATATCACCGAGTCCCAGCTCGCCGCGGCGATGTCGGCACCGAACCGGCGCAGGCACTCACCGCGGAAGTACGCGCGCGTGTCGGTCGGCGGGTTGTCGACCGCGTCGAGCACCTGCTGTTCGGTGATGAGCCGCTTCATCGAGCCGCGCGCCACGAGCCGGTTGTAGAGGCCCTTGTCGAGGCGCACGTCGGAGTACTGCAGATCGACCAGATGCAGCCGGGGCGCCTGCCAGCTGAGGTTCTCGCGCTGCCGGAAGCCTTCGAGCAACCGCAGCTTCGCCGGCCAGTCCAGCAGGTCGGCGCACTCCATCGGGTCACGCTCCAGCAGATCGAGCACGTTGGCCCAGGTCTCGACGACATGGCTGGCCCGCGGGTCGGGGTCGCGGCTGTCGACGAGCTTGGCCACCCGGTCCAGGTAGATCCGTTGCAGCGCAAGCGCTGTCAGTTCCCGGCCGTCGGCGAGGGCGACCGTCGCGCGCAGCGACGGGTCACGGCTGATCACGTGGACCGCGTGCACGGGCCGGGCCAGGGCGAGATCGGAGAGATCGATGCCCTCTTCGATCAGGTCGAGCACCAGCGAACTGGTGCCGAGCTTGAGGTAGGTCGAGGTCTCCGCGAGGTTCGCATCGCCGATGATGACGTGCAGCCGCCGGTACTTGTCGGCGTCGGCGTGCGGCTCGTCACGCGTGTTGATGATGCCGCGCTTGAGGGTGGTCTCCAGGCCCACCTCGACCTCGATGTAGTCGGCACGTTGCGACAGCTGGAAACCCGGATCGTCGCCCGAGGGCCCGATGCCGACCCGCCCCGAGCCCGTGACCACCTGGCGCGACACGAGGAACGGCGTGAAACCCGCGATGACCGCCGAGAACGGGGTCTGGCGGCTCATCAGGTAATTCTCGTGCGAGCCGTACGACGCGCCCTTGCCGTCCACGTTGTTCTTGTAGAGCTGCAGTTTCGCGGCGCCGGGCACGCTCGCGACGTGGCGCGCCGCGGCCTCCATGACGCGTTCGCCTGCCTTGTCCCAGATCACCGCGTCCATCGGATCGGTGCACTCCGGAGCCGAGTACTCGGGATGCGCGTGGTCGACGTAGAGCCGCGCACCGTTGGTGAGGATCATGTTCGCCGCGCCGACCTCGTCGGCGTCGACGATCGGCGGTGGCCCCGACGACCGCGACAGGTCGAATCCCCTGGCATCGCGCAGCGGCGATTCCACCTCGTAGTCCCAGCGGGTGCGCTTGGCGCGCTGGATACCGGCGGCCGCCGCGTACGCGAGCACCGCCTGGGTCGAGGTCAGGATCGGATTGGCGGTCGGATCCGACGGCGACGAAATGCCGTACTCGACCTCGGTTCCGATGATCCGTTGCATGAGATCAGCCTAGGTGACGGCGGTTGCGCGTCTGGCTGCCAGGTACTCGGGCCGCGGGCGCGGCGCCGCGTACGGCTCCCCCAGTGCGTTGTCCACCGAATTGAACACCAGGAAGATGTTCGACCGCGGCAGCGGCGTGATGTTGGAGCCTGAGCCGTGCAACAGATTCGCGTCGAACCACAGCGCCGTTCCGGGCGGACCGGTGAACTGGTCGATCCCGCACTGGTCGACGGCCTTGGTCAAGGTGTTCTCGTCGGGCACACCGATGCGCTGCGACACCAGTGAGGTGTCGTGGTTGTTGTCGGGCGTGGCTCCCACGCACGGGTAGAACGTGTGGTGCGAACCCGGTATCACCATCAGCGACCCGTTGTACGGATAGTTGTGGGTCAACGCGATCGAACACGACACCGCCCGGATCGCCGGCATCCCGTCCTCGGCATGCCAGGTCTCGAAATCGGAATGCCAGTAGAACCCGGTCCCCGTGAACCCGGGCATCAGATTGATCCGGGCCTGGTGGATGTAGACGTCGCTGCCGAGCAGTTGCCGCGCGACCGGCAGCACGGTGTCGAGCCGCACCACCTCGGCGACGAGTTCGCTGAGCAGGTGGGGCTCGAAGATCGACCGGATGGTGCCGCCCGGCTCACGGATCACCCGCGGATCGTCGGGATCGAGATCGGCTGCGATGCGGTCGAGTTCGTGCCGGAGCGCGGGCAGAGACTCCTCGGCGACGGTGTCCGGGCGGATCAGGTAGCCCTTGTCGGCGAAGCCGTCGAGAACGCCCTGCTTGAGCGGCCCGCTCGTGGCCTGCCCCCACACCACCGGATCCTGTCGCGGGATCGGCGCGATCGCGTGGTCGAGCCGGGTGGGATAGGTGTCGCCCATGCTCATGCGACCGACTGCGGTGGCGGGTAGGCGCCGGTCTCGTCGTGCACTTCCTGACCGGTGACCGGCGGGTTGAACACGCACAGCATGCGCAGCTGCTCGTCACACGTGACCCGGTGGCGCTCATGCCCGTTGAGCAGGTACATGGTGCCGGGGCCGAGCGGATGCTGCTCGCCGGTCTCCAGGTTGGTCAGCGTCCCGGTGCCCTCCACGACCCAGACCGCCTCGACGTGGTGCTGGTAGTGGAACTCGCTGACCGACGACGCGTTGATGGTCGTCTCGTGGAACGAGAATCCGACGCCGTCGCCGGCGAGGATGATCCGTTTGGATCGCCAATTGCCGTCGGCGACATCGCGATCGGTGCCGGTGATCTCGGCGGTGGTACGCACGATCATTGCGGTGTTCTGCTCCTTAGCTCAGGGTTGCGGAAACGGATTCGTCGAGGATGTCCAGGCCCTTCTCCAGGTCGGGCACGGGTGTGGTCAGTGGCGGCAGGAGCTTGACCACCTCGTCGGACGGGCCGCTGGTCTCCATCAGCACGCCGCGGTCGAACGCTGCGCGGCACACCTTTCCGGCCAGGTCGGCATCGTCGAACTTCAGGCCCTGCGCCATCCCGCGGCCACGGGCCGTGACACCGGTGTGCCGCTGCTCGATGTCATCGAGGCGGGCCCGCACCAGGTCGCCTTTGCGGGCCGTCTCCTGCGAGAAATGCGGTGTCTTCCAGTAATTTTCGAGTGCCGCGGTGGCCGTGATGAACGCGGGGTTGTGCCCGCGGAAGGTGCCGTTGTGTTCGCCGGGCGCCCACACGTCGAGATCCCGGCGGAACAGCGTCAGCGCCATCGGAAGGCCGTAGCCACTGATCGACTTGGACAGCGTGACGATGTCGGGCACGATGCCTGCGGCTTCGAAGCTGAAGAACGGTCCGGTTCGGCCACAACCCATTTGAACGTCGTCGACGATCAGCAGGATGTCGCGGCTGCGGCACAGATCTGCCAGCGCCTGAAGCCATTCGATGCGCGCGACGTTGAGGCCGCCCTCCCCCTGGACGGTCTCCACGATCACGGCGGCGGGCCGGTTGAGACCGCTGCCGGAATCGTCGAGGACGCGCTCGAACCAGTGGAAGTCCTCGGTGACCCCGCCGAAGTAGTTGTCATAGGGCATCGGGGTGGCGTGCACCAGCGGGATGCCCGCGCCGGCACGCTTCATCGAATTGCCGGTGACCGAGAGCGCACCCAGGGTCATGCCGTGAAAAGCGTTGGTGAAGCTCACGATCGATTCCCGGCCCGTGACCTTGCGGGCGAGTTTGAGGGCCGACTCCACGGAGTTGGCGCCCGTGGGCCCCGGGAACTGCACCTTGAAGTCCAGCCCGCGCGGCTCGAGGATCACGCGCTGGAACGTCTCCAGGAAGCGCTGTTTGGCTTCCGTCGCGATGTCGAGCGAATGCACGATGCCATCGGAGGCCAGGTAATCCAGCAGCGGCGCCTTGAGCAGCGGGTTGTTGTGGCCGTAGTTGAGCGCACCCGCGCCGGCGAAGAAGTCGATGTAACGGCGGCCCTCGGTGTCAGTGACCCAGGAGTCGTTGGCGCTCTGCATGACTGTCGGCCAGCCCCGGCAGTAGCTGCGGACCTCGGATTCCACCGAGGAGAACACCTCGGGCAGTCCGGCCTCGGTCAAGGGGGCGGTCTCGGCGAGCAGCAAGAGAAATCCTTCCGATCGGTTCAATGGATGACGCCTTGGCCATGAATCTGCGGCCAGGCGACCTAACTCGAAATCAGTTGGCCAGCGGTGCGGCGATCGGGCCGATGCGCAGGATCGGCTCGTCTTCGTGGCTGTTGTCGGCGGAGAGCAGGTCAGCACCGAAATGAGGCTGCTCGACCAACGGGACGCCGTGCCTGCGCGCGAACGCACCGAAGAAGGCACGTGACGCCGAATTATCCCGCGAGACAGTCGCTTCCACGGTCACCGGATGACCGTGGCGGTTCGCCCTGACCCGGTGGACCAGCGCATCGATCATGGCACTCGCCACACCGCTGCCCTGGCCGGCCGGGGCAACGGCCACCTGCCAGACGAACAGCACGTCGGGCCGTGCCGGCGGGTGGTAGCCGGTGATGAAACCGCGCAGCGCACCGGCTGATTCGGCCACGATCGAGGTCGCCGCGAAGTCGGTGGCGAGTAGCAGGTAGGCATACGTCGAATTCAGGTCGAGCACGCCGGTCGCGGCAGCCAGATCGCGGATTGCGATCGCATCCTCGGCGCATGGCGGGCGCAGTAATTCGCTTCGGGCATCTGGGCCCGACGGACTTCGTCCCGGCTCTGCGCTGATACGCGGCGGGGCGCTGTTGTAAACGTGCATATCGAGTTAGAAGTCACCACCGAACAGTCATCGATAATCGTCAGTTCAAGTCATCGGTGCACCGACCGTAAGCACACCGCCGGTGCCGGATCAAGCCGCCACGCAGCCGCGGGCGTCGAAGGAGCACAGCCGTCAATACTTCCTGATCTGCGGTTATCCCGACACAGCCGCCTGAGGGGCGAACGTCGCCACCGTTATCAAATCGTTATCTTTGCCTCGGCGTTCTGTGCGCGATCTGACCGCAATGTGCCGCCCGAGCGTTTGTCAAAAGACTTGCATCAAGCAATGCCTCGGCGCATTCGGGCGAATTCGTCAATCGTTTTTTAATGGAATTTGAACTGTTTTCTCACGCAGTGAACCCCACGCCGCGCCCCCGACGACCAGCAGCGCCCCGACCACTCCCGCGGCGGTGACCGGATCCGAACCAACCCCGACGCCGATCATCGCGGCCCACAGCGGCTCGGTGCCCAGCAGCAGGCTCACTCGCGCCGGGGTGCTCAGCTGCACGGCACGCACCTGCACGACGAACGCAAATACCGTGCACGCCAACGCCAGATACAGCAGCAGCATCACGTCAGCGGCCCCCATATCGACCGCGACGGCGCCTGCCGGCTGTCCGGTCACGGTCGACAAGCCCGTCGAAAGGCCTGCCACGGTCGCCAACTGGACCAGCGTCAACCGCGTGATGTCGAGCTCGCGCCCGGCGGAGATGCGCCCGAGCAGCGTGACATGGCAAGACCGCAGCACCGCGGCGGTTCCGATCACCAGATCGCCGATTCCGGGCGGGCCGAAACCGTGCGACTGGGTGAGCAACACACATCCGAGCACCGCGGCCACACCTGCCCCGTAGAACCGCACCGGGACGCTGCGCGGCCCCTGCAGCAGCGGCGTGACCACGATCGTCAGCGCCATCAGCAGGCCCGCATTGGACGCGGATGTCCGCGTCACACCGTAGGTTTCAGCCGCGCAGACCGCCCACAAGACACCGCCGCACATGACCCCGGAGACGAGTTCAGCCGCGGTGATGTGCCGCAGCCGCGGGCCGACCAGCACCGCGAGCACCACCGCCGCGACGACGAACCGCAGGGCCAGCAGCGCGAACACGGTGTCGGCGCTGGCCAGTTCTTTGAGCGCCAGGTAGCTCGATCCCCACACCACCGCGACTCCGAGCAACGCGACGTCGGACATCCGGTTGGGCATGGAGACAGCCTCTTGCGACCAATTACATCAGTCAAGCTAATGATTCTTCTCAATATATGTAGAATTACTTCATGGATGCCGGACGCCTGCGTATGCTCCGCGAGCTGGCGGATCACGGCACCGTTGCGGCAGTCGCTCAGGCGCTGTCGATGACACCGTCCGCGGTGTCCCAACAACTCAAGATTCTCCAGCGCGAAGCGGGTGTACCGCTGATCGAACCCGCGGGCCGCCGGGTTCGGCTCACCGATGCCGGTCGCGTGCTCGTGGGGCACGCGGACGCCGTGCTGGCCGCGCTCGACCGGGCCCGAGCGGAGATGGACGCCTACCGGACGTCGCCGCGTGGCAGCGTCAGCATTTCCTTTTTCCCCTCGGGCGCGGCGATGCTGCTGGCTCCGTTGATCACCCGGTCGCATGACCGCGGTGTCGACGTGCTGGGCAGCGACATCGACGTGCCCGCATCGCGTGCGCCGCAGCAACTCACCGAGTTCGACGTCGTGGTGGTCCACCGCGACGACCGCGACAGCACGGAGTGGGGGTCGCGCTTCACCGCGACCCCACTGCTGCGCGAGCCGCTCGACGTGGTGATGCCCGCCGGTCATCGGCTCGCCCGCCGGGACCACGTCCGGTTGGCCGAGCTGGCCGACGAACAGTGGATCGGCGTCGAGGGTGGGCTCATGGTCGACGACGTGCTCAACTCGATCGCGTTGCTGACCGGAGTGCAGCCGCGGATCGCTCAGCGGATCAACGACTTCCGGATTGTCGAGGAGCTCGTGCACGCCGGCATCGGCATCGCGCTGATGCCGCGCTATGTCGCGCTCGCGCGTCCACTGGTCCGGTTGCCGGTCAGTGACATCACCGTGGCACGCCGCATCGAGGCGGTCACCCGTGCCGGGGCCACGTCGCGACCCGCGGTGGCGGTCGTGCTCGAAGAGCTCCGCGCCATCGCCACGGCCATCAGCTCACGAGACCGCGAACATGGCCACGGGCGATCCGTTCGGCGAGGTCGGCGCTGACCCGCTCCGGTTCGACCGCCACCGAGCACGCCAACCCGTCGAGGAGCGCCAGTAATTCGACCGCCGCGACTTCGGCGTCCACCGCGGGGGCCGCCTCGACGATCAACGCGCGCAGCCATTGCGAAACGCGGGTCCAGTCCGCACGGTGGCGCTGGGCGGTCGGTTCGTGTACCGCGGCCCGGGCCAGCCGCAGCAGCCACGCCACGCTGATGTCGCGGTCGCGCGGATCCGGGCACACCAGCGCGACCGCCAACGCCTCGAGCCGCTCGGCGGCGGACATGTCGGGCCGCATCTGCTCGCCCAACCGGGCCACGAAGCGTTCACTCGCGCGGTCCATGGCCGCCGCCAGCATCGCGTCTTTCGTGGGGAAATGATGCTGCACCGCACCGATCGAAACATCGGCCTGCGCAGCCACTTTCCGCACCGAAACGCCCTCGAAGCCGTCGGCGACCAGAACCGCCAGCACCGCGTCGGTCATGCGCTCGTACGGCTCGCTCACGGTCCGATCATAGCCGAACCCATACGTTCGTATGGTAGCGTCCGCAGTCATGTCCTCGTCACGGCTGCAATCCCTGGACGTTCTGCGCGGTATCGCGATCCTGGGCACGCTCGGCACCAACATCTGGATCTTCACCCATCCCGAGGGCCTGGTCGGTTATCTGAGCGGCACCCCGGACTCCGACTGGCGCACCCTCGAGGTCGTGCTGCAGTTCCTCGCGCAGGGCAAGTTCCTCGGCCTGCTCACCGTGATGTTCGGTATCGGTCTTGCCCTGCAACAACGTTCGGCGTTGCGGGCCGGGCTGCGCTGGCCGGGCAGCTACCCGTGGCGAGCTGCCCTGCTGCTCCTCGACGGTGCCGTGCACTTCGTGCTGCTGACGGAATTCGACGTGCTGATGGGCTACGCCATCACGGGCTGGATCGTCTCCTACCTGCTGGTGACCTCGCCGCGAACGCAACGGTGCATCATCGCGGTCGCCGCGGCAGTGCACGTCACGATGATGACCGCGATCACCGCGCTGTTGTTGAGCTCGCCGCAGGTCGCGGGTCCGCCGCGGCGACTCGATCCCAATCCCTACGCCGACGGATCGTTCTGGGATCTGGTGGCGTTCCGGCTCGACCACGTGGTGCTGTTCCGGCTCGAGACCGTGCTGATCTTCCCGATGTCGATCGCGCTGTTCCTGCTGGGCGCCAGGCTTTTTCACGCGGGCATCCTCGACGCCCGCGGCGCGGTGTTGCGCCGCCGGCTGATGTGGCTGGGCTTCGCGGTCGCCGCGCCTCTCGACATCACCCTGGAAGTCGCAGGGGGCGGGACCGGACTGCTGGTGGCGCGCTACGCCGTCGCGCCGTTCGTGTCGCTGGCGATCCTGTCCGCGGTTGCCGAGTATTACGTTCATCGCCCGGCGCCCGGGTGGGCCGGGCGGCGGCTGGCCGAGGTCGGACGGATGGCGTTGTCCAGCTACGTGTTACAGAACCTGGTCGCCTCTGCCCTGTGCTACGGCTGGGGCCTGGGCCTGGCCGCGTCGACGCCTCCGCAGCACCGGGTGCCCGCCACGATCGCGATCTACCTCACCGTCGTGGTGGTGATCATGACGTTCGCGCACCTGTGGCTGCGCCGGTTCCGCCGGGGGCCGGTGGAGTGGCTGTGGAACACCAGTTACCGGGCCCTGGCGGGCAGACGCAAACTCGCCCTTTTCTCGGCGGAAAAGGACGAGTTTGCGTCTGCTCGTGCGGAAAAAACTACAGGTACTGACCCAGGTTCGACTCGGTGTCAATCGCCCGCGACGCACTCGAACTCTTCCCGGTGACCAGCGTGCGGATGTAGACGATCCGCTCGCCCTTCTTACCCGAGATCCGGGCCCAGTCATCGGGATTGGTGGTGTTGGGCAGATCCTCGTTCTCGGCGAACTCGTCGACGATCGAATCCAGCAGGTGCTGGATGCGCAGACCGGGCTGACCCGTCTCCAGCACGCTCTTGATCGCGTTCTTCTTGGCGCGGTCGACGACGTTCTGGATCATGGCCCCGGAGTTGAAGTCCTTGAAGTACATGACTTCCTTGTCACCGTTGGCGTAGGTGACCTCCAGGAACCGGTTGTCGTCGATCTCGGCGTACATCCGGTCCACGACCTTCTCGATCATGGCCTTGATGCACAGACCGCGGTCGCCCGAGAACTCCGCGAGGTCGTCGGCGTGCACCGGCAGATCCTCGGTGAGGTACTTGGAGAAGATGTCCTGCGCCGACTCGGCGTCCGGCCGCTCGATCTTGATCTTGACGTCCAGGCGGCCGGGCCGCAGGATCGCCGGGTCGATCATGTCCTCGCGGTTGGAGGCGCCGATGACGATGACGTTCTCCAGGCCCTCGACACCGTCGATCTCCGAAAGCAGCTGGGGAACAACGGTTGTCTCGACGTCGGAGCTGACCCCGGTGCCGCGGGTCCGGAAGATCGAGTCCATCTCGTCGAAGAACACGATCACCGGGGTGCCCTCGGAGGCCTTCTCCCTGGCGCGCTGGAAGATCAGGCGGATGTGCCGCTCGGTCTCGCCGACGAACTTGTTGAGCAGCTCGGGGCCCTTGATGTTGAGGAAGTAGCTCTTCGCCTCGCGGGCGTCGTCGCCACGGACCTCGGCCATCTTCTTGGCCAACGAGTTGGCCACGGCCTTGGCGATGAGCGTCTTGCCGCAGCCGGGCGGACCGTAGAGCAGCACACCCTTGGGCGGCCGCAGCGAGTACTCTTTGTAGAGCTCCTTGTGCAGGAACGGCAACTCGACCGCGTCGCGGATCTGCTCGATCTGCCTGCCGAGGCCACCGATGTCGTTGTAGCTGACATCGGGCACCTCTTCGAGCACCAGATCCTCGACCTCGGCCTTGGGGATGCGCTCGAACGCGTAACCCGCCTTGGTGTCCACCAGCAGCGAGTCGCCCGGGCGCAGCCGGCGCGGCCGGGAATCGTCGAGCAAGGCCTCGCCCTCGTCGTCGTCAGGCAGATCCTCGGCGGCGACCAGCGGCTCGGCCAGCCAGACGATGCGCTCCTCGTCGGCGTGCCCGACCACGAGTGCGCGGTGCCCGTCGGCCAGGATCTCGCGCAGCGTGCTGATCTCGCCGACGGCCTCGAACGACCCCGCCTCGACGACCGTGAGCGCCTCGTTGAGGCGCACGGTCTGGCCTTGCTTGAGTGAAGCGGTCTCGATGTTCGGCGAGCACGTGAGCCGCATCTTGCGACCCGAGGTGAACACGTCGACCGTGTCGTCCTCGTGCGTCGCCAACAGCACGCCGTAACCGCTGGGCGGCTGGCCCAGCCGGTCCACCTCTTCACGCAGCGCGAGAAGTTGCTGGCGGGCTTCCTTGAGGGTGTCCATGAGTTTGGCGTTTCGCGCCGCGAGCGAATCGATCCGGGCCTCAAGTTGGTGCACGTCGCGCGCGCTGCGCAACCCGCTCTGCGGACCTACCGCGTTCTCCAGTTGCTCGCGCAGAACTGCGGCTTCGCGGCGCAACGCTTCCAACTCTGCGGCATCTTCACTGGACATAGGTCCGGACCCGAACGAGGCGGAACCCTCAGAAAAGCCTTCCGAACGCTCTGACTCACTCATATTGCGCTCCCTCCCGCACCGGAAGTTGGTGCAGTAACAACTTCAACGCTACCGGCGATTCAGCCTTTGTGTGTGCTCTAGGAACTCGACACACCAGCGCCACTGTTAGCCTCTACCCAGAGTTGGTCCCTTCGAAAGGACAGTCGTGACCCTGAAAACCCTCGTTACCGGGTTTGTCGCCGCAGCCGGAGCCGCCGCAGTCGTGGGCGGAGCCGCAGCGGGTGTGACTTCCATTGCATCGAGCACGATGTCGGCCTCCCCCGCTGTGCAGCCGGTCGTCTTCGGTGCGCCGCTGCCGCAGCTGCCCGCGCCGGAGCTCGAAGCCCCGCTGGTGCAGACCCTGCAAGCGCTCTCCGCGGGCGGCTCATTCCGCGGCAAGGCCGCCTACATCCAGGGCGGCATCGGGCGCGTCGAGAGCATCGCCGCCGACCGTGCCTACAACCAGGCCGCCGCCGAAGGCAAGTTCCCGCTGACCTTCACGGTCGCCAACGTCGATCAGCAGGGCCCGGTGGCTTACGCCGACGTCACCGCGACGGCCGCGACCGGCGGCACCGCCACCCAGAACATCCAGTTCGTCGCGGGCCCGAGCCCGACCGGCTGGCAGATCTCGAAGGGATCGGCCCTGAACCTGCTGTCGTCCGTCGGGTAATTGCTCCGGACCCGCATCGCAGCTCTGAGTGCCGCCACCATTGTGGCGGCACTTGGGCTGTCCGGGTGTAGTACCCCCGAAAAACCGCCCACAACCCCGACACTCGAGACCACGGCGGCGCTGCCGGTCACGCCTGTCGCGCCGCCCACCGATCCGCTGCCCGCCCCGGACGTGCTCACCGGTGTGCTGTACCGGCTTGCCGACGTCAACGTCCCAGGCGCGGAGAAGATCGACGTCGTCGAGCAGGCAACCGCGGCCGACGCCGAAGCCCTGGACAAATTCGGGCGCGCGTTGGCCGACAACGGATTCACCCCACTGACTTTCGAGGCCACCGACCTGGCCTGGGCACAGACCGAGCAGGGCAACGTCATGGCCACCATCAAGGTCAGCACCGCCGCGCCGGCCGGCGCGGCGCCTCGCGAGTTCAGCTTTCCGATGGAGTTCACGCCCCACAACGGTGGCTGGCAGCTGACCAGACGCACCGCCGACATGCTGCTGGAGATGGGGGCCGCCGGCGGACCGCCAAGTCCCGCGCCCGCTCCGCCCCCCACGCCGACGCCCTAGCGCATGTGGATCGGATGGTTGGAGTTCGATGTGCTGCTCGGCGACGTGCATTCGCTCAAGCAGAAGCGGTCGGTGATCCGGCCGGTGATCGCCGAACTGCAGCGCAAGCTGGCGGTGTCGGCCGCCGAGACCGGGGCGCAGGATCTGCACCGGCGTGCCGGGATCGGCATCGGTCTCGTGGCTGCCGACCGCGCGCATGTCGTCGATGTTTTGGACACCGCCGAACGGATGGTCGCCGCCAGGCCTGAGATCGAGCTGCTGTCGGCCCGCCGCGGCCTGCACCACAGCGACGACTAGGCGCGCGCGCCGACGATCGGCGTGTTCAGATCAGACCGAGCCGCCGAGTTGACGTTTGCGCCGCAGCGGCATGGGCGCGACCGCGCCCGGCGCCAATTTGCGCACGCTGATCAGAAAGGCCGTGTGGCCCCGCATGGTGTGTTGTGGCCGCACCGCCAGGCCCACCACATGCCAGCCGCGCTGCATGCTCTCCCAGGCCCGCGGTTCGGTCCAGCACTGCTGTTCACGCAGGGCCTCCACGGCGCGGGAGAGCTGGGTGACGGTCGCGACGTAGATCATCAGGACGCCGCCCGCCACCAGGGCGCGGGAGACCGCGGGCAGCACCTCCCACGGCGCGAGCATGTCGAGCACCACGCGGTCCATCTCGGGCCCGGAGTAGTCGGCCAGGTCGCCGATCACCAGATCCCAGTTGTCGGGCCGCTCGCCGAAGAACGTCGTGACGTTGCGCTCGGCGTGCACGGCGTGGTCGTCGCGCACCTCATAGGACGTCACGCGGCCCTGCGGCCCGACCGCGCGCAGCAACGAACACGTCAACGCGCCGGAACCGGCGCCTGCCTCCAGGACGCGTGCGCCCGGGAAGATGTCGCCCTCGTGCACGATCTGGGCGGCGTCCTTCGGGTAGATCACCTGCGCGCCGCGCGGCATGGACATCACGTAGTCGACCAGCAGCGGGCGCAGCACCAGGAACTGATCACCGTTGGTGGATTTCACGACGCTGCCCTCGGGTAACCCGATGACGTTGTCGAACGCGATGATCCCGCGGTGGGTGTGGAACTCACCGCCGGGATTGAGCACCATCGTGTAGTGCCTGCCCTTCGCATCGGTGAGCTGCACGCGGTCACCTACGGCAAACGGTCCTGTTCTCGGCACAGCTGTCCAGCCTGCCAGTACAACGGCACGCACGAGCGCGCGGGGTTGCCCAACTTTGTCGGCCCGCGGTCATAGGCTGCCAGGTATGAGTGATGACCCGGGTGAGGGTGAGCCGGCGCGCCGCCCGGCGCTGTCGCCGTCGCGGGCCAGCGACTTCAAACAGTGCCCGCTGCTGTACCGGTTCCGGGCCATCGACCGGCTGCCCGAGCCGCGGTCGACGGCCCAGCTACGCGGTTCGCTGGTGCACGCCGCCCTCGAACAGCTCTATGAACTGCCCGCGGCCCAGCGTGACCACGACACCGCACTGAGCCTGATCGAACCCGCGTGGGACCGCGTCGTCGCGGCCGAGCCGGAGCTGGCCGAGGTCACCCATCCCGCGTTGTTCGACGAGGCGCGGGCCCTGCTGTCGGGCTACTACCGGTTGGAGGATCCGACCCGGTTCGACCCGCAGAGCTGTGAGTACCGGCTGGAGGTGGAACTGGCCGACGGCACGCGGCTGAGGGGGTTCGTCGACCGCATCGACGTCGCGCCGACCGGTGAGATGCGCGTGGTCGACTACAAGACCGGCAAGGCGCCACCGGAGGCCCGCACGCTGGCCGAGTTCAAGGCGATGTTCCAGATGAAGTTCTACGCCGTGGCGCTGTTGCGGTCACGCGGCGTGCTGCCCGCCCGGCTCCGGCTGCTCTACCTGGCCGACGGGCAGGTGCTGGACTACACCCCCGACGAGGACGAGTTGCTGCGGTTCGAACGCACCCTGATGGCGATGTGGCGGGCGATTCAATCCGCCGGGGCCACCGGAGATTTCCGGCCCAACCCGTCGAAGCTGTGCAACTGGTGTGCGCACCAGTCGTTGTGCCCGGCGTACGGCGGCACACCTCCGCCCTACCCGGGGTGGCCCGATCTTTCGACGGAACCGGCCGCGTGATCGGCTGCCATTACCGCCGGCTGGGGGCCGACGGCGAATACCGGCTGTTCGAATCCACCGCCGACACCCGCAGCAACTGGGATCCGGCGATCCAGCACGGTTCACCACCACTGGCGTTGCTCACCAAGGCCATCGAAGAGCTGATGGCCGGTTCGGGCCTGCGGGTGGGCCGGTTGACCCTCGACATCCTGGGCGCCATACCAGTTGCGCCCGTTCGGGTCCGGGCGTGGGTGGACCGTCCCGGCGCACGCATCTCGCTGGCCGTCGCCGAGATGGCCGCGGCCCGGCCCGACGGATCCTGGCGGGCCGTCGCGCGCGTGAGCGCGTGGCTGCTGGCCACGAGCGACACCGCCGACGTCGCCACCGATCGATATCCGCCGCTCGTCGAGGGTGAGGCCGCCGACACGGCCCACGATTGGGAGGGCGCACCCGGGTATCTGGAGAGCGTGACGTGGCGCCGCCAACGCGCGTTGGACGGTGGCGCCAGCGTGGTGTGGATGAGCCCGTTGACCCCGATCGTCGACGACGAGGAGACCACCCCGGTGCAACGGCTTGCCCAGGTGGTGGATTCGGCCAACGGCGCGGGGGCCGCGCTGGATCCGACGCGGTTCGTGTTCATGAACACCGACACCGCGGTACACCTGCACCGTGTGCCCGTCGGGTCGGATTTCGCGTTGCGGGCCCGCGGTTCGATCGGTCCGGACGGCGTGGGTGTGACGACGGCCGAGATCTTCGACCGGCAAGGCTTCATCGGCACGTCGGCACAAACCCTGCTGGTGCTGCGGGCTCCGTGATCGAGGAGTTGCGCCGCCAGTTCGACCTTGCGTGGGCCCTGGCCGATCTGCACTTGGCGGCGCTGACCGACGACGATTTCCTGTGGGAACCCGGACCTTTGGTGTGGACCGTGCACCAAGACGCGGCGGGCCGGTGGTGGCCGGATTGGGCGGACACCGAGCCAGAACCGATCCCGGTTCCGACCATCGGCTGGCTCACGTGGCACGTCGTCTTCTGGTGGTCGACTGCGCTCGCACACCTCAACGGCGAGCAACCGCCGGCCCGTACCGAGATCGACTGGCCACCCAAAAGCGCTGCGGTGGAGCGCATTCGAAGCCTGGCAGCCCAGTGGCGCACGCTGCTGACGTCGTTGCCACCAGCGGACCTCGGTGCGGCGGCAGAGTTTCCGTGGGGCCCCGACGCGGGGCGCCGTGTCGGGGACACCGTGCTGTGGCTGCACGTCGAACTCACGAAGAACGCCGCGGAGATCGGGCAGCTGCGGTTGCTACGCGCCGCATCCCAGCTATCGATCTAGTTTCGCCGGCTGTTAGTGTGGGCGCCACGGCGCGCCACGGCCCGAGAAGCGACCGGCACTGACCGGCCGGCGGGACGGCGATGACCGGGTTGACACTCGGGCGTGTAGACTCCCCCGGACGGCTCGGACCGAATCGAGCTGGAAATCCCGGGAAATTCCCGGTATGAGATGGTGGATCATCCCGAAGCCGTGGAGTACGGTCTTTGCGGATGGAAACTTTGCTCATCCACCGCGTCAACTGCCAGCGACGGCATCGTTGCTTTCACGTCGGACCCGGTGTGCGGTACCGAGCTTTTCTGAGCAAATAACGCACACAAGTAGGGCGAGCAGTCTTGTTCGCAGAGGGAGTGGTATGCAGAGGCACCTGACCGACGCCGAGTTTCTCGAGGAGCTTGAGCCGGTCGCAGAGGAGAATCTCAACCACCACCTGTCGGTCGCCAAGGAATGGCACCCGCATGACTACGTGCCGTGGGACCGGGGCCGCAACTTCGCGGCCCTCGGCGGCGAGGACTGGGATCCCGAGCAGTCGCAGCTGAGCGAAGTGGCGAAGGTCGCGATGGTGACCAACCTGCTGACCGAGGACAATCTGCCGTCCTACCATCGTGGCGCCGCGAATCACTTCTCGCTGGACAGCGCGTGGGGGCACTGGGTCAACCGCTGGACCGCGGAGGAGAACCGCCACGGCATCGTCATCCGGGACTACCTCGTCGTCACTCGCGGTGTCGACCCGGTCGCGCTCGAACGCGCTCGTATGGAGCACATGTCCAACGGCTACGACCCCACCGAGGAAGAGCGCAAGATCCACGAGCCGGGGCCGCTGATGATCTCGGCGTACGCGACGCTGCAGGAGCTCGCGACCCGGGTCAGCCACCGCAACACCGGCAAGGTGTGCGACGACCCCATCGCCGAGGCCATGCTGGCACGGGTGGCCACCGACGAAAACCTGCACATGGTGTTCTACCGCAACATGTTCAGCGCCGGTTTCGACCTCGCACCCGACCAGGCCATGGAAGCGGCCTGCGCGATCATCGAGGGCTTTCAGATGCCCGGCCGCGGCATGCCGAACTGGCGTCGCAACAGCGTGATCATGGCCAAACACGGCATCTACGACCTGCGCCAGCATCTGCAGGAAGTCGTGATGCCCAGCGTCAGGAAGTGGCGGATCTTCGAACGCAACGACGTCAGCGCAGTCGGCGAGAAGCGCCGCGAACAGTTGGCGGCCTACCTGGAAGACCTTGAGAAGCAGGTCATCAAATTCGAGGAACAGCGCGATCGCATGCTGGCCCGTGAGGCGGCAAAGGCCGAGCGTGAGGCCGAAAAGGCTGCTGCCCGAGCCTGATTCAGCATCCGGTCGCACCGTCGATCAGCTCACGCAGGATGTCGGCGTGGCCCGGCACGAAATTTGCAGTTCCGGCAAGACCGCTGCGTGGGGGTGCGGCCAAGGGTGCACGTTGGCAATTGAGAGTGTTTCCCAGTAGCAACGCCAGTCGCGTTTCAGATAGGTATCCACGATGACGTGAGCATCTCCGTACTCGTCGGCGACAGCATTGGCACGGCGCCTCTTGAACCAATCATCTTCGCCACCAAACTTGGCTGCAGATGTCAATTGCGTTGCAAGCTGGGAAAAGTGCGCTATGAGAGCCGTGACAGATAGGCATCAGGCGGTTAGTCGCAAGCAAGGCGCTCAACCCTTGCCTGCCACGCCCTGCGCCTGCAGCCTTTTGAACACCTTCTCGGTGCAAAGCACGACGCCCATCTGGTACATGCTCAGGCTCCCGGTCGATCTCGCAAATCAGCGTGCTGCCCAAGACCACGTCCTTCTAGTCCAGCTGTAACTCTGGGACAGAGGGCGCACGATCGCGCGACGCAGCCAAGGGAGTGAATCCGGTAGACCGTGCGCCGAGTGGTGTCGCAGGTATCACGGAAATTTCTTCGGACACCGTGCATCGTGCACAATCGACTGGGCTTATCGCTGGGAGGAGTGCGACCGATGAGTGCATCCGACGAAGCAGCAAAAGGAATCCGGCAAGTTGCCCGCAATCTGTTGCGACAGGGCATCGAGGATCTCGTTGAAGCCTCGGCCGATCTCATCAGCGGCGAGGAGCCCAGCTACGGCGAAGCCCACGTGGCACGCTCCGATCTGGCACGCCAGACGCACCGGACGCTGTCGCTCACGCTTCACCGTTTGGCAGCTCTCGATGTCCCCGAAGAGCTGGTTACCGCGGCGTACGAGACTGGACTACGCCGTGCGGAGCAAGGGCTACCTCTCGCCAGCCTTCTCCACGCTTTCCGGATAGACCTGCGGTTGCTGTGGGACGCGATCACCCAGGAAGTGCGCGGGCTCGAAAATGTGGAGCGGTTGGCCGTCCTTGAGCAGCACACCCTTCTCTGGGAAGCCCTGGAGGCCAACACGGCCGATGTTGTGGAGGCATACCGCGTAGTCGAGACCAGGCAGGCGCAGCGCGTGGACCAGCGTGACCGCGAACTGTTCAAGCGATTTGTGACGACCGCGGAACGCCAGCCGGAGGCGCTCGCGGCGTTCGCTGCGCACACCGCAATGCACGTTGACGACCGCTACTCGACGTTCGTCGTGACCGGTCTCGGCGATCCGCGAGAAATCGCTACGGTCCTGCGGGGCCGCCTGCGGACCAACGGTTTTCGCGCGTTTGTGACGGTGTACCAGGAGGATGTCCATGGCATTGCGCGCGAACAGGATGGTCAGGGACCGCGGGTCGAGCTACTAGCCGACGCTGCTGGCGAAGGATCGGTCGCAGTTGTACCTGCGATTGGGCTGAGCGCCGTTCCGCGGGCATTTCGGGTCGCCCGCAAAGTCGGTGCCGCCCACCCACCAGGGTCGTTTGCAGACGTCGGCGCGGAGCCGTTCGCGCAACTCACCGCACTGGAGCCCGAAATCGTTGAGGCAGTGGTCGATTATCACTTGCACGGGCTTACAGGCTTGACCGCTTCGGAGGTAGCCGGCATCTGGGAGACCGTCGAGGGGCTGTTCGCCGGCGACGGCAGTGTGACCGACATCGCGGCTCGTACCTACCGACATCGCAACACTGTTCGGGGCCGCATTGACAAGCTACGGGAAATGACAGGGCTGAACAGCCGCGTGCCGGCAGATCTAATCATCCTCGCCCTGGCGGTCTCTCGCCGTCGCATCACCACAACGCAAGCAGCCAACCCATAGGCGACCGGTACGTCCACGATTGAGAGGTGTCTCGCCCACGACGATCATGGTCGATGGTGGTAGAGGTTCGGGCTCTTTCTGCCATCAGAGATGGCGCAACTGCGGTCGGGTCAGCCAGCGGAGTCAGTCCCGCACAATTCGTTCGACACCCTCGAAGGTGGTGAGGAACCGGTCTGCGTCGACCAGGTCGAAGCACAGTGGCGGTCGAACTTTCAAAACGTTGCCGTCCGGGCCGCTGGCAGAGATGAGCACGTACCGCTCGCGCAGTTCGTTGACGTAGCGGGCCGCCAGTGCCGCGTCGGGAAGTAATTCTCCGTCGGAACCCGGTTTTCGCACATCGACCCCGATGAACAGGCCTGCTCCACGAACCGAACTCACCCGAGGATTGTCGCCTGTGATAGACGCGATCCCTTCCTTGAGCACCTCGCCGACAGCACGGACGTTGTCGAGCAGCCGTTCATTGCGAATGGTTGACAGGACCGCGTGTGCGGCGGCGATCGACACCGAGTTGCCGCCGAAGGTGTTGAAATAGCGCATATCTCGCCCGAACTGTTCGCCGATGTCTGCCCGCTGCACGACAGCGGCGATCGGCATGCCGTTGCCCATCGGCTTGCCCAGGGTCACCATGTCGGGTTCTATCCCGTGCCGCTGGTAGCCCCACCAAGAGCTACCCAGGCGGGTGAACCCGGGTTGGACCTCGTCTGCGATGAACAAGCCGCCAGCGGCACGGACTGCGGCAACCGCCGGTGCGAGGAAACCCCGCGGGTCGGCAAAGATGCCGTCACTGGAGAAGATCGTGTCGGCGTACATCGCAGCCAGGCCGTAGCCGTGCCGCGACAGGTCGTCGATCGCCGCACGCACCCCAGCCGCGAAGTGCTGGCCCAGATCCCCATCGACTGCGGACGCGTCGGGCGCGTCGACGACTCTCACGTGCGGGCCGAGTGCGGAGCCAGCACCGAGGGATGGTGAGAACTCGGCGACACGCGCTGTGAGCCCGTGATAGGCGTTGCGTGTCACGATGATGCCCTCGCGCCCGGTCTCGTGCCGCGCAATCCGATAGGCCAGGTCGTTTGCCTCTGATCCCGTACACGTGAAAGTGACGTGCTGGAACGTCGACTCGAAGGTACTCAGCAGATCCTCTGCGTAGGCAACGACACCCTCGGTGAGGTAGCGAGTGTTGGTGTTGACCGTGGCGGCCTGCCGACTGAGCGCTTCGGTGACTACCGGGTGGCAGTGTCCAACGCTGGGGACGTTGTTATAGGCGTCCAGGTAGTCGTTTCCGGCGGCGTCGAACAGGTGAGCCCTTTCGCCCCGGACGACTTCGACGGGGCTGGCATAGAAGAGCCGATACCCGGGGCCGAGTACCCGCTGTCGGCGTTCGAGCAGTGCCTGTTCTCGTGCAGGCAATTTCGGGGCGGTTGCCGGGTCGTAGGAGTTGACCATCGTGGAGCGTTGTTCAGACAAGGGTCTCGCCCCCATCCGCAACGATGGCCTGACCGGTCATGTAGGCGGCGCGTTCGTCGGTCAACAGCCACGCGGCGAGACGACCGATCTCCTCGGCACTCGCCATCCGACCCAACGGAATCGTTGTGCCGACCTGGCTCAAGAACTCGTCTCGCCCACCCACCAGCGACCAGATCGGCCCGTTGAACGCGGTGTCCACGTAGCCAGGACACAAGGCGTTGAACCTGATTCCAGACGACGCGTGGTCCCGGGCCAGGCACCGCACCAGAGCGATCGCGGCCGCCTTGGTCACTGAGTAGGCAACCATCTCGGACTCGGCCAGCAGGCCACTGTTGGACGCGGTGACGAGGAAGGAGCCGTGGCTGAAACGAAGGGCCGAGAGAGTAACGCGCGAAATCAGCGCGTGGGCACGCACATTGACCGCCCAACTCTGTTCCCATTGTTCTGCTGTCACGGCCTCGATGCCACCGCTGATCTGTACGCCCGCGTTCGACCAAACGGCATCGACTCTGCCTAGGGCAATCATTGATTCGCGCACCGCGACTTCCAAAGCCGCAGTGTCGCCGGCGTCGACAACGCACCAATGCGCGGCGCCCACGGCGGTCGCCACGTCACGCACCGCGTCGTCGCGGTCCAAAAGCGCGAGCTTCCAGCCACGCTCAGCCATGTCGCGCACCCCGGCGGCCCCGATGCCATGGGCGCACCCGCTCACGATCGCTGTGGGTTGAGTCATCGTCGTTCTCCTTGGGTGTGTCTGGGATGAGAAAGGCGGGTGTTCCGGATCAACTTTCAACCCTCGCCGGCGCCGAGAACCAGGCCCCAAGCAACCGCACAGCGTGGACCGAAGCGACCGGCGACGTCCGCGATAGCTACCTGACCCAGGTGTGCGAATCGGGCTGCAGCGGTGACGAGCTCGGCGTCTTCGGCGCCGCCGCCGGCCAAGAGGAGTAGCGCGTCATCGGCGAAGCCTCCACGCAGAACACGGCGCGCCCGCAACAGGCCTCGCTCAAGAACGGTCGCTTTGATGCCTAAGCGCTCGCGGTGCCAGGTCTCGGGCGCCAACCGGCTGCCGAGCGGCACCAGGTCGCCATGCGCTGTGACCAAGCTGAGCCGGCCGACGGACGAGCCCGGGACAGGATCCTCGGGAAACTCGCGCACTCCGTCTTCTCTGGCAATCAGGTGTGGTGTCTCCACGCGCACGGCCGGGTGCATTTTCGCGTTCTCTGCCAGGGTTGTCGAGATTGACAGCGACAACGCCACCCCTGCTGTGATCAAGTCGCCGGCGCCGGCGACGGCCACCGAGTCGTCGCCGGTGATGACATCGAGGGTGCCTGCGCCGATGTCAATGACGACCACTTCGCGGGGCAGGCCGGGAGTGGAACGTGCGCCGATCCAGCCTGCCCTGGCCTCGGCCCCACCGACGAACACCGGTCGCATGACGATCTCGGCAAAGACGGCGCACACGTCATCAAGAGGAGCGGCCGAAGCCAGGACCGCCAGCGGCACCGAATCTGATACTGAAAGATCAAGAGCCGCAATATCCCTCACGCCTCCTGGGCAAGCGTTCAGGGCCGCCGACAAAGGCGTACCGGAGGTGGCCGTCAGCGACCTGACACCGCCCGGAGGCACCGCTCGGGCCAAGACGTCCGCCGAAGCCGGCAGCAACAGCCGCCGTTGCGCATGACTGTCCTCCCAGACAATCTCGCCGATCACTCGGTGTTCACTGGCGTCCGGCTCGGCATCAGCTTTGACGAGGACCGCCGCGGACACAGATGCGAAGTGGCGTGTGAGCGGCAGCAGGGCTGGTATCGCCGCAGGCCCTAGGCGCAGTGAGTGCGCCAGAAACACCGGGTCGGCAAGTCGGTTGACACCGTTCCCGCGAGGGGCTGACTCGCCGACGACGAGCGTGCCATGAGCGATACCGGACAGCGGGACCGTATCGATCGTCGGGCATGCGAGGCTCGTGCGGTTGCCGATGAGAACAGCTTCGTCCTTCTCGACAAGAACGCCGACAATGTTGACCTCCCGGTCTTGGGCAGCCGTAAGTTCGCGTGCCGCGTCGGCAAAGTCCCAAGCACTGTCGATACCGACTACAAGTGGCTCGTCGGCGGAGGTGGAGTCGAGCTCGTCAAGCCGAACGTAGCAACCAGCGAACGCGCCAACGCCCGTGCAGGTCGCTGCATCTGGAACGTCGAGGATGTCTACGGGCAGTCCAGCGTCTGGCTTCCGCCGCGGCCACGAAGCGTCGACCACCGGTGCCGGAGCAAGCTCGGCAACGATCACCGCGTCAACGCGTTGACCGCATTCCAGCTCCAACCGATGCACAAGATCAGCGGCGGCCTTGACCGATTCGAGACCGCCTTTTATGCCCACGGTGGCAACGCGATCCGCGACAACAGGTGTCGCGCCGAGCCCCGGCCCCCGAAGACGACCGATCGCGACCTCGGTCGTGCTGTTGCCAATATCGACCCCGGCAACCAGAGCGTCGGGCCGCAAGCTCGCACGGTCGTAATCGGTTGCGTGCCTATACATCCCCATCACGGGTCACAGGTGTCACGGCTGCCGCCTCGGTGAACAGGGCAGCGACCAGCGGCATGCCCCGGTTCCGCAGCTCCTCCCCCACCGAGCGCAACCGGTCAGGGGTCGCACGCCCGGGACGCAGGAGCTCGTAGTACTCCAACAGCTGGTCTTCCGGGACGGCAACCAGCTCGGCTGCCCGCAACAAGTTCTCAGCCAGTTGGACGTCACCGTGCTCACGGGCAACAGCTGCTTGGCGTGCCAGACCGTCGGGAGAGATGCGGATGTCGTCGGGACCGATCTCACCGGCCAGGACGGCACCCACGTTCACTTCGTTGACTGGCCGACCGGACTGGGCGCGGGGAACATCCGCTCCAGCATGTGTCGAGTTCACATCAGATCCTTCCACTCGATCGTCGTGGGTCGCGCGTTGACGTCGGAGGCAGCACGTTCGATGGCGACCAAAGCCACGGTGAGCGCGTGGTACCTCGCGGTGATCGCTTCTTCTGTGTAGGGGTTGCGGATCGGCCGGGGAGCCATGTTCTTGACATAGCCGCCTGCGTTGAGGCCGATAGTGCGGTACATGTCCGTAGTGATGAGCGGCGCGGTGCTCAGCAGTTCGAGGTTCGCCAATGGGGGCAGGTCGCGACGATGGATCAGGACCGTTCCCTTGGCTTGTAGGCCGACGCCGATGCCAGAACCGGCCAGTCTGGCCGCACTCAGTCCTATCTGGCCGAGGTCAATACTGTGACGTATCCGCACGATTCGACCGTGACACCCCTGCTCTTCGATCCCGGCGAGGATCTCGCGAAGCATGGTGCGTATTGGAACGCCGTTCGTGCCGACCCATAGATCCTTCGCGAACGCGGGGCTGACGCCTACCACGACGTCACGTGGGTCATGCGACGTGACGGCTTCATCGTGCTCGACCACTTGGTCCGGGGTGGCGTGATCGATCTGATTCTTCGACAACGCCGCGAAGCTGACTGCACGCGGTGCGTAGGTCACTTCGGATCGTCGATGGGCACTCATTCGGTAGCCCGTGCCCGGGCCCGCGTAGGTGTTCGGATCGGTGTGGGCACTGAGCAAGTTCATCTGCTCGTCGAAGATGGCGGCCGGCTGCAGGTAATCGCCGACGACGCGATGCTTGACCATTTCGAGCACCCGTTCGGCTTCGATCTCGAATCCGGTCTCGGCCAACGCACGCACCACGTCAATCGCCGTCAACTGGCGACGCTCAATCGCGCTGGCGGCAATCTGGGCCGAGCTCGCATTCGCCTCCGGCAAATCCTTGCTTCCCGAGGCCAGCGCCGCTGCCTCCACCTGCTCATCGGAGAAGTCGAAGAGGTCGAGGTGGCGGTAGACCGCCTGAACGGCGGCAGCGGCACGCCGGCGCACGTTGATCAGGGTGTCGCGATCGACCGACCGCAGCCCGCCGTCGACCTCCCAGTCGCGCTGAACGAGCAGGTAATCCTCCACATCTTCGCCGTTGAAGTTCGACGGACCGAACATGTTGTCATAGCGCGGCACGCTGCCGAAGCCGGAGAAGATGAAATCGCTGCCCGTCAAGATGAGGGGCAGGCTGCGCGCGGTGCGCCGGATGTCCGATTCGCTGACCAGCGTGTCGTTGCCGGAGCACGACTCCATCCCCCGCACCATCACCATCAGGTTTTCTGCCAGCAGTCCCTTGAAGCCGGCCGGGACGCTGCCGGCGACGCTGGCGCCGTCAATACCGCCGTTCTGGACGCCTTGCACACCCATGGCTCGAGCGAGGGAAACGCACCGAGACTCCAGATAGAGCATCGATTTGGACTGTGCGGCGCCCATGAGGACTTCACTGCCGGCGCCGGACGTTACGCGGACCTTGATTCCGCGGCTCGCGTAGGCGGAGATCAGGAAGGTTTTGGACCATGGTGTGTCATCACCGTCTTCGAATACCTGGTCGGTGCCGTAGATGCTGATCGTCTCGGCGTACGTCGTCAGCCCGCGTACGCCCAGCTTCAGTTCGAAGGCTTCCTCCACTGAGCACTGTGTGATTGCTCCGGGATGAGCGACTTGGCTTCCGACGAGAAGGGCGACCGCGTTGCTGGCCGCGTCGGGGAACACCGGCACTGTCGTTTCGAGTTCGCGGAACCCGCGGGCCACAGCCGTTGCGGCATCCGCAGCGAGCAGAAGAGGGTCATCGAGCCTGTTGGTGACGTGAGCCTGAATGGAGGGTGTCTGCCGCACCCGCATTTTCGCTACAGCGGTCATCAGCTCGTGCGGTTCCAGGAGTCGCACGACAGCAGCGAGCTTGGCTGGGGTGAGTCCCCCTGCGAGGCGGCTGACTTCGGCACGTGGAACGCGCAAGTCGACGAGCATGCGCGCCAGATCGATGTCGGGAATCGCCATCGCTTGCTCGGCAATCGCGACGTCGATGCCGCGCAAGGCAATGAAAGTGTCGATCTGGTCGAAACGTTCCTCGGGCACACCGTCGAGCTCGACTACCCGGCCATCTCTGATGACCACTGAGGGCTCAGGATCGTAAGGACTGTGAAGGGCGATCAGTCCCCAGTCCGGTTGCTCCTCGGCGAGGCCGTCGAGCATGGCAGAGCCGGTTTGACCTGTCTGCGTTGGCTTTTCGTCCCGATTCATGCGTTCATGTCCTCGCTAAGCACCGCGGGCGGCGGCTGAACTGTCTGCTTCGGCGGCCCGGCCTCGCCACTGTTGATCTTGCGGCGAAGGTAGAGCGCCCAGTACAGAATTCCGATGAGAAGTGCGTAGCCGAAGTACTCGGCGGCTACTCGGTTGCCCTCGGGAATGGTGCCGTAGGCGATGACGACGAGCGACCAGGCAATTCCGACACCTGCCAGTGGTACGAGCCAGCGACCGAGGCTGAAGTATCCACGGGGCGCGGTCGGGATCGTGCCGCGCCGCTGACCGTAGATTGTGGCAACCATCGTCAGTAGGTATGTCGTGTAGTACGCAACTGCGGTGAGACTCAGCACCTTCGCAACAAGGCCCGCGGAGAGGAGATTGATCCCCAACGCGAACACGCCAACCACGACCACACACCGCACTGGAGCATGCGTCGTGGTGCTCACCTTCGCGAGGCGCTTCCCGAACGGAAGCACGTTGTCTCGGGAGAGGGCGAAGAGCATCCGTGTTGCCACGGTGACGTTGGCCAACAAGGCAGCGAAGATGGAAACCAGCGCGACGACCTCGATGAACCGTGCGGCGCCGGTCCCGAGTTGGGTGCTCACGACGTAGAACAGCGGATTGCGGCCCTGGTTCACGGTGTCCTCGATGCCAAATGGGATCGCCATGGCGAAGATCGCGTAGATGACGAAGCCGGCAATTCCGCTCACAAGCACGGCGCGGACCATGGCCCGCGGCGCTGTCCGCCGTGGGTCGTGGGTTTCTTCAGCAAGATCCGCAGCGCCTTCCCAACCGAGCAGCGTGTAGAGAGGGAGAAGCGCGGCAAGGCCCAGGACGCCGAGCCCGATTTCCCCGCCGCCCACCGGGTTGGTGTCGAAGAGCACTGAGGGCCCTTCTTTGTTGTCGAAGAAGAACATCAGCCCGACAACCGTCACAGCGCCAAGGCCGAGGGTGCCCACCAGTTCGGTGGTGGCTCCGATGTTGTTTATCCAGCCGGCTGCCTTGACTCCCACGATATTGATGATCACCGCGAGCGCGATCGCGATGCCGGCAACCAGCTGGATCTGGCGCTGTGTGGGCGAATCCCACACTTCTGGAGCGAATACCGATGCCATTGCGAGCGCGATACTGGCGGTTCCGACGAAGAAGCTGCACAGCGCAACCCAGCCCACGGCTGCGCCAAAGTGTGGCCCCACAAGGCGCGAGGACCACTGGTAGGCGTAACCGGTGACGGGCATCCGGGCGGCGAGATGCCCGTACACGAGAGTCAGCATCAGCACGCCTGCTGTGACGGGTAGCCATAGCCAGATTCCCACTCCGCCTAGCTTGGTGAACGGGTCGGCAAAGAGCGTGAAGATGGTTGTCGTGATCGTCACCATCGAGAAGCTGAGCGCGAACGACGTATAACCGCCGATGGCACGCGAAAGCTTTTGTTCGTAGCCATATTTGGACAGGTCGTCGTCATCCCTCTTGTCGGATTGCATATTTCCTCCGTAGTGGTTCGAAGCGCGAGTTGGGTCGATGGTCGGGTTGCGTGCGTCGGTGTCGAACGTCAGGTCAGCCTGCATGCGCGCCGGATTCGGTCAAGAGCCCACCGTGGATCGACCCGCGAGATGTGCTCCACGGCCGGCCACGTGTCAGCCATCCGGCACCGTCCATATTTGACGGCCTCAGTGTGCTCAAGGTCGGCGGTCCGACGGGTCCAGAGGGTCGCGTTGAGGCACAGTCGTGTCGCGGCTAGTGGGAGGACCGCCTCGAGTTCGGCGTCGCTGAGCGCGGAGCGGAAGTGATAGCCGCTAACGACAGCCGCTGCGGCGTCGATAGGTGCCGATTGACGCAGCATTGCGTACGCCGCGGCGATCGCGGGGTCGGCAACGCGGAATGTCCGAAGGGCATCGTTGAAGTCAAGAATTCCGCTGATCCGTTGACGACCTTCTACATCCGACATGACGAGGATGTTGTAGTCGTTAAGGTCGTGGTGCACTGTCGCTCGCGGCAACTGCCCCAGCAGAGGTTGGACAGCGTCGAAAATGTCGAGGACGCGACGGACGGCGTCGGCATGCTCGGACGACCGCAGAAAAGGGATGTTGTCCTGCAGAGTCTCGACAGCTGTGCGGAGATCCCAAGGATGGGTCGCCATCGAAGCATCGTCGAACGATAGGAGCGCCTCAGTGAGTTCAGCAGACGAACGCCCGAGGTCGCCCAAGAGCTTCAGCGTCGGACTGACGTGAGCAAGAAGGTCACCCTCGAGCCAGTTGAAGACCCTCATCTGCCAACCGGCGATTCCGTCGATTAGCGGCGTCGAAGTCGCCCCTTGAAGGTTCGCGACCAGGTGTGGAACCGGGAGCCACGGCGCCTCTCGAGCAACGTGGCACAGGATGTCATCACGCCACCGTTCGTCTTCACCTCGTGGTGCACTGATCTTGACTAAGAACCGACCACTTTCTGTGTCGACCCGTACGTTCATGTCGACTTCTCCGCCGGCGGGCTTCGCGTCTATAACGTCAAGCCCATACGTTTCGCGTAGCGCATCTGCGATAACGGAGATCGGAACGTCGGGAGACCCGGGGGCGGTGCTGTCGACGGACCGCTGATCCGTTTGTCGCTCGCTGGCGAGGCTCCTGGAATCCATGCAGATATCGGACCGCATAGTTGAACCCCTACGGTAGTGCGCTCGCCCACTGAAATTCCCCGTGAGATTGTGCACGGTGCACTGTCGGGCAGCGTAAAGCGAAGTTGTCGAGGCCGCGCAGATACCCACGTTCGGGACCGTCCGCCAAGCGCCTGCAATCGCCCGCGAGTGCGATGGACAGTGGTGCACCGTGCACATCGCAGTGCGAAGTTTCAGTGAACGGGTAGGCGCTCAGCAGCCGTGATTCGGGTTCTACGCAGACCCCGACACCTGCCATGTTCGACCGCCCCTTCTGAGCGCGGTCTGCCCGGTCGATCGACACGTCGACGACGGCGTCGTGTTCGGCCGTATCGTCGACGCGATCCATCGCCTGGACCCCAACACCGCAGCGTCCGGCGACACCTTCGGCGAAGCGGCCATAGCGACCGATACCGGACTCGTTGTCCCACAACAGTATTCGAGTAACCGCACCGATGTGTTGGGACTTCGACTGCCGCATGCCAACCAGCACATCCCCAGTGACTCGCGACGCGGTCCCACGTGCGCCGCAACAAAGGCTCCTATATGCACTTGCAGCTATATAGATCAGATGCAATACTCGAGACATGGATGTCTTCGAGGCGGTAGCCGAACCCAGTCGACGGGCCCTGCTCGACGCTCTCATCGACGGAGAACGCACCGCGGGTGAGTTGGTGGCGACCCTGCCCGGGCTGACCCAGCCGACCGTGTCGCGGCATCTCAAGGTGCTGCGCGAGGTCGGCCTCGTCGAGGTGCGTCCGGACGCTCAGCGGCGCATCTACGCGCTGCGCAGCGACGGCCTGATGCAGATCGACGCCTGGATCGACCGTTACCGCCGCTACTGGACCAACCACCTCGACGCCCTCGAGCGCCATCTCGAATCGACCCACAAGGAGACGAAATGACCAGCCGCGAAGGAAAACTCACGGTCGAAGGCGACCGGGCGGCACTCCTGTTCGAGCGCCGGCTGCCCTATCCCGTCGACGCCGTATGGGCCGCCATCACCGATCCCGCGCAACGCGATCAATGGATGGGCACGACGACGATCGACGCCCGAGAAGGCGGCACCATCGAGATGGTTCCGCACTCGCCACCGATCCCACCGCAGCAGAAGACGATGACGGGCCGGATCCGCGTGTGGGATCCACCGCGAGTGTTCGAGCACGAATGGAACCAACCCATCCTGACCGACACCGGATCCGGCGTCGTGCGCTACGAACTCACGCCCGACGGCGAGGGCACACTGCTGCGGTTCAGCCACCACGGCCTCACCGTGCGTGACGCCGAGGGATTCCATCCGGGCACGCATGCGTATCTGGACCGGCTGGAGGCCCACCTCGGCGGCCAACCCCTGCCCGACTGGGCTCAGCGCTACCAGGAAGTCGCTCACCTTCTGAGAGGAAATGATCATGCCGCACAATGGAACTGACATCGCCGCGCCCACCGTTGCGGTGGTCTACCACTCCGGGTTCGGCCACACCGCGACCCTGGCCGACGCGGTCGCGGCGGGTGCGCGCGACGCCGGTGCCGAGGTCAGCATCGTGGCCGTCGACACGCTCACCGAGGACGACTGGAACCTGCTCGACGGCGTCGACGCGATGATCTTCGGCAGTGCGACCTACATGGGCAACGTGTCCGCCGGATTCCAGGCCTTCGCCGAACAGACCGGCAGACGCTGCATGAACGGCGCCTGGCGCGACAAGGTCGCCGGCGGATTCACCAACTCGGGCGCCAAGAGCGGCGACAAGTTCGCCACCCTGAGCTCACTGGCAGTGTTCGCCGCCCAGCACCACATGCATTGGGTGAGCCTCGGTTTGGGCGCGGGCTGGAACAGTTCGACGGGCAGCGAGAACGACCTCAACCGCCTGGGCTTCTGGCTCGGCGCGGGTACCCAGACCGATGTCGACGCCGGCCCGGCCGACGTCCACCCCGCCGATGTCGCGACGTGCCGGCATCTGGGCGCACGCATCGCGCTGGTGACCCGCCAGCTCAACATCGGCCGGTCGGTCAGTCCAGCGGCTCCAGTTCCTGCAGCATCGTCGGCACCAACTCGCTGACGGTCGGGTGGATGTGCATGGTGCGCGAGATCGCGGTGTAGGGCTTCTTCGCCGTCATGATGTCGAGGATCGCGTGCACCACCTCGTCGCCGCCGACACCGAGGATGGCCGCGCCGAGGATCTCCTCGGTCTCGGCGTCGACCACCACCTTCATGAAGCCCTGTGTCTCGCCCTTCTCGACGGCGCGACCAACCCGCGTCATCGGACGCTTGCCCACCAACGCCTTTCGGCCCGATGCCCGCACCTGCGCGACAGTCATCCCGGCCCGCCCCAACGGCGGATCGATGTAGAGCGCATAGGTGGGGACGCGGTCGCTCACGCGTCGCGGATCGTCGTCGAGCAGGTTCGCGGCGACGATCTCGAAGTCGTTGTACGACGTGTGCGTGAACGCGCCCTTGCCGTTGCAGTCCCCCATCGCCCAGATGTGGTCGGCGGTCGTGCGCAACTGATCGTCGACCACGACGTAGCCGCGCTCATCGGTGCGCACCCCGGCGAGCTCCAGCCCCAGATCGTCGGTGTTGGGTTGACGCCCGACCGCCAACAGCAGGTGTGTGCCTGCGATCGGCTCAGCCCCGTCGCGTGGAGTGACGGTGAATCCCGTGTCGGTCTTGGCGAATCGAATGGCGTTGGCGTTCAACACGACATCGATGGCCTCGGCGGTCAGGATGTCCTTGATCGTGGCCGAGACGTCCTCGTCCTCGCGGGAGGTCAGCCGTGGCCCCTTCTCCACCACGGTCACCTGCGCACCGAAGCGCCGGTACATCTGGGCGAACTCGAGTGCGATGTAACTGCCCCCGATGATCACGAGATGCTCTGGCACCGTGTCGAGTTCGAGGATGCCGACGTTGGTCAGGTAGTCGATGTCGGACAGCCCGGGAAAGTCGGGCACCACGGCGCGGCCACCCACGTTGAGGTAGAACCGGTCGGCCTGCAGCAGCGTCCCGTCGACATCGACGGTGTGCGGGTCGACGAACCGGGCGTGGCCGCGGATCAGCGTGGCGCCGTCCATCCCCTCGAGCCACGACTCCACCCCGTGCCGGTCGTCCAGCATGATGCGGTCCTTGCGGGCCTTGACCTTGGCCATGTCGACGTCGACTTCGCCTGTGCCGATGCCGTATTCGGCTCCGCGTCGGGCCAGGTGCGCGGCGTGCGCGCTGGCCACCAGGGTCTTGGTGGGGATGCACCCGTAGTTCACGCACGTACCGCCGACCAGTTTGCGTTCGATCACCGCGACGGTCTGGCCGGCAGCGGTCAGCCTGCCCGCCAGGGGCGGACCGGCCTGGCCGGCTCCGATGATGACTGCGTCGAATCGCTGAGCAGTGGGCATCGCGGCGACCTAAAGCACCGAGGTGAGCGCGGCGACCGCGAACCCGCCCAGCACCGCGATGGCGTCCTCCACCAACGCGACCGGCAGATCGTGGCCGCCGTTGGCCTCGACCAGGCGCTTACGAGCCTCATATCCGCCGAGCGTGCCCAGCACCGCGCCGACGATGCCTGCGCCCAACCCGCCGAACGTGTAACCCCACGCGGTGCCGATCACCGCGCCCGCGAAGGCGCCCGTGGCCAGCCGAGCGATGAACTGCACGGGGGTCTTCCGGCTCGGAGTGGCGGGCAGTTGGTCGGTGACCAATTCCACGACCAGCAGAACCGTCAGCACCGTGACGGTGATCGGGTGGTCCAGCCAACTCGCCCAGGTTCCGTCGAGATTGATCCAGTCGAGTGCGGCCGCCCACGCGACCACGGCAGGCGGGGTCAACGCCCGCAACCCGGCCACCACCCCGATCAACAACGCCAGCAGCAGAACCAGGAAATGCGTCATGGCGACCTCCGTGCCGTGGAAACGTCACCCGGACGCTAACACGCACGGCGGCAGCGCACCGGCTATCAGAACCGGCAGAACCGGATGTCGGACGCCAGAATCGCTTTGGCGCCGATGGCCGAGATGGCGTCCATGATCGAGTTCACGTCACGCCGCGGCACCAACGCGCGCACCGCGACCCATGCCGGATCCGCAAGTGGCGCAATGGTCGGCGACTCCAACCCCGGCGTCACCGCGGTGGCCTGCTCAAGCACCTCGCGCGGGCAGTCGTAATCCAGCATCAGATACTGCTGGCCGAACACCACGCCCTGCACCCGGGCGGTGAGTTGATCGCGGGCCGCGGCGTTCTCGTCGGCGCCGTTACCGTCCCGTTCGATGAGCACCGCCTCCGATTCACACAGCGGTTCCCCGAACGCCACGAGATTGTGCAGGCCCAGGGTGCGGCCCGAACCGACGACGTCGGCGATCACGTCGGCGACCCCGAGCTGGATCGAGATCTCGACGGCGCCGTCCAGCCGGATCACGGTCGCGTCGATGCCCTGCGCCGCCAAGTCTTTTCGCACCAGGTTCGGGAACGAGGTGGCGATGCGGCTGCCCGCGAGATCCTTCGTCGTCCACTCCCGGCCGGCCGGCGCCGCGTAGCGGAAGGTCGAGTTGCCGAACCCGAGCGCAAGCCGCTCGCGCACCGGCGCATCCGAATCCGCGGCCAGGTCGCGGCCTGTGATACCGAGGTCGAGCTGACCGGAACCGACATAGATGGCAATGTCTTTGGGCCGCAGGAAGAAGAACTCGACGTTGTTGTTGGGGTCGACGACCGTCAGATCCTTGGGATCGCGCCGGCGCCGGTACCCGGCCTCGGAGAGGATCTCGGCCGCGGACTCACTCAGTGCCCCCTTGTTGGGCACGGCAACCCTGAGCATGCCGTTCACAGTTTCCGGTAGACGTCGTCGAGGGTCAGGCCGCGAGAGATCATCAGCACCTGCGTCCAGTACAGCAATTGGCTGACCTCCTCGGCGAGTGCCTCGTCACTCTCGTGCTCGGCGGCCAGCCACACCTCGCCGGCCTCTTCGAGGATCTTCTTGCCGAGTCCGTGCACGCCGGCGTCGAGCGCGGCGACCGTGCCGCTGCCGGCGGGCCTGGTCTGCGCCTTGTCGCTGAGCTCGGCGAACAACGCGTCGAAGGTCTTCACGGACATGAATTGTTTCATGCGCCGAGGGGTTGCCCGAGTGGGGTGCAATAGAGGTGTGCGTGATGCCCTGCAACAGCTGCCCACCTACACCGCGCGGGTATCGGCGATCCGGTCGATCCTGGCGCACCACCTGCCGCTCGCCGACCTGGTCCAGAACAACCGCGTGACGAACCCGATCGCGCCGGTGGAGTGCCTCGCGGCGTCGTGGGGTGCGACGGTGACCGCCGTTCCAGAACTCGTGGTGTCGGTTCACCACGTCGAGGACTTCGCCGAAGAAGTGGAGCTGCTGCGCTACATCGCGGGTATCGAGGACGGTTCGATCGAGGTGGCCAGGCCGCGAGCCGACGAGTTCGCCCTGGTGCAGGAGAAGCTCAGCACAGTCCAGGCCGTGGTCGGAAACTGTGCGGTGCGCATCCGCCACGACGGCACCGCGCTGCGCGGGCTGGTGGCTCCGGCGATCGAGATCGCCACCACAGGCTGGACGGCCTACACCGACGACTATGTGCCGCCACCGCTGCCGCCCGGGGCCGACGCGCCGATCTGGAACGTCTAGGTGACCGCAGGCTTCTCGTCGTGGGTGATCTCGTCCTGCATGTCCTCGAGATGCTTGCCCTTGGTCTCCTGCACCCATCGCGAGACGAACAGGAACGACAGCACGGCGCACAGCGCGTAGAAGCCGTACGCGACCCCGAGCATGTTGCTCAGCTGCGGGAAGGTCACCGTGATGAGCCAGTTGGCCACCCATTGTCCGGCGGCTGCCAGGCCCAGCGCGGCCGCGCGGATGCGGTTGGGGAACATCTCGCCCAGCAGCACCCAGACGACCGGCCCCCACGACATCCCGAACGCGACCACGAACAGGTTGGCGGCCACGAGGGCGACCGGTCCGGCGACGTCACCGAGCACCGGCTTGCCGTCGACCTGGGCCGCCGTACCGAAGATCACCGCCATGGTGCCCAGCGTGATCGCCATGCCGGCCGAACCGGTCAGCAACAGGGGCTTGCGGCCGACCTTGTCGATCAACGCGATGGCGATCAGCGTCGTGACGATGTTGGTGATCGATGTGATGACGGTGATGACGAACGCCTGGCTCTCGCCGAACCCGACGGCCTCCCACAGCACGTTGGAGTAGTAGAAGATCACGTTGATGCCGACGAACTGCTGAAACACCGACAGCCCCAGGCCGACCCAGACGATTCCGTGAATCCCGCCGGTCGGCTTGCGCAGATCCCGCCATGACGGTGGCCTGTCGGACTTCAGCGAATCCTGGATGCGGCTGATGGTGATCTCCAGGTTCTTCTCCCCCAGCAGCATGGTGAGCACCTTGCGGGCTTCCGGAATCCGGTACTTGGACACCAAGTAGCGCGGCGACTCGGGGATTGTGTAGGCCAGCGCGCCGTACACGATGGCCGGGATCGCCATCATCAGGAACATCCAGCGCCAGGCCGCGAGCCCGAGCCAGAGTTCCTCACGTGACCCACCGGCCAGGTGCGCGAGCAGCGCATCGATCGCCAGCGACACGAAGATGCCGGTGACGATCGCCAACTGCTGCAGTGAGCCGAGGCGTCCGCGGATGCGCGGCGGCGAGGTTTCGGCGATATAGGCCGGCGCGATCACCGAGGCGACGCCGACCCCGAGGCCACCGACGATGCGGAAGAGCACCACCAGTTCGATGTTCGGCGCCATGCCGGTGCCGATCGCGCTGATCAGGAACAGCAGCGCGGCGATCTTCATGACCGACAAGCGGCCGATCCGGTCCGCGAGACGTCCCGCGGTCATGGCGCCGACGGCGGCACCGAGCAACGCCGATGCGACCGCGAAACCCAGCGTGAGTTCGCCGATGCCGAACTCGTCGCGCAGCGCCGAGACGGCGCCGTTGATAACCGCGCTGTCATAGCCGAACAGCAGGCCGCCGAGTGCGGCGACCGAGGCGATGCGCACGACTTTGCCGCTGTGCTCGGATTCCTCGTAGTCCTCCAGACCTGACGGGGAGTCCCCTATAGGACCATGACCGGCCATGTGACGACCTTTCCGCATCAGTGCGTGATCTGTGCCACATCACAATCGCACAGTCAGACCGCGGATAGGGCCATATCCGGCCGCGCCATCGACGTCTCAGGCAGTGCGTTGACCGGGATCGACGCCGAGCTCGGCATGGATCGCCTGCAGGTCGGCCACGTCGAGAAGGGTCAGCGATTCGACATGCCTGCGCCGCGGCCCGTGCGGGACCGCCATGTCGTTGGGCACCACCAGCACAGGGCACCCGGCGGCCTCGGCGGACGCCGTGCCCGTCACCGAGTCCTCGACCGCAAGGCACCGCTCGGCGGGCAGCCCGAGCAACTCGGCCGCACGCAGATACGGATCGGGCGCCGGCTTGCCGCTCGGTACCTCGTCACCGCACACGGTGACCGAAAAATAATGGCGGCCAATGCTTTCCAGCGCGCGCTCGGCGAGGTCGCGACGCGTGTTGGTCACCAGCGCCATCGGGATGCCCGCGGTGAGCAGGCGGTCGAGCAGCTCCTGGGCACCGGGCCGCCACGGCAGGCCCTGCTCGAACAGGTCTCCCGTGTAGTCGTGCAACCAATCCTCCGATTCGGCCATCGCGACCGGGTCGGGTTCGAGACCGACGTCTTCGTAGACGATCCGCATCACCGTCTCGGCTGAGCCACCCAGCGTCGACTCCCGCACCTCGGGAGTGAGCACCGCACCCATCCGCGCATACAGCGCGTGCATCGAGACGTCCCAGAGTTTTTCAGAGTCGACCAGGGTGCCGTCCATATCCCACAGCACCGCTTTCACGCCCCGATTGTTTCATGGCAATCTGCCGCAAGTCACATCGCCTACGTGCAGGTATGGTGCACAGCACACGCTGTAGAGGTTCGGGGGCCGGGTATGACGCAGTGGGGACACGGCGGCGATCCGTTCGGCGGTGCGCCTTTCGGCGGCTCACCGTACGGCGGTCCACCCCAGTTCGGCCCACCCCAATACTCGGCACCTGCACCCCCGCCGCCCCGAGAGACCAACACCTTCGCCACCCTCTCGGTGATCTTCGCGTTCGCCTTCGCACCCGCAGGCGCGATCTTCGGCCACATCGGGCTCAACCAGATCAAGCGCACCGGCCAACCCGGTCGCGACCGCGCCATCATCGGACTCGCCCTGTCCTACGCCATCATCGCCATACTCGTTGTCGCGCTGGCTATCTGGCTGATACTGCGCGACACCACGCCGTCGTCTCACAGCTCGGAGCGGACCGCGCCGTCGGCCACGGCGCCACCCAGCGCGTCGCAGAAACCGACAACCTCCACGCCGACCGGCGTTCCGTCGTCGCCATGCGGCGGGTTCGAGCCACCAGCCCTGCACTCCGGCCGCACGGTCGATGACACCGCACTGCCAGGTCTTCTCCTCGATGTGACCGCAGCCCAAGAGCTGATATCGAGGCAGCACAGCACGCTGGGGTTGACCGCTGCGCCCCAACGCACCGAACCCCTCGCCGAGCCCTTTCCCTTCGGCACCGTCGCACCGTCATCCTGTACGGCGGTCGTCTTCGCCGGCTCGGCCGAGGCGTATCGCGACAGCGACTACCGTGGCTTCGTGATGTCCACGATGACCGCTCCCGACGGCACGGTCATCATCCAAACCGCGTCCAGTTACTCAGATCAGGAAGCCGCACACCGCGCCCTGACCGGCTACAGCGCCAACCTGGGCGAGCCGGACAGCACCGGCCACGCCACCTACACCCCGTCCGCAGGTGGCTCCCCGGCCGAATTGCTGTTCAGCCTCAACAACTTTGACGGCGGGAGTTCGCCCTTCATCCTTGGCAACTACTTCGACCACAACAACCTTGATGCCGGGTTCGGCGGGACACGGGCAGTCTTTCAGAGCGGAAACGTCCTCATCGACATCTCGGTATCCGGCATGGATTATTCGACGACCGGCGACTCACACTTCATCGCCATGGAGATCGACAAGCGGCTGAAATGAGCACGTGGACAGTGGAAGCGGTAGCGCACACCGCCTGGTTTGGCGCTGAGGCAGGGTCATGACCCAATGGGGATATGGCGGCCCACACCACTATTCGGCGCCGCCTCCGCCACAGCGCCAAGAAATGAACACCTTCGCAACGCTGTCGGTGATCTTCGCATTCATCTTCGCCCCCGCCGGCGCAATATGCGGCCACCTCGGGCTCACCCAGATACAACGTACCGGCCAACCCGGCCGCACCCGCGCCATCATCGGACTCACGCTGTCCTACACCATCATCGTCGTACTCATTGTCGCGCTAGTCGTTTGGCTGGTACTGCGTGGAGATGCAGACACACCGCCACTTGCGACGTCGGCACCCGGGCCGCAAACCAGCGCCACGGTCTCGCCCACCGCTCCGACCGCAGCGACCTCCGAGGACGTGTTCGCACTGTCATGCGGCGAAGGCGCTGGGCCGCGAGCCGAGTGGCCCGGACGTACCGTGAGCGACGCCGAACTCGGCAGTATCCCGATGGACCTCACCGACATCAAGAGTGCACTGAAGTCCGACGTGTCCGTCGACAGGCTCGCGGCGGATCCGCCGCGGACGGATTTGTTGAGACCGCCATACCCGGACGGAACGGTAGAGCCGGCCGCATGCACGTCGCTGGTGTTCGCAGGCACCGCCGACGCATACCGCGACATCGGTTACCGGGCCGTCTATCTCACTCGAATCTCCGCCCCTGCACCCGAATATGTCTCGGTGATCCAGGTGGCCAGCAGCTACCCCGACAGCGCGGCAGCACTTCGCGCCCTGGAAAAACTCACCATGCATCTCGTGGAGGCCCGGGGTCCCACGATCAAAGTCACCCGAACTTGGGGTGAAACCATCACGCTCGAGCGACCGCTGGTGAGCGAGACAAAGTTCGTTTATGTGCTGGCAAATCAGGCAGGCGAGATAAAGAGCCGATTCGATCGAGTCCTCTTCCAAAGGGGAAACGTCGTATTCGATCTTTCCCTGCAGAGCCGGTCCAGTGTGAGCGAGATTACGTCGATGGCGGTGAGCATCTCACACCGTCTGGGCTAGCGCCGTCGACAGGGGTCAAGCGTGCCTCGCGCCTGTCTGCCTCAGCTGTCGGCCCCCTCACCTACGGTGGGTGGCATGACGATTCTTGTGACCGGCGCCACGGGGAACATCGGCAGGCGCATCGTGGACGAGCTGATTCGCTTGGGCGGCAACGGCATCGGGGAGGTCCGGGCACTCACAAAAAACCCCGCCAAGGCAAACCTGCCCGCGGGGGTCGAGGTTGTCACCGGCTACCTCGGCGAACCCGAGTCCCTGGACGGGGTCTTCGACGGGGTCGAGCGCATGTATCTGGCTCCGTATCCGCCCACGTTGGCTGCCACGCTCGAGCGCATCGAACACGCCGGGGTCGGCTACCTGGTGGCGCTCTCCGGCGGTGCGCACTGGTCCGAATATGCCGACATCGTGCGCGCGTCCGGTCTCCCCCACACCCAGCTCGGGCCGGGCGAATTCACCGACAACTTCACCATCTGGGCCGAGCAGATCAAGCAGACGGGAACCGTTCGCGAACTCTGCCCGTCGGTGGTCGAAGCGCCGGTCAGCATGGACGACATCGCCCGTGTCGCCGCGCAACTGCTCGTCGAACCCGCGCGCCACGGCGAGATGCTGGAGCTCACCGGACCGGAGGCGCTCAGTCGCGCCGACATCGCCCGCCAGATCGGCGTCGGCATCGGCAGGCCCGTCACCGTCGAGCAGTGCGACCGCGCCGAAGCCGAGGCCACGCTGCGGCCCGTCATGGGAGACGCCGCGGCGTGGTATCTCGACACGATCAGCACCAACGAGGAACCGCAGCGGGCCAACCAGCTGGTGGCCGAGCTGACCGGAACACCCGCGATGTCGGTCGCGCAGTGGGCCGCGCGGAACGCCGACAAGTTCCGTTAGGGCTCAGTCCTCCGGGTTGTAGCCGAGATTGGACGACAGCCACCGCTCGGCTTCGGCCAACGTCCAGCCTTTGCGCTTCGCGTAGTCGGCGACCTGGTCCTGGGCCAACCGGCCGACCACGAAGTACTGCGACTGCGGATGCGAGAAATACCAGCCGCTGACGGCCGCGCCGGGCCACATCGCCATCGACTCGGTGAGCTCGATGCCGGTCCGCTTGGTGACGTCCAGCAACGAGAACAGCGTCGTCTTCTCGGTGTGCTCCGGGCAGGCCGGGTAGCCGGGGGCCGGGCGGATACCGACGTACTTCTCGGCGATGAGCGCCTCGTTGTCGAGCCGCTCGTCGGGCTGGTATCCCCAGAACTCCTCGCGGACCCGCTGGTGCATCCGTTCGGCGAACGCCTCCGCCAGCCGGTCGGCCAGCGACTCCAGCAGGATCGCGCTGTAGTCGTCGAGGGCGGCCTTGAACTCCATGATCTTGTCCTGGCTTCCGAGGCCGGCGGTGACCGCGAAGGCCCCGACGTAGTCGGCCAGGCCGGTGTCTTTGGGCGCGATGAAGTCACCCAGCGACCGGTTGGGGATGCCGTCGCGGTGCTCGCCCTGCTGGCGCAGATTGTGCAGCGTGGTGAGCACCTGGGAACGGGTCTCGTCGGTGTACACCTCGATGTCGTCGCCGACCGCGTTCGCGGGGAAGAACCCGATCACCCCGTTGGCCGTCAGCCACTTCTCCTTGATCAGGGTGTCGAGCATCTCCTGGGCGTCGTCGTACAGCTTGCGGGCCGTCTCACCCGTCGCCGGGTTGTTGAGGATGTCGGGGAAGCGGCCCTTCATCTCCCAGGCATTGAAGAACGGCTGCCAGTCGATGTACTCACGCAGCTCGGCGAGGTCGTAATCATGAAAATCGCGGACACCGAGTCCGTGCGCCGGCACCGGCGGCGTGTAGCCGTCCCAGTCGATCGGCGTCCGGTTCGCGCGCGCCTTCTCCAGCGTCAGCATCGGCCGCTCGTTCTTCTGGGCGTGCCGTTCCCGCAGGGACGCATAGTCGGCCTCGGTGGCCTCCAAGAGCGCCGGTCGCTGCTTGTCGTCAAGGAGTGCGGCCGCGACCGGCACCGAGCGCGAGGCGTCCTTGACCCAGACCACCGGACCGGTGCGACGCGGCGCTATCTTCACGGCCGTGTGCGCACGTGAGGTGGTCGCGCCACCGATCAGCAGCGGGATCTCCAGCCCCTCGCGTTCCATCTCGACGGCGAAGTTGACCATCTCGTCCAGCGACGGCGTGATCAGGCCGGACAGCCCGATGATATCGGCGTTGTGCTCCTTGGCCGTGTCCAGGATTTTCTGCGCGGGCACCATGACACCGAGGTCGATCACCTCGAAGTTGTTGCACTGCAGCACAACCCCGACGATGTTCTTGCCGATGTCGTGGACGTCGCCCTTCACCGTCGCCATCACGATGGTGCCGTTGGTGTCCTTGGAGTCAGCGGTGCCGCTCTGCTCTTTCTCCGCCTCGATGAACGGCAACAGGTAGGCCACGGCCTTCTTCATCACCCGGGCCGACTTCACCACCTGCGGCAGGAACATCTTGCCCGAGCCGAACAGGTCACCGACGACGTTCATGCCGTCCATCAGCGGACCCTCGATCACCTCGATCGGCCGGCCACCGGCAGCGGCGATCTCGGCCCGCAGCTCCTCGGTGTCGTCGTCGACGTGGGCGTCGATGCCCTTCACCAGGGCGTGCGTGATGCGCTCGCGGACCGGGAGGCCACGCCACTCGGCTGCCCCCTGGTCCTCTTCCTTGCCTGAGGCCTTGTTGAACCTCTCGGCGATCTCCAGCAGCCGCTCGGCGGCGTCCTCGCGCCGGTTCAGGACCACATCCTCGATGCGATCCCGCAGTTCGGGGTCGATCGAGTCGTAGGGCACCAGTGCGCCGGCGTTGACGATGCCCATGTCCAGACCGGCCTTGATGGCGTGGAACAGGAACACCGCGTGGATCGCCTCGCGGACCGGGTTGTTGCCGCGGAACGAGAACGACACATTCGAGATACCGCCGGAGATGTGCACCCCGGGGAGGTTCTCCTTGATCCACGCGCAGGCGTCGATGAAGTCGATCCCGTAGGTTGCGTGCTCCTCGATACCGGTCGCCAGCGCGAAGCAGTTGGGGTCGAAGATGATGTCCTCGGCCGGGAAGCCGACCTCTTCGGTCAGGATCCGGTAGGCCCGCCCGCAGATCTCCTTGCGGCGCTGCAGGTTGTCGGCCTGGCCCTGCTCGTCGAAGGCCATCACGACGACGGCGGCGCCGTACTTGCGGCACAGCCTGGCCTCACGGACGAACTTCTCCTCGCCCTCCTTCATCGATATCGAGTTGACGATCGGCTTGCCCTGCACGTTCTTCAGGCCCGCCTCGATGACCTCGAACTTGGAGGAGTCGATCATCACCGGCACGCGGCTGATGTCGGGCTCGGCGGCGATCAGCTTGGTGAACCGGTCCATCGCGGCGACGCCGTCGATCATGCCCTCGTCCATGTTGATGTCGATGACCTGCGCACCGACCTCCACCTGCTGCAGGGCAACCGACAGCGCGGTGTCGTAGTCCTCGGCCTTGATGAGGTTGCGGAACCGGGCGGAACCGGTGATGTTGGTGCGCTCGCCGATGTTGACGAACAGCGAGTCCTCGGTGATGTTGAGCGGCTCAAGGCCCGCGAGCCGGGTCGCCACCGGAATCTGCGGCACCTCGCGCGGCGGCACGCCCTCGACCACCTTGGCGATCTCGGCGATGTGCGCCGGCGCCGTTCCGCAGCACCCACCGACCAGGTTGACCAGACCGGCCTGGGCGAAGTCGGCGACATAGCCGGCCTGACGCTTCGGGGTCTCGTCGTACTCGCCAAAGGCGTTGGGCAGGCCCGCGTTCGGGTAGCAGGAGACGAAGGTGTCGGCGATCCGCGACATCTCGGCGATGTACGGCCTCATCTCGGGCGCGCCGAGGGCGCAGTTGAGGCCCACCGCGAGCGGCTTGGCGTGCCGGATCGAATTCCAGAACGCCTCGGTGACCTGACCGGACAGCGTGCGCCCGGAAGCGTCGGTGATGGTGCCCGAGATGATCACCGGCCAGCGGCGGCCGCGCTCCTCGAACAGCGTCTCCATGGCGAACACCGCCGCTTTGGCGTTGAGCGTGTCGAAGATCGTCTCGACGATGAGGATGTCGGCGCCACCGTCGACCAGGCCGTTGGCGGCTTCGAGGTACGCGGCCACCAGCTGGTCATAGGAGACGTTGCGAGCACCCGGATCGTTGACGTCCGGCGAGATCGACGCGGTGCGCGTCGTCGGCCCCAGTGCTCCGGCGACGTAGCGGGGCTTGTCCGCGTTCGTGAACTCGTCGCAGGCTTTGCGGGCCAGGGCGGCGCCGGCGTAGTTCAGCTCGTAGCCGAGCTCCTGCATGCCGTAGTCGGAGAGCGAGACCGCGTTCGCGTTGAACGTGTTGGTCTCCAGGATGTCGGCACCGGCCTCGAGGTACTCGCGGTGGATGCCCTCGATGATCTGCGGCTGTGTCAGGTTGAGCAGGTCGTTGTTGCCCTGAACCGGGCTCGGCCAGTCCTTGAACCGCTCGCCGCGGTAGCCGGCCTCGTCGGGCCGGTCGCGCTGGATCGCCGTGCCCATGGCGCCGTCGATCACCATGATGCGCCGCAGGAGAGTAGCCGCCAGTTCCTCGGTGCAGTCGGGACGGATGTTCGGCTCGAAGGCACTCGACGCCGGGAAATTCGACTCAGAGGCGTTCACATACTCTCCTTCCGTAACGGAAGGCGTCCTTGTCTCTGCCGAGCGTGGCGGATACGGGCAAAAACCCGGAACCGTTGCAACGCCTCTCGACCAGAAGAGTCTACGTTGTCATCCGACAGACGTGTGGACGCCCAACTCGTCGCCGCGATCGGCCAGCCCCACCCGGCGATACGCGATCTTGTCGGCAATGTCGTCGTCATCAGGCTAACCAGATTGCAGCGGCACGTATTTCGTATCGGCGGCGCCTGCGCCCGCCGAGCGCGGGTCGTAGGCGGAACGGTCAGCGGCATTCACATCAACAGGGTAGTCGGTCTATCAAACTGCGCGTTCGCACCGGCGTCCCGGCACGGTGGAACGACCCGCGGCCACAAGAGGCTCATCGTCACCACAGAAGGCTTACGCTGAGGATGTGACCTCGCCGTATCCCAGCTCCGGCCGACCCGCCGACCTGCCGGAATTGCAGGACGCCATCGTGGTGGCGGCGTTCGAAGGCTGGAACGACGCCGGCGACGCGGCCAGCGACGCACTGGACCACCTGGATGCGATCTGGGAGGCCGAGCAGATCGTCGAGATCGACGACGAGGCGTACTACGACTACCAGGTGAACCGGCCCGTGATCCGCCAGATCGACGGCGTCACGCGGGAGCTCGTGTGGCCGTCGATGCGGATCTCGCACTGCCGTCCCCCGGGCAGCAACCGCGACGTGGTGCTCATGCACGGCGTCGAACCGAACATGCGGTGGCGCACCTTCTGCGCCGAGCTGCTGGCGATCGCCGACAAGCTCAACGTGACGACGGTGGTGATCCTGGGGGCGCTGCTGGCCGACACCCCGCACACCCGCCCCGTTCCGGTGTCGGGTGCGGCCTACTCCTCCGAGTCGGCGAAGTTCTTCGGGCTTGAGGAGACGCGCTACGAAGGCCCGACCGGCATCGCGGGCGTGTTCCAGGATGCGTGCGTGCAGGCCGGGATTCCCGCGGTCACGTTCTGGGCGGCCGTGCCGCACTACGTGTCGCAGCCGCCCAATCCCAAGGCGACGGTCGCGCTGCTGCGCAGGGTCGAGGACGTGCTCGACGTCGAGGTGCCGCTCGCCGACCTGCCCGCCGCGGCCGAGGAATGGGAGCAGGCGGTCACCGAGATGACCACCGAGGACGACGAGATCGCCGAGTACGTGCAGTCGCTGGAGGAACGCGGCGACGCCGAGGTCGACATGCACGAAGTGCTCGGCAAGATCGACGGGGACGCGTTGGCGGCCGAATTCGAGCGCTACCTGCGGCGTCGCGGCCGCTGAGGTATTTCTCGCCGGGCTACTTCTCTTCCAGCGCCTCGATGCGCGCGCTGGTCGACCGACCGAGCGCGGCGGCCTCGGCGTCGAGTTTGGGCAGCAACTCGGGGGTGAACCTGCGGATGTCCCGCTCGCCGAGCGGGCTGGACACCAGCGGCCGGATCCACCGGAAAACCCCGACCCACTCCGGGCAGTAGATGCGCTTCTTGCGGCCCTCGATGCCCTTGACGAATGCGGCGCCGCACGCGTCAACGGTGGTGGTCCGGTTCAGCGGTGGCGGCAGTTTGGAGAGCATCTCCCGGAACGCCGACAGGTCCGCCTTGGCGTCCTGCACCAGCGGCGTGTCGATCCAGCTCATGTGCGCCGAGCCGACCTCGACACCGAGGTGGGCGACCTCCAGGCGCAGCGTGTTGGCGAAGTACTCGGCCCCGGCCTTGGACGCGTGGTAGGCGGCCAGGCCCGGCGCGGAGGTGAACGCCGCAAGTGAGGACACCACCAGCACATAGCCGCGGCGCGTGATGACCGACGGCAGCGTGGCCCGCACGGTGTTGAAGACGCCGACCACGTTGATGTCGACGACGCGCTTGAACGCCTCGGGGTCGACCTGCATGACGGAGCCGAAGCTCGCGATGCCCGCGTTGGCCATCACGATGTCGATGCCGCCGAACCGCTCGACCGCCGCATCGGCGGCCTTCTGCATGGCGGGCAGGTCGCGTACGTCGGCGACGGCTGTCAGTACGTGCTCGTCGCCCAGTTCGGCGGCCAGCGCGGCGAGTGGTTCCTTGTCCAGATCGGTGAGCACCAGTTTGGCGCCCTTTTTCCGCAACCGCCGGGCCACTTCTTCGCCGACGCCGCGTGCGCCTCCCGTGATGAAGACGACCTTGCCGTTCACTGTGCTCATGGCCGTCAACTTACCGCCGCGGTTACCCCAGTTCTATACCCAACAGTGCGTCGACAGCGGTCGCGACGGTCCGGGGCGCCGCCGCGTCGTGCCCCCCGTAGGTCAACGCATCCTCGACCCAACCATCCACTGCGGCAAGGGCTTTCGGAGTGTCCAGATCGTCCGCGAGGTACTGGCGCACGCGCGCCACCACATCGGTCGCATCAGGACCGGCCGGCAGCGCGGCTGCGCTGCGCCACCGTGCCAAACGCGCTTCTGCCTCGGCGAGCACCTGATCGCTCCAGAACCGGTCCGACCGGTAGTGGCCGGCGAACAAGCCGAGCCGCACCGCCGAAGGATCGACCCCGTCGGCCCGCAGCCGCGACACCAGCACCAGGTTGCCGCGGCTCTTGCTCATCTTGTGCCCGTCCCAGCCGATCATGCCGGCGTGCACGTAGTGGCGGGCGAATCGCCGCTCCCCCGTGGCGGATTCGGCATGGGCGGCCGAGAACTCGTGGTGCGGGAAGATGAGGTCGCTACCGCCGCCCTGGATGTCCAGGCCGGTGCCGATGCGGGTCAGCGCGATCGCCGAACACTCCACATGCCAGCCGGGGCGGCCGGGACCGAACGGCGACGGCCAGCTGGGCTCGCCGGGACGCTCGGCGCGCCACAGCAACGCGTCGAGTTCGTCGGCCTTGCCTGCGCGGTCAGGGTCGCCGCCGCGCTCGCCGAACAGCCGCAGCATGGTTTCGCGGTCGTAGCCGGATTCGTAGCCGAACTGCACGGTGGCGTCGGCCCGGTAGTACACGTCGGGATACTCGGCGTCGTCCACGACGTAGGCCGCGCCCGAGGCCAGCAGCTTCTCGACCATCTCGACCACTTCGTCGATGGCCTCGGTGGCCGCCACGTAGTCGCGCGGCGGCACCACCCGCAACGCGGTCATGTCCTCGCGGAACAACTGGGTCTCGCGATCCCCCAGCTCGCGCCAGTCCAGGCCGTCGCGGGCGGCCCGCTCGAACAGCGGGTCGTCGACATCGGTGATGTTCTGCACGTAGTGCACGTGATGCCCGGCGTCCAGCCACAGCCGGTGCACCAGGTCGAACGTCAGATACGTGGCGGCGTGACCGAGGTGGGTCGCGTCGTACGGGGTGACACCGCACACGTACATCGTGGCGGTGGGGCCTGGCGAGACCGGGCGGATCTGCCGGTCGGCGCTGTCGTAGAGCCGCAACTGGGGGCCCTGCCCCGGCAGTACCGGGATGGTCGGCGCCGGCCATGCTTGCATGGTCTCGACTCTAAGGTGCTCGCTCAGATCGGCCTCCCGCCGGTCAGTACCACGCAGTTCAAAGAGACAGACAACGATGCACTCCGATCCATTCCCGATCCACCGGAATCAGGCCGCACCGATCGCGTCGAGCAGCACGGGCGCCAGTTCGGGGCGGCACATCACGAAGTCCGGCAGGTACGGGTCGGCCCGGTTGTACACGAGCTCGGAGCCGTCGAGGCGCGACGCGTGCAGCCCCGCGGCCAGCACCACCCCGGCAGGCGCCGCCGAATCCCATTCCCACTGGCCGCCGGCGTGGATGTAGGCGTCGACATCGCCGCGCACCACCGCCATGGCCTTGGCCCCGGCCGACCCGATGCGCACCATCCGGAAGTCGAGGCGCTCCCGCATGCGCCACAGCACCGCGGGCGGCCGGTTGGAGCTCGCGGTGATCAGGATCGGACCGTCGCTTCGGGGTGCGGGTGGGGTAACGGTGTCGCTGCGGTACACCTCACCGCGGGCCGGAAGAGCCACCACGGCGTCGGTGAGGCCGGGCCCGCCGATCCGGTGCCGCTGCCACAGCGCGATGTGCACGGCCCAGTCCTCCCGGCCGGGCAGTGAGAACTCCCGGGTGCCGTCGACGGGGTCGACGATCCACACCCGGTCGGCGTCGACGCGCGCGAGGTCGTCGACGGCCTCCTCGCTGAGCACCGCGTCGCCCGGTCGCGCCTGCGCCAAGCGATCCAGGATCAGGGCGTTGGACCGCCGGTCGCCCTCGTCGCCGAGGTAGTACGGGTCGTAGAAACCGATCTCCTCGCGGACACCGATGAGCAGCTCTCCGGCCTCCTCGGCCACGGCGGCAGCCAGGTCGGCATCGGTCGAGTGCATACAACAAGTATCTGTGCCGCCGAATCGCCGAGCAGCGCCGGGTTGGCCCGATGCCGGATTCGGGGCGGAAATTGGTGCCAGGGCCGGGCTCGGGACGCCGTTAGATTCGAATGATGAGTTTGCCGGAGCCCCTCAGAAGCACCCTGAGCGAATATGTGCGGCCCTACCTGGCGGCAGGCTTCTGGGATCTCGACGACGTCACGTGTTGGGCGTTCGACCATGCCGAGGGTCTCGAGGAGCACCGCGACGAGGTCACCGCCCTGGTCCGCGCGATGTGGCAGGACCGACTCGTCGAGCAGGCCCAGTGGCCCGACACGGGCGACTACGGTCGCCTGCAAAGCGTCTTCGAGCAACTGGAATCGGAATCGATCGTGGCTCGAATGTGCTTCTCCTGCTGTGGAACCTGCGCCTACCACGACATCGCGAGCGAGGCGACGTGGGTTGCGGACGGCGGCATCCGCGAGATCGGCTACGTGTACTTCCATCAACAGGACGCGTACGAACTCGGCTACCCCGAGCCGGCGGTGTACCTGGGCTTCGGCTCGTTCAACCCCCACCCCGCGTTGCCCGAGGCGATCCGCAGCGCCGCGACCGCAGGCGACGAAGCCGCGATGGACGAGGCGCTCGCGCAGACCGACGTCATGGTCGGCACGCGCGTCGTCGAAATCGCCACGGGCCATGGGCTGTCGGTCACCTGGTCGGGGTCGGCCGCCGAACGCATCGAGGTGCGCCTGCCCCAGTGGCGCAAGCCGTTACCGCAGTAGGCGCTAAAACGCGGGCCAAGGAATGGGCCTGCGCCGGTCCGGCGTGGGCATCACGGGATTGTCCAGCAGCGCAACGATTCTCGCGCGCAAGGCGGCGATCTCGGCCCGCGTGATGTGCCCGCGCAACTGCTCGTCGAGTTCGGCGAAGCCGTCACGCAGCGCCGCGACATCGGCCAGCGTTTCATCGTCGACAGGTTTGCCCGCCCAGCCCCACAGCACCGTACGCAGCTTGTCCTCGACGTGCAGGCTCACGCCATGGTCGACGCCGTAGACGTGGTGGTCGACGCCGCAGAGGACGTGGCCGCCCTTGCGGTCGGCATTGTTGATGAGCACGTCGAACACCGCCAGCCGGAACAGCCGCGGATCGTCGGCGTGCACCAGGGTCACTTCGTCGCCGCGGTAGTCGTAGGCCTGCAGGATCGGCAGGAACCCCGGCGGAATGTGGCCCGCCGGAAGCAGATCGACCAGATCCGGGCCGGCATCGGGCACGTCGTCCGCCTCGGCGGTGTCACCTGGTTGGTCGACCCACAGCTGGAGCATGCCCGGTCCGGCGGGGCCGTCACGGATGATGGTGTGAGGCACGACATTCCAGCCGAGCGCGGCAGAGACCAGGTATGCGCTCAGCTCGCGGCCGGCCAGCGTGCCGTCCGGGAAGTCCCACAGCGGCGCCTCGCCCCGCACGGGCTTGTACACACAATGCACCTGCCGGTCGTCGAGTTGGGCCTCGCACAGGAAGGTGGCGTTGCTGGCCGAACGGATCCGGCCGATCACCGTCAACTCACCGTGGGAGAGAACCTCGCCGTCGCGGCCGCTAGCCGTCGGCGTCATCATCCCCTCCGGCCACCTCGCCCCGCCGGTAGCCGTTGGTGCGGACACAGATGTGACCGTCGGGATCCAGCGGTTCGTCACACAGCGGGCACGGCGGCCGGCCGGCCGAGATCACCCGGTTGGACCGCGTGGCGAATTCCCTGGCCGACTCGGGGGTGAGGAAAACCCGCACGGCGTCCGGGCCCTCCTCGGCGTCGTCGAGCACCACCGACGCGTCGAACTCGGCATCGGAAACCGCGAGCAGCTCGACCACGATGGTCTGCGCCTCCGAATCCCAGCCCAGCCCCATGGTTCCGACCCGGAACTCGGCGTCCACCGGTGTGATGAGCGGCCGCAGGTCGGCCACCTCGCCCGTGTCGGGCGGGATGGGCGTGCCGAACCGGCGGTTGATCTCGAGCAACAGCGCGGCGATCCGTTCGGCGAGCACCGCAACCTGCTGCTTCTCCAGGACGACGGAGATCACCCGTTTGTCGTGGACGGCCTGCAGGTAGAACGTCCGGTTACCGGGTTGGCCGACCGTCCCGGCCACGAAGCGGTCGGGGGTGCGGAAGACGTGAATTGCGCGGGCCATGGCTCCTCCCAAAATACCGGTAGCGGCGCCGCGGGTCAGTCGGTGGACCCACCGACGACCGCGTCGGTGGCCGGCTTCGCGGCAAGCCCGGCGCTCAGTTGCGGACCGGTGTGGTTGATGTGCACGACGAACGGCCTCAGGTCGGTGTAGCGAATCACACTCATCGACGCCGGGTCGGCGGTGATGCGCTGGAAGCCGTCGAGGTGGATACCGAGGGCGTCGGCCAGCACCGCCTTGATCACGTCGCCGTGCGTGCACGCGACCCAGAGCACGTCGGCCTCATGCTCCTCGGACAGCGCGCGGTCGGTCTCGCGGATCGCGGCGACTGCACGCGCCTGCACCTGGGCCAGCCCCTCGCCGTCGGGGAACACCGCGGCCCCGGGCTGCGCCTGCACCACCTTCCACAGCGGTTCTTTGACCAGATCGGCGATCTTGCGCCCCGTCCAGCTGCCGTAATCGACCTCGGTCAGGCGGTCTTCGACGATCGGCCGCAGCCCGAGCGCGGCGGCCAGCGGCTCGACCGTGCGTTCGCAGCGCAGCAACGGTGACCGCACGATCGCGCGCACGGGCAGCTCGCCGATCCGGTCCACCACGGCCGAGGCCTGCTCGAGCCCGCGCTCGTCGAGATCCACGCCCTCGGACCGGCCCGCGAGGGTGTGTGCGGTGTTGGAGGTCGAGCGGCCGTGCCGCAGCAGGATGACGGTCATTGTGCCGCCATCACGCCGGTGCCCAGCAGCGTGAGCACCACCACACCGAGCACCACGCGGTACCCGACGAACCAGTACATGCTGTGCGACACCAGGAATCGCAGGAACCACGCGATCGCGGCGAAGCCGACCACGAACGCGATCACGGTGGCGACCAGCAACTGTGGGCCGCTGGCGCTCATGCCCTCCCCGACCGGGTGGAACGCGTCGGGCAGCGAGAACAAGCCGGACGCGAACACCGCGGGAATGGCCAGCAGGAACCCGAACCGGGCCGCGAGCTCGCGGTCCAGGCCGAGGAACAGACCCGCGCTGATGGTCGCGCCGGAGCGCGAGACGCCGGGAACCAGGGCCAGGCACTGGGCCAGGCCGACGACGACGCTGTCGCGCCACGTGAGCCGCTCGACGTCGCGGGTCTGGCGACCGAAGTACTCGGCCGCGGCGATCACCGCGGAGAACACGATGAGCGCCGATGCCACCAGCCACAGATTGCGTGCACCGGTGCGGATCTCGTCCTTGAACAGCAGACCGAAAACCCCGATCGGGATGCTGCCGATGATGACGTACCAGCCCAGCCGGTAATCGGCGTTGCGGTGTGCGGCGACGAACAGGCCGTTGAACCAGGCAGTGATGATCCGCCAGATGTCCCGCGCGAAATAGACCAGCACTGCCAGTTCGGTGCCGAGCTGGGTTACCGCGGTGAACGAGGCACCCGCGTCGTCGTCGAAGAACAACCGCGAGGTGATCGCGAGATGCCCGGAGGACGACACCGGGAGAAACTCGGTGAGGCCCTGCACGATCGAGAGCACGATCACTTGCAGCCACGACATGGCCGGGACGTCAGTCACGACGACGACCGTACCGTGAGGGAAATGTCAGCGAGCTGTGCGCGGTACGGGCTGCGCGTCGGCGACCGCGTCGCGCACCGTGGCGGACAGGCTCCGTTCGTCGGTGAGGTCGATGTCGGTCAGTTTGCGGGTGGCGACGGCCACCACGTCCTCTTCGCCGGGAACCGGGCCCGACAGCCGCGGGCGGTACACCTCGACGAGCAGCTGCTGTCGCTCGATGTGGAAGGAAAATGTCCGGCCATCGCCGACTTGGCCAAATCCGCTGGCGTGTACACCAGTGGAAATGTCTTCGATAGCAAATTCCCGGCTACCCAATTCCCGGTCTGCGGAGAGGGTCATGATTCGCACCATACTCTTGCATATGCAAGTACGTAGGCAGACGCGACCAAATCCCCGCACATGCCCGGCCGGGGCGCCTGCCTAGACTGGCTGGTCAACCGTCCGAACCTGATCGAGAGCCATCCGTTGCGCCTAATTTTTGCAGGTCAGGCCCGTCGCATGGGCCTGGCCGCACTGGCCCTGCTGCTGCTGGCCGGGTGCTCGTCCAATCCGGCCGACACCCCGCCGCCCACCATCGAACCCGCCAAAGCCGCCGTGTCCCCACCGGTGACCGGCGCACCGGACGGCATCGTCCGGCCCCTGAGCGGCCATGCACAGGCCGCGGTGTTCGACCCGGCGACCGCGACACTGGCAATACTCGGGCCCGGCCCGGCGGGCCAGTCCACGCTGACGCTGATGGCGGGCGCACAACCGCCCCGCACGGCGTTGCTCGAAGCCACGGCCACCGCGCTCGCCGACACCGGCAGCGGCACTTTGCTGCTGGCCACCCGCGGCGGCTACTTCCGGATGGATCTCACCGACGCCGCAGCGAAGCCCACCAAGATCGCCGTCGACGGTGCCACCGACGTCGATTTCACCGCGATCGCGGTGCGCGCCGACGGCAACGTCGTGCTCGGCAGCTCCGACGGAGCCGTGTACACCTTGAATTCCGAGCGCACTGTGGGCGCCACGCTGAAGACGTTCGCCCGAGTGGATTGGCTTGTCACCCAAGGCAATACCGCCGTCGTACTGGACCGCGGGCAGACCTCGGTGACCACCGTCGACGAAACCGGCACCAAGGCCGAACACGCGCTGCGGGCCGGCGAGGGGGCCACCACCATGGCCACCGACCCGCACGGCCGCGTCCTGGTGGCCGACACCCGCGGCGACGAGCTGCTAGTGTTCGGGACCGGGCCGCTGATCATGCGTCAGCGCTATCCCGTGCCCGCCGCGCCGTACGGCCTGGCCGGATCGTCGCGGCTGGCCTGGGTGTCACAGACGGCTTCGAACACGGTCATTGGTTACGATCTTGACACCGGCATCCCCGTCGAGAAGGTGCGATATCGAACCGTGCAACAACCGAACTCCCTGGCCTACGACGACAAATCCGGCACTCTGTATGTAGTGTCCGGCTCGGGAGCAGGTGTGCAGGTGATCACCAACGCAGGCAAACCATGACGGCCATCCAACGCGGCCGGATGCCACCGGGCTGGGACAAAGTGGTCGCGGAAGACTCGTCCGACGAATACGACTGGATTCCGCTGCGGCTGCCACCCGATGTCACGAGGGTCAGCGCCTCGATCCGGCTGTCGATCGAAGCGGAATACCGGGGCTGGGAGCTGACCAGGGTCCGGGCCTATACAGACGGGAGCCGACGGGTGCTGCTGCGCCGCAAGAAGACCAATTCCGGTATGCCGGACCAGCCGGCGCTGTGATGTACGCCGCGCTGCGGCGGGTGCTGTTCCTGGTGCCCGCCGAACGTGTCCATGTGTGGGTCTTCGGCCTGCTGCGGCTCGCGACGGGCCCCGCGGCACTGCGGCGCGCACTGGCCAAGCGGCTCGCGCCAAGTGACCCGGTGCTCGCCAGCACGGTGTTCGGCGTGCGGTTTCCGGGCCCGCTGGGCTTGGCGGCCGGGTTCGACAAGGACGGCCGCGGACTCGACACATGGGGCGCGCTGGGCTTCGGTTACGCCGAGGTCGGCACCGTCACGGCGCAAGCCCAGCCGGGCAACCCGGAACCGCGGCTTTTCCGGCTGCCGGACGACCACGCCCTGCTGAACCGCATGGGGTTCAACAACAAGGGCGCGAGCGCGCTGGCTCAGCGCCTGACCCAGCACACGCCCGACGTGCCGATCGGGGTGAACATCGGCAAGTCGAAGGTCACCCCACCCGAGAAGGCCGTCGACGACTACGCGCACAGCGCGCGGCTGCTCGGTGCGCTCGCGTCATTCGTCGTGGTCAACGTCAGCTCACCGAACACCCCGGGCCTGCGAGATCTGCAGGCGGTGTCCTCGCTGCGGCCGATCCTTGCCGCCGTCAAAGCCGAGACCACCAAGCCGGTGCTGGTCAAGATCGCACCCGACCTCTCCGACGCGGACATCGACGAGATCGCCGACCTGGCAGTCGAATTGGGGCTGGCGGGCATCGTCGCCACCAACACCACGATCTCGCGCGACGGACTGCAGACGCCTGGGGTCGCGGACCTGGGCTCCGGCGGCGTGTCGGGGCGGCCCGTGGCCCGGCGGTCGCTTGAGGTGCTGCGCCGGCTGTACCGCCGCGTGGGCGACAAGCTTGTGCTGATCAGTGCCGGTGGCATCGAGACCGCCGACGACGCGTGGGAGCGGATCACCGCCGGGGCGTCACTGCTACAGGGCTACACCGGATTCATCTACGGCGGCGGCCTGTGGGCCAAGCAGATTCACGACGGCATCGCGCAGCGCCTGCACGCCGGCGGATTTTCGTCTCTGGCCGACGCGGTGGGCTCGGCCAATCCCCGCTGAGGCGGCCCAACCTGAGCTTGTGTACGAGATTCCGCTGATTTCTCGCACACAAGCTCAGGTTCGTGGCTACTTCTGCTCGTAGGTGCCGTAGATGACGGCGCGGGCGATGGCCTGGCCGAACAGGTTGAAGCCGAGATAGGCCGGGGTGGCGCCGTCGGGCAGGCCGAGCGACTCGACCGGCAGGGCGTGCACCGCGATGTAGTACCGGTGCGGGCCGTGGCCCGCCGGCGGGGCGGCACCGATGAAGCGCTTGAGGCTCGCGTCGTTGGCCAGCGTGACCGCGCCGCCCGGCAACTCGCTACCGTCACCCGCGCCCGCGGGGAGCTCGGTGACCGACGCGGGCAGATCGGCAACCGCCCAGTGCCAGAAGCCGGACGCGGTGGGTGCGTCTGGGTCGTACACCGTGACCGCGAAGCTCTTGGTCTCCGCCGGGAAACCCGACCAGCTCAGCTGCGGCGAGACGTCCGAGCCGCCCGCGCCCATGATGCCGCTGACCTGGTCGTTGCCGAGCGGCTGGCCATCGGTGACCGATTCGGAGGTCAGCGTGAAGCTCGGCAGCTTCGGCAGGTTGTCGTACGGCGATGTGGTCATCTGATCCCCTTCGTAAACGTCGGTCAGCAGTTTTGCAGGAAGTGTTCCAGAACGTTGGCCCCGAACTGCAGGGCGTCGACCGGCACCCGCTCGTCCACACCGTGGAACAGCGCCGCGAAATCCAGGTCCGGCGGCAGCCGCAGCGGTGCGAACCCGAAACACCGAATACCCAATCGTTGGAAGGACTTCGCATCGGTTCCGCCGGACAGCATGTACGGCACGATGCGGGCCTGCGGATCCTGCGCGAGCAGCGACGCGTTCATGGCGTCGACCAGATCCCCGTCGAACGTCGTCTCGTACGACGGCAGATCGCGCTCCCAGCTGCGCGTCACGTCCGGACCGATCAGCTCGTCGATCTCACGTTCGAAGGCCTCCTTGCGGCCCGGCAGCACCCGGCAGTCGACGACGGCCTCGGCAGTCGCCGGGATCACGTTGGCCTTGTATCCGGCCTTGAGCATGGTCGGGTTGGCCGTGTCACGCAGCGTGGCCGACACGATGCGGGCCACCCCGCCGAGCTTCTCGATCGTCACGTCGAGATCGGGTGAATTCACGTCGAACGAAAAGCCGGTCTCCTCGGACACCGCGGCCAGGAACTGCTCGACCGCGTCGTTGAGGATCAGCGGGAACCGGTGCCTGCCGAGCCGGTCCACCGCGCCCGCGATGGCCGTCACCGCGTTGTCGTCGTGCACCATCGACCCGTGCCCGGCGCGGCCCCGCGCCGTCAGTCGCATCCACGACAGGCCCTTCTCGGCGGTCTCGATCAGATACAGGCGGCGTTCACCACCGTCCTTGCGCGGCACGGTCAACGAGAACCCGCCGACCTCACCGATCGCCTCGGTGACGCCCTCGAACAGGTCGGGCCGGTTGTCCACGAGCCACTGGGCGCCGTAGGTGCCGCCGTGCTCCTCGTCGGAGACGAACGCGAACACCAGGTCGCGGGGCGGCACGATGCCCGCACGTTTGAAGTGGCGGGCCACCGCGATCATCATGCCGACCATGTCCTTCATGTCGACCGCGCCGCGGCCCCACACGTAGCCGTCCTCGATCGCGCCCGAGAACGGGTGCACGCTCCAGTCGGCGGGCTCGGCGGGCACCACGTCGAGGTGGCCGTGGATCATCAGCGCGCCACGCCGCGGGTCGGCGCCGGCCAGGCGGGCGAACACATTGCCGCGGCCGGGAGCCCCCGCCTCGACGTATTCGGTCTCGTAACCGACTTCCTGCAGCTTGTCGGCCACCCACCGGGCACATTCGGCTTCGGGTTTCAGCGTCGCCGGGTCGCCGGTGTTGGAGGTGTCGAACCTGATGAGCGCGCTGACAAGGTCCACAACCTCGTCGGCGCTGGCCGCGGGGACAGTCACAGTCACCATTCGTACCATTGCCGGCGGAGCTGTGTGGGCCTGCGGGTTCGGCGGGTCCGGCCGACCTGGTTTGGGCCAAAGCCACTTGATCCGATAGCCTTAGGCGCCCAACCCCGCGGGGTTGGCCACGAGTCCGAGTGGCGGAATGGCAGACGCGCTAGCTTGAGGTGCTAGTGCCCTATTAACGGGCGTGGGGGTTCAAGTCCCCCCTCGGACACAGTGTGAGTCGAGTCGTTGGTTACAGATCACCCCGGCCTTTGGTCGGGGTTTGTTGGTCGGGCCAGTAATTGCGGTCTGGGTTGATGTGGTGGCCGGCGATGAGGTGGTAGCCGGTGTTGCTGATGACCGACACGGTGGTGGTTACCAGGATCAGGACCGGGGCGCCGACGTGGCGGCCTCCGATGCCGAGGTGGTGTAGGTGGCTGCCATGACGCCATCAGCTGAACCGTCCTGGTCTGGGTGGAGACCGTCGTTATGCCACGTCCGGTATGGACGTGACGGTGTCACGGTAGCGGTTTTCGTAAGTGGTCGGCGAGAGGTAGCCCAGCGCAGAGTGAAGGCGGCTGGTGTTGTACCAGTGCACCCACGATGCGGTTTCTCGTTCGACCTCCGCGCGGCCGGACCAGGTTTTCTCTCGGTTGATCAGTTCGGTTTTGTAGAGTCCGATCGCCGATTCCATCAACGCGTTGTCCAAGGCGTCGCCGACCGAGCCGATGGAGCCGGCGATGCCCGACTCGCGCAGGGCGTCGGTGAACGCCAGTGAGGTGTACTGACTGCCCGCATCGGAGTGATGCACTAAATCTGTTGTGGTGAAACGGAAATCGGTTCTGCGCCGGGTGAACACGGCCTGCTCGAGAACGCTGGTCACCAACGGCGCGGCCTTGGTCGGCATCACCCGCCAGCCCAGGATCCTTCGCGAGAACACGTCGACGCAGAACGCGGTATAGACGAACCCTTGCAGCGTCGGGAACCCACAACTGATCGGGTCTGGTCGGTGCACCCCATTGACGGTCGATCAGATCCGGGTGCCGCGGCGCGCCCGGGTCGGCGGTGGTAGTCACGGTGCGCCGTGTGCCGCGCACGATCCCCGCGATCGGAGCAGATCCGCATCAACCGGCCCACCTGATCGCGGCCCATGTCGTGACCGGCGTGTTTCATCGCATGCCACATCTTGCGGACCCCGTAGAGCCGCCGGTTGGCCACATACAGCCGATGCACGACGTTGGCCGCGTGCGCCTCCGCCCAGGCGGCATCGCTGACCGGACCCCGGACACAAGGCCCGCGTAGTAGGTGGACGGGGCGATCGGCAGGCCGTGCTCGGCGAGCACGGTGCAGATCGGGTCGACCCCGAACCGGTGGCGGTGAGCGTCGATGTACTCGACGACCACCGAATGCGGCGGTCGACCTCCGCCGCCGCGAAAAACGCTGTCGCCGTCTTCAAAATCTCATTGGCCCTCCGCAATTCGGCGACCTCCTTGCGCAGCGACTTCAGTTCAGCGTCCTTCTCATCGGGAGCCGCACTGGTGGTCGAGTCCATCGTTCCGTAACGGTTCTCGACCCAGCCACGCAGCGTGTCCTGGTTGATCCCCAACAACTGCCCGACCTGCTTACGCGCAGCCAGCTTCGAATCCCCGGTCTGCGCGATCCGGTCGTGATACATCCGCACAGCCCGCTCACGGGTCTCTGGGTCAAACTTCCTCGGTGCAGCCACAACCACATCCTCCTGGTGCGATCAAGGACTCCACCAGACCCAGGACGGTTCAAGCTGCATCCACCGCTTATGTTCCTGGGTGCCCTGCCGGTGGAAGATGCTCGCCGAGACCAATCCCGAGGCATACGTGTAAGCCGCCGGCTGCGCGCCCAGTACCAGCTCGGCCACGGCCCATAGCAACGCCTTCGGTGCCGGCACCCCGCCACACGCGGGCTCCATGCCCAACTCCAAACATCCAGCCTCCAAAGGGAAGCTCTTTCTGAAGTCCTCCGCCAACGTCACGGCGTGGGTGTCGCGGGTCGAACACCGGCGGGGTGCGGTCTGCGGAAGCGAACGACTCCGCTAATGGCCTCTCAGCAAGCTCGGCGGCTCCAGCCAAGATCAAGAAGCATTCGCAGCCCCTGCGATTTCGGCGAGGCCGATCGCGCGGCTCAGATTGGCACTGATCCCAAGGTGATCGGCGTTGCCGCGCGCGGTGGCGTTGTTGAGCAGTTTCATCGTGCCGGTGGCGATGAGCAGCAGTGCCAGTAACCCCATCAGGATGGTCGTCGCTAAACGCATATGTGCGTCCTCAGCCGGCGGCGGTGCAGGGGTTGCGAAGTCGGCCCAGGCCTTCGATGGCCGAATACACGATGCTGCCGGGAGTGAGGTAACGCGGTGGGGTGCGTGAGTATCCGACGCCGGACGGGGTGCCGGTGAAGATGAGGTCACCGGGCATCAGTTCACAGATGCCGGACAGGTGACTCACAAGGTCTTCGACGGTGAAGATCATCTCGCTGGTGCGGGCCTGCTGGACGATCTCGTCATCGAGCGTGGTCATGATGGCCAGGTCGCTCGGGTCGGAGAGTTCATCGGTGGTGGTGATCCACGGGCCGATTGGACTGAACCCTCGATGACTTTTGGCGAGACTGAATTGCGGTGGCGTGCCTTCCATCTGGGAAGCCCGCTCCGAGATGTCCTGGCCGACACAGTATCCGGCCACATGACTCATCGCGGCCTCTGGCGTGATGTTGCGGCCACCGCGGCCGATGACCGTGACCAGCTCGACCTCCCAGTCGCAGGTCGGCGCGGGTAGCGGGATGCTTGCGCCCGGGCCGGCCAATGAAGAGGCGAATTTGGTGAAGATCAGTGGCCGGTCGGGAACGGCAAGGCCGGTTTCTGTGCTGTGGTCGGCGTAGTTGAGCCCGACGGCGAAGATCTGTCGGGGAGCGGTCACCGGTGGGCCGAGCAGGCTGAGGTCGTCGAGCAGGTCGGCTTCGGTGAGGGTGACGTTCGGTTCGGGCTGCGCAGTCGCGTAGAACGTCCGGAAGTCATCGAGATTGGCGATCGCCGCGTCGGGTTGACTGGGCAGTGACCCTCCGGACGCTTTGGCGAGATCGACAATCCCGTCCGGGGTGATCGACACGGCGCGGCCGGCCAGGTTGGCGAGTTTCATGGCTTTCCTTTGCAGGCGACAGAGGGGTCCGGTTCTAGTGCGATGAGCTGAGCTGGTTGGTGCACCAGCCGTGCACCACGTCGGCATAGCCGCAGGTGTGGAAGAGCATCAGCTGATGGACGGCGTCAGGATGGATGTGTAGCTGGACCGGTCCGCCGGTGGCATCGGCGACCATCTTGGCGATCTCAGGGGTGAAGATGGGATCCTTCTCCCCGACGGCGAACAGGATCGGTTTGGTGTTGTCGGCCAGCGCGACGGCCGGGTCATAACGCAGGATCGACCCCCAGGCGGCGAGGTCATAACTCCAGGTGTTGAGCGGGTCATTGTGTTTCTGCACGCCCGCTCCACGGAACCCGTAGTCCTCGTCGAAGTTGATGTATTGGTCGATGTCGAATCGCAAAGCCGTGCCGAAAAAGGCGGTCATCTGCTCGAACGCCTCGGAGCGAAAGGGGTTGTCGGCGGGAATCAGTGGCGAGGACGGTATGGCGAATCCCATCAAAATGGCGCCGGCGTGGGAGTCTGACGCCGCATAGGCACAGTAGGCGGCGGCTGCGCCCAACGACGAACCTTTGATGAACACCGGCAAGCCGGTGTGGGTGGCGATGTGCTCGGTCACGTTCAGCGCGGCGTCCACCCACTCCTGCAAGGTGAATTGGCCGGCACGACGATCGACACACGAGCGGCCATGGCCGGGAGCGTCCATGCACCACACCTCGGCGCCTCGTTCGGCGTAGTGTGCCCCGAACTTGTCGTAGATCCCCCCGTGACCTCCGATCCCATGCTGTACCAACAGGACATGGTCAGCCCCGGGTCCGGCATACCGGTAGGCGAAGGTGTCGCCGATCATGTGTTCTTCGCGTTGCATTTCGCATCTCCTCGCTGAGTGTCTGACAGCGGTCTTATCCGTTTGGTGTCAACGTGTTTCGGCCTTAGGGGCGGTGCGCAAGCTCTCCCGTCGCGACGGCGAGGTGGCCGCAGAGTCACCGGCCGAGAACACCGGACTCCACCGGCCGCTGGTGTCCTCAGCAGCCTGCTCGCGCGCCCACGTGAAATGGTGCCGGGCCGATGCCAACAGCAACGGACCGGCGACGAGTCCGACCACAGCGTATTTCAGGTCGGCGCGGCGGGTCTCGAAGAGGATGCTGCCGGCACCCCCCACGCCCCAGACCCACAACACAGCGTTATAGGGGCCTACCAACTCCGGCGGTAGGCCTTCGGCCTCGTCGAGCCACGGGAACAGCCCGAGCCGCCGTGTCCAGGGCCAATCGATGAAGTGCACGACCACCGATGCCAGCGAGATGCCGGCGTTAAATGCCAGCGCCGCGTCCTCCCCGCGCCAACGGCCCCGCGCGGCGCTGCGCAACAGCAGCGGTGGTGCAGCCGCCCACAAGACGTTGGTCACCCGCCGGCCCAGCCAAGGCTCCAGGAAAACCCCGAGACCCGCCCACCGCTCGAACCAATTGTGGCCTGCGCCTCCCAGCGTGGCCAGGATATTGAAGACCTGGACCGACGAACGTGTCCTTGGTTTCCGCGCCATTGCATCCTCCCGCAAATTGTTGATGATCATCAACATGATGGAGCCGAGGCTATCGTCAGATGTTGATGCTCGTCAACATCTGCCGTTATGCTGGATGACATGACAACTGCCAAGCGACAGGGCCGGCCGCCGGCTGCCGAGACTCCGGCGGCATTGCCGGATATTTTGTCCACGGCATTGAAGATGTTCGCTGAGAAGGGCTTTGAGGGGACGTCGGTCGCTGCGCTCAACCGTGAACTGGGCGTCAGTCACAATCTGATTCATCAGCGGTTCGGGTCCAAGGAGGGACTGTGGTACGCCGCGGTGGACTTCGCGTTCGGTGAAGTCCACGAGCAGATCACCGTCGACACAGAGTTGGCCGAGCGCGACCTGATGGAGGCAGCACGTCAGACCATCGTGCGGTTCCTGGTGAGCCACGCACGCCGCCCGGAGCTTCTGCGGTTGGTCACCGTCGAAGGCGCGACCCTCAGTGCGCGCCTCACCTACCTCCACGAGGTTCATGTTCAGCCGCTCTACGCTCGCCTTACCGAGCCCCTGAAGGTGCTCGTCGACAGTGACGTATTGAACGCCGCCGACGTGCGCAGCCTGCACTTCCTGGTCGCCCACGGGGGCACGGCGCCGTTCAGCCTGGTGCCGTTTGCCCTCATGCTCGAACCCGACGACCCAACCGAACCTGCCGCCATCGAGCACCACGCCGAGTTTGTCGCCGACATGCTCATCGCGGGCCTGCGGGCGCGTGTCGCGGCAAGGGAGACGTCATGAAAGTCACCCTCACCTTCGACAACGGCCCTACCGAAACGACCGCCGAGGTTCTCGACATTCTCGGTCAGCGGGACATCAAATCCACGTTCTTCGTGATCGCCGGCCAACTCACCGAACCGAGTGCGCGTGCCCTGTCGGAACGAGCAGCCTCCGAAGGTCACTGGATCGGCAACCACACCTTGACTCACAGCATCCAGTTCGGCGATGCCCCAACAGATCTAGCTTTAGTCACCCGAGAGATTGGGGATGCAGAAGAGATCATCGGCACTTTGGCCCGACCGGTGAAGTTGTTCCGGCCTTACGCCGGCGGCGGCGTGCTGGGCCGACGCGTCTTTAATCCTGCCGCGATCGACTACCTGCAACGGCACGACTACACCTGTGTGCTGTGGACGAGCGTGCCGCACGACTGGGACCAGCCCGACCAGTGGGTGCAGCGATGCCTCGATGACATTGCCCACCAGGACTGGAGCGTCGTAGTCATTCACGACCTACCCACCGGAGCCATGCAGCACCTGCCGAAATTTCTCGACGAACTCACCGAGCGAGGCGCCGACATCGTCCAGGACTTTCCCGAGCCATGCATGCCCATCTACAACGGAATCCGCACCGCCGACCTCGACCATTTGACGACAAGCCTTTGACCCGACGATACGAACCAACCCCTCGGGCACACACTTGAGGCGACACGAATTGAGTCGGCAGTCGCCGTCACTCGCTGGAGATGTGAGTCGATGTCGCTAGTCACCGGAGCCGATTTGGCGACGAAGGTGCCGGCGCACGACCGTGCGTACGACGCGGCGTCGTGTGCGGGCGAGCGGGCCGGTCGCGCGGATCTTGTGGGCGAAGCGTTCGCCGGACTGCTGCAGACGGTCTTTGACTTCGTCGATATCCGTGTCGACCAGGCTGTGGTGGCGTTTGCGCCAGTGCCCGCCGATCATGACCGCTTCGATGTTGGCGATGCTCGCCTGCAACGCCGCGGCGATCGGGTCGTGGGCCGGCCACAGGTTCAGTGCGCGGGCGTCGATGACGACGAGATCGGCTTGCATGCCGGGGGCGAGGTGGCCGACCTTGTCGGCCATGCCGAGCGCGCGCGCACCGTGGACGGTTGCCCACGACAGCGCCTGCTTGCTGCTGAGCCCTGCGCTGGGCGCGCTCAGCCCGGTGCGGTGGAACTCCTGCTCGTGGGCCAGGCCTCGTTGGTGGGCCAGGGTGATACGGGCAGCGGTGAGAACTTCACCGGATACGGCCGTTTCAGTATCGGTGCCGAGTGACGGCGCCCCGCCGGCATCCAGCAGTTTTTCGGTGATTGCCGTGCAATGTCCTTGACCCAGTTCGTTTTCCGGTGTGGTCGTGAAGGTGACTCCGGCGTCGGCGAGTTTCTTGACCCATCGGTCGGTCAGCCCGGTGCCGTGCACGATGTTGGCGTGTGGGCCCCACAGGCCAGCAGTGCCGACGGCATTCCAGCCGTGTCCTGACGTTCCGGCGCTCTGGTGCATCGATGCGATCAGGCCGCGGTCGACGGCGGCTCGCAGGTCCGCGATCGCCACGTCAGGTGCAGAGAGTTGCGGGCCTTTGATTGCCATCCCCAGCGTGAGTAGAGGGTTTCTCGCGATGGGACCGCAGAGGAGGCGGTCGACTTCGGACATGTCATGGGGTTTGGTAGGACCGCCGTGAGGTGTGCCGTGAAAGAAGACCGCACGGATGCCGGCAATATTCAGTGCGTCGATAGCGGCGTCGGCATGGGCCGGGGTCAGGCAGTTGTGACACCAGTCGCCCACAGTGGTTGTACCGCAGCTGATTTGGTTCAGCGCACCAGCCATTGTCCCGATGTGCATATCGTCGGGGCCGTATCTGCGGGCGACGTGGCCGTGAGTGTGGGCCAGGTATTCCAACAGCGACCAGTCTCCGCCGGCGAACCGTAGCGCGGTCTGCCACGTGTGCAGGTGCGCGTTGACGAGCCCGGGGATGACGATGCGGTCCTCAAGGTCGACAACGTCGGCGCCAATCGGATCGAGGTGGTCGCCCATCGCCGCGATGCGATCGTCCTCGACGAGGACGTCGATGCGTTCGGTGTCGGGACGATGCGGCGCCATGGTGATCACCTGCGCACCGCGTAGCAATATTCGCGCCACTGCTCGCCTCCCACTTCCCATTAACGGATACAGTGTGTCCGATAATAGAGCCGGTGTCAACGCCTCTTGCGTGCGGGGGGCGTCGGCGCGAGTTGACTCAAGCCGTTGATGAGGAGTTCGAGACCGAAGGCGAACTCTCGCTCGAGCGGAACGGGTAGGTGATCGGCCACGCTGACGGTGGCGGGAAATGCCTGCGGGTCGAGGGTCTGCCAGACCTTGTCCCGGTCCGCAGCGTTGACGCCAGGCGGGGACAGCTGTGTCGCGAATCCCAACACGTAGCGCGCCAGCGTGGCACATGCCTGCGCGGCCAACGGTGCCGCAAAGCCCGATTTGAGCAGCAGTGCGATCGTCTGCTCGCGCTGGGCCATCGCATTGGGTCCGGTCGGGATCTTCTCGACCAGCAGCGGCGCGACGTGAGGGTGGCGTCGGAACACATCAAACAGGCTGTGCGCCAATGCTTCACAGGCTTGTTGCCATGTCATGGCGTCCAGTGTCGCGTCGTCGACGTGCGCCTCGGCCAACACGCTGTCAATCACCTGGGCGACCAGGTCCGCCCGTCCGGTGAAGTGCCGGTACAACGTCGCGGTACCCGAGTCCAGCCGCTGGGCCAGGTTGCGCATCGACAGCGCGTCGGCGCCTTCTTCGTCGAGGAGCGCTGTGGCGGTCGCGATGATCCGGTCCAGCGGCAGCCGCGGACGACCCCGGGATCGCCGCGGGCTCTGCTCCGCCAGCTCGGACCTTGAAGGTGACGTACTCACGCGGCTCAGTATGACCACTCTTGACAACCGCCGCAATAACGGCAACACTGTATCCATTATGAATCTTCGAGACATCGATGTGCAGTCGGACTCGCGGTTCGCCGCGGTCGACGGAATGCGCATCCACTACAAGCGCTCCGGAACGGGCCCCACGGTGGTGCTGCTGCACGGCAGCGCATCCTCGCTGCACGGGGTGGAGGCCGTCGCGCAAAGACTGTGGGGTTCCTTCGACGTGATTCGCCTGGACCTGCCAGGTTTCGGCGTGACGGGGCCGCGCCCCGACCGCGATTACAGGGTCGCCACCTACGCCGCAGCGCTCGCTCGCTTCTTGGACGTCATCGGCGTCGAGCAATGCGCGGTGGCTGGTAACTCGTTGGGCGGCAACATCGTCTGGAACCTCGCCCTCGATCACCCCGAGCACCTGCAGCTCACCGGGCTGGTGTTGATCAACGCGACCGGATACCCGGACAAGGAACTGCCCGCCGCGATGGCACTGGCGCGCAACTCCATTGCCGGTCAGTTGTTGCGACGGTTCATGCCGCGCCGCGCCGTCGAGCGCAGCCTGCGCCAAGCCGTCGGCCCGAACTCCGACATCGTCGACGCCGCTATGGTGGAGCGCGCGCACCGGCTGTGGAACCGGCCAGGCAACCGCTCGGCGTTCGTCGACTTCCTCACCACCGACCAACCTGACCGCAGCGCCGAGATTCCCGGCATCACCGTGCCCACCCTGGTGCTGCGCAGCGCAGACATGGACGGCCAGCACTTCATCCGCGACATCGCCGGCAGCACCGAGAAAGTCCATCCCGATGGCGGGCATCTGCTCCCTGAGGAAGACCCCGCATGGGTGGCCGACGCAATCAACGATTTTCTGCAATCCCTCCAGCTGAGGAACGCCAAATGAAGTACTTCGTCTCAGCCGGAGAAGACCGCCGACTCGATGAAGCCACGCGGCGCACCTTGCGCGGTGACTACATTCGTCTGTCCGATGGCGTAACGCATTACGAACTGGCCGGGCCTGACGGTGGCGACGTCGTCGTCCTGGCCGGCGGGCTGACCATCCCGTTGTTCTACTGGGACGAGCTGGCCGTCGAGTTGCACGCTCGCGGGCTCCGGACCCTGGCCTACAGCGGCTACGGGCGCGGCTATTCCGACCGTGTAGTCGCCCGCTACGACGAGGCGCTATTTGTCCGCCAACTGCGCGAGCTCGTCGAGCACCTCCAGGTGCCTGCGCCATGCCACGTCGTAGGCACGTCGATGGGCGCGCTGATCGCCATGGCATACGTCAGCCAACACGTCGCCAGCACCGCCACCCTGACCCTGGTGGGCCCAGCCGGGCTCAGCCGCCAGCCGGTGACCCAGAAACTGGTGCTGGGCAACGACACCACGGCCAGCCTGATCGCCAAATACTTTGGCCGCCGCATCCTCGAACAGCATCTGGGACACAATGTGGCAGACGCCAACCGTGCCGCCGCACTCGCGGACATGATCGGTGACGCCTCACGTTACGAAGGTTCGATCTACGCCTTCTTCCAGACACTGCAACACTTTCCGTTGTTCGATCGCGCCGAGCTCTACCGGCACACCGGCACACTTCACCTGCCCACACAACTGATCTGGGGCCGTGAGGACCACGTCACCCCGATCAGCAGCCTGGACCAGGTCCGCGAACTGCTCCAGCCCAGCCAATACCACGTCATCGACGACTGCGGCCACATGGCGCCGTTCGAGCGTCCCCTCGTCGTCGCCGACCAACTGGCGACTTTCTATGACACCTTCCACAGATCGGCTTGACCCATGACAACAACGAGCATCACCGACGTCTTGATCGTCGGCGCGGGGCCCGCCGGCACCGCGCTCGCGATCGACCTCGCGCGCCGCGGCGTGACGGTACGCCTCATCGACAAAGCGCCACATGCCTTCGACGGTTCCCGCGCCAAAGGCATCCAGCCCCGCACCCTCGAGGTTCTCGACGACCTCGGCGCCCTGCCCGACATCCTCGACCAGGGCACCCTGTACCCCCCGATGGGCATCCATCTCGGCCCGATCACCATCCCATTCCGGATGATGGCCAAGGGAAAGCGCGGCCCCGATGTCCCATACCCCGATACCTGGCTCATCCCGCAGCACCGCACCGACCGTGCGCTGCACGCCCGGTTCGAATCCGTAGGCGGCCATGTCGAATTCGGCACCGAGCTGATGGAGCTCACCGACCACGACACTCATGTCACCGCGCACGTCGCAACCTCCGACGGCGCCGAGGACATCAGCGCGCGCTACCTTGTCGGCGCCGACGGCGGCGCCAGCCGAGTCCGCAAGATCCTCGGCGTCGAGTTCAGCGGCTCAACCGACGAAGCGGACCGCATCCTCATCGTCGACGCCGCCGTCTCGGGTGGATTGTCCCGCAAGTACTGGCACGTGTGGCCCGGGCTAAAAGGACGCTTCGTCGGCGCTTGCCCGCTGCCATACAGCGACACATTCCAGTGGATGATCCGCCTTTCACCCGACGAACAACCGCCGCAAGACCTCGCGCAGATCAACGCCCGCATCCAAGCCCACACCCACGACAAACGGCTCACACTGCATGACATTCGGTGGCAGTCCGTTTTTCGCCCGAACATCCGACTGGCCCAGAACTACCGCCGCGGCCGCGTCCTGCTGGCCGGGGACGCCGCCCACGTCCACACACCCGCAGGCGCCCAGGGCCTCAACACCGGCATCGGTGACGCCTACAACCTGGGCTGGAAACTCGGCCAAGTCCTGGCAGGAGCCGACGATCGACTCCTCGACACCTATGAACAGGAACGGCAACCGATCGCCGCAGGCGTGCTCGGGCTATCGACCAAGAAGTACGAAGGGATCGGAAAGTTCGACCCGTCGAGCATCCGACGCGGTAAGGACGAGAAGCAACTAGGCCTGACCTATCACGGCGGCCCACTGGCGCCCCTGGCTGCCGACCGCACCGCGGCGCTACGCGGCGGTGATCGTGCGCCGAATGCTGATGTCGTCGACGCTGACGGAGGTCGCGTGCGACTGTTCGATGCGTATCGCGGTCCTCACTTCACAGCCATTGCCTACGGCGCGTATGCCGCCGACGCGTTGGCGAAACTCGACTGGCCCGCCGACGGCGCGCAACTCAACCGCATTATCATCGACACCGATAGCAAGGGCGACATACCCGGTCGTGTCCTCACCGACCCGACCGGACAATTCGCCGAGATCTACGGGTTGTCCCGAGACACGTTGTTGCTGATTCGGCCGGACGGCTACATCGGCCACATCGCCATCCACAACATCGCCGAAACAACCAGCGCCGCTGCGCAATCCATGACGCCGCACATCGTGACATCAGCGCCATCGAAGCGGTCATGATTGCAGGCGCCGAGGCGCTTACGTCGCAGGGTCAAAACCCGAGGCGCAGTGGCGGCGTGGCCACGGTGATGCTGGCGTACGCGTTCGCTGTCATCATGGCCGGCACCACGCTGCCCACCCCGATGTATGCGCTCTACGCCACGACGATGGGTTTCACCGTCCTCACCACCACGATGATCTACGCGGCTTATGCCGGTGGGGTATTGGCGGCGCTGGTGATTTTCGGACGCTGGTCCGACGCGATCGGTCGACGCCTGGTTCTGCTGGGCGGCGTCGTCGCCGCAGTGGCCAGTGGCGCGATGTTCCTGCTCGCCGACACCGTCCTGGCTCTGGTGGCGGCACGCGTGCTGTCCGGGCTGTCGGCAGGTGTCTTCACCGGCACTGCCACCGCAGCGATCATCGAAGCCGCACCGCCGAAATGGCGCACTCGGGCCGCCGCGACCGCGACCATCGCCAACATGGGTGGGCTGGGCGCCGGGCCCCTGCTGGCAGGTGTTCTCGTGCAGTACTGCCCCGCACCGCTGCGCCTGGCCTTCGTGATGCACATCCTGTTAGCGGTGGCGGCCGGCCTTGCCATCATCGGCGTGCCCGAAACATCATCCAAAACAGGACATCTCGGGATGCAGCTGCTGCGACTTCCTGTCCAAGTGCGTGCCACGTTCGCCCTCGCGGCGATCGGGACGTTCGCGGGATTTGCGTGCATGGGGCTGTTCGCCGCGCTGGCACCGTCATTCCTTTCCACCATGATCGGCATCGACAACCACGCCGCAGCCGGGGTGGTCGCCAGCTGCGCCTTCCTGGCCTCAGCAGTGGCCCAGGTAGCGGCTAACCGGATACGGCCCCAACGCGCGATGGCATTGGGCTGCGCAACTCTGGTGATTGGCATGATCGCCTTGACGGCGGCACTGGTTACCACTTCACTCGCCGGACTCGTCGTCGCAGCCATCATTTCCGGTGCGGGACAAGGCATCAGCTTCAGCCGCGGTCTGGCTGCCGTCACCGAAGCCACGCCAGCCGATCGGAGAGCCGAAGTCAGCTCAGCACTGTTCGTGGTGGCCTATATCGCCATCTCCCTACCCGTCATCGGCGAAGGCCTGTTCGCCGACCACTGGGGACTACGCAGCGCCGGCATCGGCTTCGCCGCCACCGTCGGCATACTCGCCGCCGGCTGCCTCATAGCGCTACTAACCCGGCAGCCGCGCCGCCAGCAGCCAGGCCGCGCACGAATTCACGCTTAACGCCGCACCCTTCGCCGAGGACGGCGGAGGCCACAGTGAGTTCCGTCGACGTCCAAGGTCGCCCTGTCACAGGCATCCGGCGCCGGGGTGCGATGCGTTCACCTCCTCAATGGCAGGAACGCGATCCGTGTCGTAGACGGACAACCCCCGGCGGACACTCTTACGAGGCTCGCACGAGACTCGGCTGCGGCGCGAGGCTCGGCCCGCCTGCCATCTGACCGACCACGTGGGTCCGCGGTTGCCCCTCGATGGTGACCTTGATCTTCATCTGGGTGTCCCCCGGTGTGCCCGACACGACGATGGTCACCCCGGACCACGTCCCGTCGGGCAGATTGAGCGCCGGTTGGGTGGTCTTGCCGATGCGGCGTTTGCGCCCGAACGGATAGAGGTCGTCGGCGTCGCCGCCGTTGCCCCGCGAGAACACCTTGGCCAGATCCCGCCTGCCGTCGGCCTGCATCAGTTCGATGGCCAGCCCGTGCTCGTCGTTGACGTTGTCGATGCTCTCGTCGACGACGTACACCGCGATGCCCTCGTCGGGCAGGAACGCGTCCTGTCCCCTGCGCCGCCGGTATTCGACGATGATGTACTGGCTTTCGGTCATCGTTGCCGGGTTGCGGATGAAGGCGACGGTGCCGCCCTCCGCGGCCGGGCTGAGGACCACGTTGCCGACGGACTCGGTGATCTCGACCGGTTCGATCCAGCCGTGGAACAGCCGCACCATCCCGTTGGGGAACGTCGGCGTCAGGCCGCCCTGGCCCCAACTGCCCGCGGCCATCAGGCAATAGCCGCCGAGGCCGTTGGACCTCGACCGGGCGACCTGCCCGGTGTCGTAGTAGTCGGCCCAGCGCGCGGCCAGGTGGCCCCACTCGTGCGCGCACACGCCCATGGTGCAGTCTTCGGGCACCGTGAGAAACGTTTGCACCGAGAGGTTCTCGGCCACCGGCAGCTCGCCGGGAATGACCCACTTGAGGCTCCACAGGTCGGTGCGCTTGGTGGTCTGTTCGGCGCCGTGCCCGGCATGGATGATGATGAGGGCCGTCACCAGGTTCTCGCCGAGCGCGTCATACGGTGTGAGATCCACGCCCTCGGCGAGCGCGGCCAGCACCGCATCGCGGGCCATACCTTGCGAATTGCGCGGGAAGTTGTCGTTCATCCCGGAGTTGCCGTCGACGTAGAAACTCATGGGCTGCGGCAACCGGAACCATCCGTACACCTCGCCCTGCACGTCGATGCCGTTTTCCGCGTCGGCATCGTACGCGCTCACGCGGCGGTAGTAGTCCCGCATGCTGCCCGTCGGAAAGGTGTTGTCGCTGAACAGCATCTGCTGGAAGTAGCCGGTGTTGTGATCCGGGTTGTGTTCATGGTCGGGAAAATCGACCAGCAGCACGACGGTCCGCACGATCCCCCGCAGGGTCCGGGTGGGCCGGTCGATGAGCTCCTTCTCGGTCGCGGGCCCTGGCCGCACAGCACCGTCGTCGAGCCCGAGCTGGCTTTCCCCGCGCCGGGTGGACCGCCACACCGAGAAGTACTGCTCGAACGTCAGGGTGTCCGGAAGCCGTTTGGCCGCTTTGAGTTCCAGGAACCTGGCGTACAGATGCGCGAGCGCCTGGGGCGACGGGGGCACCGGGCACAACTCCGCTGCGCAGCTGTGCGGACGGAACGGTTTGACGGTGATTCGCATGGCGTCGCTGCTTTCGGGAGAAGGGTGCGGATGGTGTCCTAGTCCGACCGGTGCCGGTCGTGATCCCAGCGTTCGAGCCAGCGCTGCAGGTCGTACACCCCGAGCCCGGTCACGACCGCCAAGGACAGTGACAGCACCGCCGGCCAGCCGTTCACAACCGCCCCATTTCGCGGGCCATCCGCGACGACTCCAGGTAGTCGCTGTTGTTGTCGTAGTGCGGGTGCGGCGCCGGCAGGTGCGGATGTGGCACATGCAGGTGCGGCAGGTGCAGGTGCGGAAGGTGCGGCAGGTGCGGGTGCGGCACCGGATGGTGCGCGAGCCACGCGGTGAGCTCAAGCCTGCGATCGCCGATGGTCCGGTGCGGCGTGCCCGACCGGCCCGCGGCCGCGGGTGTGGCGGTGTGCAACTCCCCGGTAACCGATGTGCTCATGTCCGTTACTCCTCACCGTGAGGTCGGGGTGGCACCGAATGTGGTGCCGATACTGCGAAACCTACGGTCGGGCATGCCGGGACGCACGAGTGGTGGACTACCTGTGTTCGGCCCGCACCACCCCACGCGGCGTGCTCAGTACACGTCGCGCACGTAGCGCTTCTCGGCGACCAGCTCACGCTTGTAGTCGTGTGCGGCTTCCTCCGACATGCCGCCGTGGGTGCGGATGACGGCGGTCAACGCGGCGTCGACATCCTTGGCCATCCGGGCCGCGTCGCCGCACACGTAGAAGTGCGCGCCATCCTCGAGCCAGCGCCACACGTCCGCGCCGTAGTCGAGCAACTTGTGCTGGACATACACGCGTTTCGCCTGATCCCGGGAGAACGCCAGATCGAGCCGGTTCAGGAATCCGTCACGCACCATGTCTTCGAGATCCTCACGGTAGTAGAAGTTCTCGTCGCGATGCCGGTCCCCGAAGAACAACCAGTTGCGCCCGCTGTGCCCGAGCGCGCGACGCTCCTGCAGGAACCCGCGGAACGGCGCGACACCGGTGCCCGGACCCACCATGATCATCGGGGTCGAGGCCTCCTGAGGCGGCCGGAAATGCGGTGAGCGTTGCAGGAACACCGGTGCCGCCTGCGCGCGGTCGGCGAGGAACGTCGAGCACACACCGCCCCTGGCGGCGCCGTTGGCGCCGCGGTACCTGACGACCGACACGGTCAGCTGCACCTCGTGCGGGCTGACCAGCGGGCTCGACGAGATCGAGTAGTTCCGTGGCGTCAACCGCACCAGGACTTCCTGCCACCGTTCGGGTTCAGCGCGCACCGCGAATTCGGTGACGAGGTCCAGCCCGTTGCGGTTGCGCAACCAGTTGTCCCGCCGGTGCCCCGCGCTTCCGAGCATCCTTGCGGCCGTTCGGTCGGATACCGATTCCGCGACGAAGCGCAGCAGGTTCGGTGTCACGCGGCAGATGTCGTACGACGAAATGAGGGCATCGCGCAGGGATTGTTCGGTGCCGTCGACCTCGACGACCGCGTCGGGGCTCAGCGCGGTCGCGGCGAGCCAGGCATCCACCACGGCCGGGTCGTTGCTCGAGTAGACGCCGAGCGAGTCGCCCGCCGCGTACTCGACGTCGTAGTCGGAGATGTCGAACCCGAACTGGCGCACCTCCTTGGCCGCGGCCGGTGCGGTGAGGATCTCGTTGCGGGCCAACCGGGCCAGAATCGGCTTGGCCCTGGTGAATTCGTCGGGCTCGGTGCGGATCGCGGTACGAGCACCGCCGGAGCGGGCCGGTGCGGGCGACTCGCCGGTGAGCAGCCCCGCGACGGTGTCGGCCCACTGCCGCAGCGGCTCGTCGTCGTAGGCCTCGCAGTCGGTGCGTTCCAGCAGCTTGGTGGCGCCCAGGTCGGCGAATCTGCGGTCGAGGGCCTTGGCGTGCCCGCAGAAGTTGTCGTACGCGCGGTCACCGATGCCGAGCACCGCGTATCGCATGCCGTGCAGCTGCGGCGCGTCCGGGCCGTCCAGCCGGCTCCAGAAATCGGCGCCGTTGTCGGGCGGGCCGCCGTCGCCGAATGTGCTGGTGACCACCAGCACGTCGCGCGCGGCCGACAGCTCGGCCAGGGCCACGTCGTTCATGTTGGCCAGCGCGGCGCCGAGCCGCGCGGCCAGTTGGGCCGCGTACTCCTCGGCGGTTCCGGTCTGCGACGCCCACAGCACGAGGCGCCCCGCCGGTTTCGTCGATTCGGCGGCGAGGGTGTCACCCGCCCGCGAGTACCGGCCCGCGAGCATGCCGTCGACCCACAGCCGCACCGCCGCACTCACGGGTGCGGAGCGCGGCAGTACCGGCACCCCGGCAGGAGCATCGGGCAGACCGGTGAAAAAACCCGCCAGATAGACCTTCTCGTCCTCGGACAGGCCCGGCCGCGTCGTGGGGCCCACCCCGAGCTCCACCGCGATCGGGTGGGCCTGCTGGGGGTCGTCGACCGATCGGGCCGGCCGCAGGCTCACCGCGCAGGCCTTGAACTCGGGCTGCAGCGAGTCAGGGTCGACGGCGTCGTTGGTCACGGCGTTGATGGTCAGGTACTCCCCGTGCTCGTCGTTCCAGTGGAAAGGGGCGAAGCAGCTGCCCGGTAAGACCCGGTCGGTCACCGTGGCGGGCAGCACGGCCCGACCGCGTCGCGAGGTCAGCTCGACCGGTTGGCCCGGCGTGATGTCGAGTGCGAGCGCGTCGGCCGGGTGGATCTCGATGAACGGTGCCGGGTTGAGTCTGTTGAGCTTGTCGACCTTGCCGGTCTTGGTCATGGTGTGCCACTGGTGTTGCAGCCGTCCGGTGTTGAGCACGAACGGATAGTCGTCATCGGGCAGCTCGGCGGCGTCCAGGTGGGGTCGTGCGTGAAAGACCGCGCGCCGCGACGGCGTGGCGAACGCCAGCCGGGGCCGGTGCCCGTCGTCGTCGACGAGCAGTTCCTGGCTCACGCCGTCGTTGAGGTAGCGGATGGGGTGCCGGTCGTCGTGGGCACCGGGCGCGCCGGCCGGCGGGCACGGCCACTGCAGCGGGTTCTGCCGCAGCCGCGCGTAGCTCGCGCCGCGCAGGTCGTATCCGGTGCGCGGATTGGCGAAGCCGCGGATCTCCTCGAAGACCTCCTCGGCCGACGAGTACGTGAAATGCTCCCCGAACCCCAGGTGCGCGGCGACCTGGCAGATCAGCTGCCAGTCCGGGCGGGCCTGCCCCGTGGGAGGCACCGAGGGCGACAGCAACGTCAGCGTGCGTTCGGAATTGACCATCACGCCCTCCGACTCGGCCCACAGCGTGGCAGGCAGCACGATGTCGGCGTAGTGGTTGGTGGCCGTGGTGCGGTACGCGTCCTGCGTGATGACGAGCTCGGCGGCCTCAAGGCCGTTGATGACGGTCTTGCGGTTGGCCACGCTGGCAACCGGATTGGTGCAGATGATCCAGCACGCCTTGATGGCTCCGGCGTCCATCTGCTCGAACATCGCGACGGTGCCCGGCCCGACGTCGGATCGGATGGTGCCCGGTGCGAGTCCCCACCGGGCCTCCACGAAGGCCCGGTCGTCGGCCGAGACCACCGCACGCTGACCCGGCAATCCGGGCCCCATGTAACCCATTTCGCGCCCGCCCATGGCGTTGGGCTGCCCGGTCAGCGACATCGGGCCGCTGCCGGGCCGGCAGATGGCGCCCGTCGCCAGATGCAGATTGCAGATCGCGTTGGTGTTCCAGGTGCCGTGCGTACTCTGGTTGAGGCCCATGGTCCAGCAGCTCATCCAGTCCCCCGCTGCGGCGATCATCGCTGCGGCGGTACGGATGTCGGCTTCGGGGATACCGGTGATCTCGGCGACCCGTGCGGGCGGATAGTCGGCCAGGAATGCGCCCATCGCGTCCCAGCCCTCGGTGTGCGCGGCGATGAACTCGTGGTCGATGGCGCCGTCCGCCACGAGAAGATGCAGCAGACCGTTGAGCAGCGCCAGATCGGTGCCCGGCTTGATCTGCAGGAACAGGTCGGCCTTCTCGGCGGTCGCGGTGCGCCGTGGGTCGACGACGATCAGCTTGGCCCCGGCCTTGAGCCGGTCGGCCATCCGCAGGAACAGGATCGGGTGGCAGTCGGCCATGTTCGACCCGATGACGAAAAACAGGTCGGCGCAGTCGAAATCGTCGTACGAGCCGGGCGGTCCGTCGGAGCCCAGCGACTGCTTGAACCCGGTTCCCGCGCTGGCCATGCACAGCCGCGAGTTGGATTCGATGTGCACGGTGCGCAGGAAACCCTTGGCGAGCTTGGTCGCGAGATACTGTGCCTCGAGCGTCATCTGGCCCGAGACGTACAGCGCGACCGAGTCGGGCCCGTGTTCGTCGATGATGGCGCGCAACCGACGCCCGGCCTCGGCGACCGCGTCGTCGACGGGTGTGGGGGTGAGCTCGTCATCGCGCGTGGGGCGCACCAATGCGGACTGCAGCCGGTCGTCCGCGGCGGCCATGAGTTCGGCGTGCGTGGCGCCCTTGGTGCACAACCGGCCGGAATTGGTGGGGTGCAGCTTGTCGCCGGAGACACGGGCGATCACCGTGCGGCCGTCCTCGACGCGCGTGCCCACCTCGATGCCGCAACCGACACCGCAGTACGAGCACGCGGTGCGATGGGTTGCACCGGGGGTTGCACCGTCCGCCATGCGCCCATCGTGGGCGGACGGTGTTCCGGACTATTTCCAGCGGCGTTAGCGCGAGGAAAATTGATGCTCACCGCGCACCCTACGCCGCGGTGAGGAGGGTTTGCGCAGGTCAGCCCCGCCGGGAGATCACCTCCGGCTGACGCGCCAGAAGTCCTCCCAGGTCGAGCGGGTCTCGTAGTCGCTGATCAAGTACCTGTTGTCGACCGGCTCGGTCTGGTCGATGAAACTCCTCACGTTCGACGGATCGTCGGGCAGCGGCACCATGCTGTTGGTCGACACCTTGCCGTCTGCGGCCAGCGGCGCAAAACCCTCTTCAGTCAACAGATAGTGCACATAGAGCTTGGCGGTGTTCGGGCTGTGCGACCTCGCGGCGATCGCCACGGCCGACGGGAACGCCTTCAAAGCCCACGGGCGTAGCCCGTCACAGATCGCCAGCGCATATCCCTTGCCCTTGACGTTGCGGAACTTGGCCATCGAGACGGGCCCGATGCTGGGAGCGCTCTGCCCGGGCGCTCCCACCGCCTCGGACACCTCTTCGTCGGTCTTGGTCAGCTGGGGCTGATTGTGGGCGAACCGCTTGACCCACTCGTGGGCCGCGGTCGGCTCGTCGGTGTGCAGGTCTTCGCCGTACCGCTGGTGATACAGCTCACGCAACGCCTGGTCGTCACGCAGGCTCAGCTCGTTGAACCAGGTCATGTACTTGGAATTGCTCAGGGGGTCGGCCATGGCGACCCGGCCGGCCCACTCGGGTTCGGTCAGCTGCCAGATGTTGGACACCGGACACCGGTCGTAGACGGCGTTGTTGTAGACCCAACCGAACGTGCCCTGATGGACCAGCAGTGGGTACCGCGCATTGTCGGCGATGGAATCACGCACGTCGCCCGGGATCCAATTGACCAGAACCCCCTGATCGAGCAATTCGATCGCATAGCTCGCGAGATCCTCGTTGACGACGACATCGGCCACGACATTGTCCGACTCGTACTCGCGCACCACCTTCTGGATGGCGCCCAGTTCGACCTTGACACCCCGCGCGCGGACCCCGTACTTCTTGGCGAAATTCTCGGCGAGCTTGACCACCGTCCCCGACTGGTCGTAGACCGTGATCCCCGACTCCTTGCGGGCCGCGTCGACGAGTGCCGCAAGGTCGAACCCCTCCGGCGTCTCGTCGGTCTGGGTCACCGCTGGAGCTGCCAACACCTGCGGCGCGGCTCGGCTCGGGTCCACCCCGGGTGGAGCGCACGCGCTGATCAGTGCGACCACGCCCAAACCGGCCAGCCCCCTTGTCATCCGGCTCATCGCGCTGCCTGCCGTGCATGCTGGTCCCGGATCACCGAACCCTTACGCAGCACCGGTTCGACCAGCGTCGTATCGGCGTCGCGGACCAGCCCGAGGTAGTGCGGCGCCAGGAAGGCGTCGCGCCCCTGCACGCGGGATCCGTCGGAGTACGCAAGGTAGGTGCCGCCGGCCTGTTCGAGGATGAAGCTACCCGCTGCCACGTCCCATGCATTGGTACCGAAATTGAGGGTCACGTCGCCCCATCCCGCGGCCACGTGTACCAGGCTCAGCGCACCCGACCCCTTGTTGCGCACCGCGGAATAGGCACGCAACAGCATCGCATACTCGGTCAAGGCGAACTGTTCGTCGGCATCGAGGTCGGCGGGCATCGGAAAGTGGGCCAGCATCGTCGACCGCGACGGTTCGGTGAACCCTCTGGCGTGCAACGGCTTTCCGTTGAGGAAGGCCCCCGAGGAATCGGCGTGGAACATCAGGTCCGCGACCGGGTCGTACACCGCGCCCGCAACCCGCTCGCCGTCGACCGTGGCCCCGATCGACACACACCAGAAAGCGATGCCGCGCGCGAAGTTCGCGGTCCCGTCGATCGGGTCGACATACCACGTCAGGCGGGCCTCGCCCGTGCGCCCGCCCTCTTCGCCGACGATGGCCGACTCGGGATTCGCGGCCAGTAACAGTTCGGCGATCCGGCGCTCGGCCGCACTGTCGTATTCGGTGACCAGATCGTGGAAGTCGGCTTTGGTGCTGATATCGAGATCGCTGCGGAAGCCGTCCAGCAGCATGGGCGCGACGTCGCGTGCGGCAGACATCGCGAGCGTCATCAACTGCGTGGATCCGTAGCCGGTCATCGTGTGCTCACCTCGGTCTGTGCGTGGTCCAGTTCATACACCCGGCGACCGTCGCGATCGAAGGCATGGGTGTCTGCCGCGTCGGCGAACAGGCATACCGGCTGGCCCACAGTGAGATTGGGTTTGTCCGTGCTGACGGCGAAGAAGCGTTGGCCGTCGCGAACGGTCTCGATGATCCAGCTGCCGCCCGTCGGCAGGAGCGCGGACACGTCTGCGTTCAGCGCGATTCCCGCGCGCAGCGGCGCGCTGTCCAGTACCCGCACGGCCTCCGGCCTGAACCCGACCGACGCCACGTCCGTTGCGCCGGACGCGGTTGCGACGTAATACGCGGCTGCCCGCCGCGCCTCGGTGTCGGGACTCTCGGTGCCCAGTTCGATGATGTTCATCGGCGGGTTGCCCAGGAACTCGGCGACGAACCGGTTGGCCGGCCGATCGTAGATGTCGGTCGGCGTACCGAGCTGCTGCAGCCTGCCCTCGAACATGACCGCGATCCTCGTGGCCAAGGTCATGGCCTCCCATTGATCGTGGGTGACGAAGACGACTGTCGATCCGAACTCGCGATGGATGCGCCCCAATTCGGCGCGCATCTCGAGACGCAGTCTGGAGTCGAGATTGGACAACGGCTCGTCGAGCAGCATCACATCGGGGTTGACCGCAAGCATGCGCGCCAACGCCACCCGCTGCTGCTGCCCACCGGACAGCTGGGACGGGTAGCGGTCGCCGTAGCGCTCGATGCCCATGGTTTTCATCACCGCCGCGACCTGTGTCCGCTGTTGCGCCTTCGCCAGTTTGCGAAGCCTCACACCGTAGGCGATGTTCTTCTCCACCGTGAGATGCGGCCACAGCGCGTAGGTCTGGAAGACCAGCCCCATGCCGCGGCGCTCGGCAGGCACAAACGTTCCTTCGGCAACCGAATCCATCACGGTGTCCCCCACCGAGATCGACCCGGACGTGGGGTGTTCGAGCCCGGCGATCATGCGCAGGGTGGTGGTCTTGCCGCAACCGGAAGGCCCGAGCATGCACATGAAATCGCCGTCTTCGATGGTCAGGTTCAACGTCGAGACCGCCTGTGGTCCATCACCGCCGTAGTGTTTCTCCACGTCCCGAAGCCTGATCTGTGGCATCGCTATCCTTCCAATCCGCTCGCGAGGTCCGTCTTGAGGAGTTTCTGAATCGAATACGTGCCGAGGAATGCCACCGCCGCGACGATGAGCACGACACCGTTGGCTGACTGCGTGTAACCGAAGTCCACCAGGCGAATTGCCAACGTGGTCAACACATCGCCACCGGGGACGGCCAGGATCACGACCAGGCTGAGGCTCTTGAGCCCGGAGATGAAGGGCATCAGGATGCCCGCCGCCAACGCACCCTTCTGAATGGGCACCACGACCGTGCCCATGCGCCGCAGCCATCCGGCACCCATGATCTGTGCCGATTCCTCCGGGTCGCGGCCGAGTTGCATCATCGCCGAGATGCCCGCGCGCGACGCGAACGGCATCTGATCGGCCAGGTAGATCAGCAGCAGGATCGTCGTCGTGCCGTACAACGCCGGTATGGGCCCTCTCGGAACCGCGAACAACGTGATGTAGGCGACGGCGAACGCGATGCCCGGCACCAGATAGGGCAGAAAGGTCAACTGCCGCAGAACGGTTGACAGGAGCCGGGATTCCGACCGGACCACGACGTAGCCGACCAGCAGCCCCAGGATGCCCGCGCAGACCGATGCGACGCCGACGATCCAGAAGCTGTTCCAGGCGGCACTCCACACGCTGGGGCTCACCAGGATGCCGTCCGGGAAGGCCGGTGTGTTCAGATCCCGCCCGATCCAGTACTGAAGTGTGAAGTTGTGTGGCGCGAACTCCGCGGGCACCTTCATGACGGTCGACAGGCACAGCACAGTGATCGGCACCGCCACGCTGACGCCGAACAACGCCACACACCACATCGTGGCCGGGGCTCGCCACCGACCCAGGTCCGCTGTCCTGTTCAGCGCACCTTTGCCGCCGACCGTGACGAATCGTCGGGCCTCGTTGAGGAAATGCACGTCCACCCACAGCGACACCAAGCCGATCAACACGATCGCCGCGACCAGGATCGCCGCGACACCCGTCTGATCGGAGGCGATGCTGCGGTACAGCGACGTGGCGAGCACGTCGAACCCCACGGGCAATCCAAGGATGTAGGCGACACCGAATTCACCGAGCACTTTGGCCAGGATCAGAGTGGTGGCCGAGATCAGCGCGGGGCGCATCATCGGCACGACGATGGTGAACATCACCGCCAAGCGGTTCGCACCGAGCATCCGTGCGGACTCCTCAAGTTGAGAGTCGAAGCGCCTGAGCGCATTTCCCACAAGCAGAATCACGAAGGGCGAGAAGTGCATGGTGAAGATGACGATGATCGGAAGCCGTCCGTAGGCCAGCCAATCCGGTGGCACGAAACCGAGCTGCTCCATCCAGCCGGCCTGACCACCCGCGGTTCGGTTCTTGAACACCGTCGTCCACGCCAGCGCGAACGTCCACGACGGCAGCATGTACGGCACGATCAACGCGGTGGCGAACCATTTTCTGCCGAAGATGTTGCTACGCGCGATGAACCAGGCGGCCACGCCGCCGACGGCCAAGGCCAGCAGGACCGAGAAGAACGCGATCACCACGGTGTTCCACAGCGGCGTCCAGAAGATGTCGACCGCCGTCGGCGAGCGCAGCACGCGCCACAGGTAGTAGGTGGTCGGTTCACCCGTGAGCTTGCGCGTGATGCCTTCATCCGCACGTTCGACGCGAAAGCCGTCGACCATCAACACCACGATGGGAACCGCGATCAGGTAACCGAACAGCACCAGCGCCAGCGCGCCGATCGCGGTGGTCGGGTTGCGTAGGGCGACACGTGCCCGGTAGCCCAGACCTCGGCGGGGTGGACTGTCCGACAGCCGAGTCAAAACACTCAAGGAAGGCGTCCTCGTCTCTCTGCACGCAAGACATCCATAAAAGTGGATGTCTTGTCATAGTGACACATCTGGAGAGAGATGTACATCACCCCGCGGAACATTCAGCGGCCGCCCTCACCGGCCGGCGTCCCGTCCTGGCTTAGCATGGCCAGGTGACCCACAGCGCCGCCGAACCGAGCGCTACCAGCGGCTTCGTACCCGTCGACCAGTCGGTGTCGCTCCCCCTCTACGTGCAGGTGATCGATCAGATCGAAAGCGGGATCAGACGCGGCAGCCTCCCACCGGGTTCTTTCCTGCCTGCCGAGCCGCAACTCGTACAGGATTTCCGCGTCGCCCGGGGCACGCTGCGGCGGGCCATCGACTACCTGATCGACAAGGGCCTGATCGTCCGCGTCCGAGGCGTGGGCACCCGGATCGCCGCCGCGCCGGGCATCGACAAACCGGGTATCCGCAGCCTTTACGCCGAACTGGCAGCCGCTGATCGAAAGCCGGCCACACGCGTGCTGCGAGTCGATGCCTGCGATGCCGACCGGGCCCTGTCCGACCTCACCGGGTTCCCCATCGGCACGCCGCTGCGGACCATCGTCCGGCTTCGGCTGGCCAACGACCTTCCCGTCGCGGTGATGGAGAATTACTTCCCGGCGGCATTTCCCGAACCGCGGGTGGACGAGCTCACCGATCGCAGCATGGATGAATACTGGGAACGGATCGGACATTCCGCGGCGATGGTGCGCCAGGAGGTCATCGCATGCCTACCGACCACCGAGCAGGCTGCCCTGCTCGGCATCGAGGCCGGCGTCCCGATCCTCTCGGAACACCTTCGCGTCTACGACGATTCGCGAGAGTTCACCAACTACTCGCGCAACTTCTACCACCCGACGCTGTACCGCATGACGTCGGTCTCGACCAAGCGGTGAGTTTCGGCGTGACTAGCCGCGGGGTTTGACCGCCAGAACCGGCTTCGCGCACTCGAGCAGCAGCCGCTGGGAAACGCTGCCGAGCAGCAGCTTGCCGACCGGGCTGCGATGCCGGACGCCGATCACCAGCAACTCGGCGTCGGGCCGGTCCATCGCGTCGAGCAGCACCTCGGCCACGTCAACCCCGACCTTCTGCTCGAGCTCGAACGCCACGCCGCTCTCGGCCAGGTGTTCCTCGACGTCGTGCACCTCGCCCGAGCGGGCGAACCTCGTGTCGACGTAGGACTCACCGGACGTCGCGTTGATCACCAGCAGGCTGGTGTTGCGCAGCTTGGCCTCCGCGATGGCGTGCTCGATGGCGGCCTGGCCGAACATGTCCGCGCTGTAGCCGACGACGATCATAGGTTGCCCGCCTTCTCTTTCTGATCCGCGTCGTCCTCGACGATCAACAGGGATTCCTCGCTGCGGTGCATGAGCTTGAGCACCAGCGGCATCAGCAGCAGGATCGCCATGAGCACATACGTCACGATCGCGACCGGCTCGGTGAACAGGCTGCCCCAGTCGCCGCCACCGAGCTGCAGGCTCTGGCGCAGTTGCCGTTCGATGCGCGGCCCGAGGATCACGCCGATGATCAACGGCAGCACGGGCAACCCGAATCGGCGCATCATCAGGCCCAGCAACCCGAACACCAACAGCAGCGCCAGATCCAGCGGTTGCACGTTGACAGCCAGCGCGCCCAGCGTCGCGAAGAATAGGATGCCCGCGTACAGGTAGGGCCGCGGGGTGCGCAGCAGCCGGGCCCAGATCGGCGCCAGCGGCAGGTTGAGCACCAGCAGCAGGAAGTTGCCGATGAACAAGCTCGCGATCAGCGTCCAGATCAGCAGCGGTTCCTTCTCGAAAAGAGTTGGGCCGGGCTGGATCCCGTAGGACACGAACGCCGTCAGCATGACCGCCGCGGTGGCGTTGGTGGGCAGCCCCAGCGACAACATCGGCACCAGGGTTCCTGCGGCCGACGCGTTGTTGGCCGCCTCGGGCCCCGCCACCCCTTCGATCGCGCCCTTGCCGAACTCCTCGGGATGCTTGGAGAGCTTCTTCTCGGTGATGTAGGACAGGAACGTCGGCAGCTCGGCACCGCCGGCAGGCAGTGCGCCGAACGGGAACCCGTATGCGGTGCCGCGCAGCCACGGCTTCCACGACCGTCCCCAGTCCTGCTTGCTCATCCACGGCCTACCCACGGGGATCACGTCGGCCGGGCGGCGACGCAGGTGCGCGGCGACCCACAGGGCCTCGCCCAGCGCGAAGATCGCCACCGCGATCACCACGATGTCGATGCCGTCGGACAGCAGCGGCAACCCGAACGTCGCCCGCGGCTGACCGGTCAGGAAGTCGATGCCGACGACGCCGATGGCCAGGCCCAGGAACAGCGAGATGGCCCCGCGCAGCTTGGACGCGCCGAGCACCGCGGTCACGGCGACCAGGGCGAACAGCATGATCGCGAGGTAGGACGGGGCACCGAGCGTGACCGCGAAGCGCGAGATCGGCGGGGCGAACGCCGCCAGCAGCGCGGTGCCGATCGCCCCCGCGACGAACGATCCGATGGCCGCCGTGGCCAGCGCCTGGGCCGCGCGACCGGCCTTGGCCATCTTGTTGCCCTCGATCGAGGTGATGACCGACGACGATTCACCCGGCGTGTTCAACAGGATCGACGTCGTCGATCCGCCGTACATGCCGCCGTAGAAGATGCCCGCGAACATGATGAACGCCGCGCTGGGGCTGACGTTGTAGGTGACGGGCAGGAGCAACGCCACGGTCATGGCCGGGCCGATGCCCGGCAGCACGCCCACGGCGGTACCCAGCAGCACGCCGATGCAGGCGTACAGCAGGTTCATCGGAGTCGCCGCCTCGGCGAACCCCTGCAGCAACCAGTCGAAGTTTCCCATTTACAGAATCCCGTCCAGAATGCCTGCGGGCAGCGGAATTCCGAGCCCGGAGTAGAAGCCGTAGAAGGTCAGGACCGACAGCACCGCGCCGATCGCGATGTTGCGGATGTAGTGCCGGTTGCCGAGGATGGTCGCCGCGCCGCCGAAGAACAGCGCCCCGGCGATGGCCCAGCCCAACGGCTTGACCAACACGATCAGCAGCACGAACAGGCCCACGAGCAACCCGACCGTGCGCCAGTCCCCCGGTGAGTTCGGGTCGACGTCCTCGCCGGCGTCGGCCTCACCGACCGATCCGCGTGGAATCGCGATCGCGAGGATCACCGCGAGCACGATCAGCACGGCGCCGATGGCCACCGGGAAGAACTTGGGCCCCACGGGGTCGACCTTCGCGAAACCCGCGGTCAGCGTCAGCGCGTCGTAGATCAGGAACGCACCGACGGCCACCATCACGACGCAGACCAGATACTGGGCCTTGTCCACCCGCTTCTCCGGGGTCTCCCCGACCGCTTTCTCGTCGCTCATAGCAATCCCAATTCGCTCAGCGTCGAGGAGACGCGGTTGTCCTGGTCGGTGAGGAACTGTTCGAACTCGGGCCCGGTCACAAACGCGTCGCTCCAGCCGTTCTTGACCAGGGCCTCCTTCCACTGATCGGTCGCGTGCAGCTCCTCGAGCGCCTTCACCATCGCCTTGCGGGCGTCGTCGGAAATGCCTGGCGGAGCGAGGATTCCGCGCCAGTTGGTGAAGGTCAGGTTGATTCCGGCCTCGGTGAGGGTCGGCGCGTCGACGCCCTTGACGCGTTCCTTGCCCGACACCGCGAGCACGCGCACCTGGCCGGCCTCGATCTGGTCGACGAACTCGCCGAGTCCTGTCGTGCCCGCGGCAATCTTCTTGCCCAGCAAGGCCGTCAGCAGATCGCCGCCACCGTCGTAGGTGACGTAGTTGACCTTGCGCGGGTCGACACCGACCGCACGTGCGGTCTCCATCGGGAACAGGTGATCGGGGCCGCCGGGCGACGATCCACCACCGATCGTGATCTTGGCCGGATCGGCCTTCCACGCGGCCACCAGATCTCCGATGGTCCGGAACGGCGAATCACCGGGAACCAGAATGCCTTCCTGCTCCTCGACCATCTTGGCCAGAGCCGTGGCATCGGAGGCGCGGGCAGACGATCCGTTGGTGTACACCGCGCCGACCACGCCGAGCCCCATCATCATCATGAGGTCGTCGTTGCCCTTCTCGTTCATCAACCGGGCCATGGCGACCGTGCCGCCCGCGCCGATCACGTTGAACACCTCGATCCGCCCGGTGATGTCGGTGTCTTCCATGATCTTCACCGCGGTTCGCGCGGTCAGGTCATAGCCACCGCCCGGGCTGTTCGGCACCATCATGCGCAGCCGGTGCAGCCCGCGGCTCTCGTCGCCGCCGCGCGTCACCCCGCATGCGGTCATCGATGCCGCCGCGACGAGAGCGACCAGTACGGCCGCGCACAATCGTCTGAACTTCACAGCAGTCCCCAATCACCGAGTCCGGAAAACACTGACGTGTGATGCTCAGCAATACTGAATCACGAAGTGAGCCACGTCACCGATGAGAACGCAAAGGAAGTATTGGTCATTGAGTTCACCGTCCGGCGTTGCCCGCCTGCTGCGCAGCCGCAGCCTGGCCGGCCGCTTCCTGGTGTTCCAACTGCTGGTGGTGGCGGTGGTGTTGATCGCCGTGGCAGCGGTGTCGGTGGCCCAGTCCACGCGTGAGTTTCGCGATGTCCGCGGCCAGCGCATGATCGCGGTCGCGGAGAACCTGGCGTCCACACCGATCGTGCGCGACCGCTACGCCGACCCGCTCGCGGCGCAGGTGCTCGCACCCGACGTGGACCGCGCGGTGGCGCTGTCCGGCGCAGGCCTGGCCGAGATCGCGGATCCGGCCGGCCTGGTGCGGGTGTCCTCTGACCCCGGCCGGCTCGGTCAACGCCTCGACCTCGGCCCGAGCCGCGTCGACGAAGGCCGGGCCTGGTTCGGCGACAGCGACATCGGTGGCGTGCACAGCCTCGTCGGGCAGGTTCCCGTGCTCGCCGGCGATGGCGCGGTGCTGGCCGTCGTGTCGGTCAGCGAACGGTATCCGTCGGTGTGGGAACTGCTCGGCGGTGCCGGCGAACGGCTGTTGATCTATCTCGGACTGGGTGCGGTACTCGGGCTGGTGGCGTCGTGGCTGTTGTCGCGGCGCATCAACAGGCACACGCGCGGCCTCGACATCGCCGAGATCGCGAGCCTGGCCGATCATCGGGAAGCGTTGCTGCACAGCATCCGCGAAGGCGTGGTGGCGGTCAGCACCGACGGCGTCATCACGGTGCTCAACGACAGCGCGGCCGAACTGCTCGGCGTCAGTGCCGGCGCGATCGGCCGCCGGGTCGACGACATCGGCCTGGACCGGGCCGTCGTCGACTTCCTGCTGTCGGGTGAACAGGGCCGTCCCGACGAGGACGATGCCGTGATCGCGACCGGAACCCGGGTACTCGCGCTGAACCGAAGGGCGGCCAGCAGCCAGGGCAGGCGCATCGGTACCGTCACCACCATGCGCGACAGCACCGAACTCGCCGCGCTGCAGTCACAGTTGTCGTCGCACCGCAGTGTCACCGACACCCTGCGCGCCCAGACCCACGAATTCGCCAACCAGTTGCACACCATCTCCGGGCTCGTCCAGCTCGGCGAGTTCGACGCGGTGCACGATCTGGTCGGAACCCTCACCCGGCGTCGCGCCGAGATCAACGACGCTGTCACCCAACATGTTTCCGATCCAGCCGTGGCCGCGCTGCTGATCGCCAAGATCTCGCTGGCCGCCGAGAACGGCGTCACCCTGGCCATCACGCCCGACAGCCACCTCGCGGCGCTGGACCCGGCGCTCGCCACCGACGTGATCACGCTGCTCGGCAATCTGATCGACAACGCGGTGGACGTGTCGGTGGGCGCCGAGCCTGCGCTTGTGCAGGTCCGCGTGACCGACGCGGCCGGGCTCGAGCTGGCCGTGTCCGACTCGGGATCCGGTGTGCCCGAGCATCTTCGGGAGTCGATCTTCTCCCGCGGGGTCACCTCGAAACCCGACGTGCCGGGTGGCCGGGGCATCGGGCTGGCCCTCGTGCGGCTGGTCAGCGCGCAGCACGGTGGCACGATCGAGGTCACCGACGCCCCGGACGGCGGCGCCATGTTCGTGGTCCGGTTACCGCAGGCCGCCGTCGCGAGACGGGCCGCCCATGCGTGACGTGCTCATCGTCGACGACGACTTCATGGTGGCCGAGATCCACCGCCGGTTCGTCGAACGCGTCGACGGGTTTCGCCCGGTTGGCTTGGCGCGCAACGGAACCGAAGCGTTGTCCGCGGTCGAGGAGCTGAAACCCGACCTGGTGCTGCTCGATGTCTACCTACCCGACATGACCGGACTCGAGGTGCTGCAACGGCTGCGGTCGGCGGGCCATCCCGTCGGCGTCATCATGATCACCGCCGCGCGGGAGATCGACACCGTGCGTGGCGCGCTCGACGGCGGCGCGGCCGACTACCTGATCAAGCCGTTCGAATTCGACCAGTTGCGGGCGAAGCTCGCGGCGTTCGCGGCGCGCGCCGACGCACTGGCCTCGGCGCGTGGCGCCGACCAGTCGCTGATCGACACCCTGTTCGGGGGTCCGGCGGCCGCCACCCAGGTGTTGCCGAAGGGCCTCGGAGCGGAGACCGGCAAGCTCGTGCTGGACGCGGTCCGCGACGCCGGGGAGGTGTCGGCGACCGAATGCGCCGACCTGGTCGGAATCTCCCGGGTCAGCGCACGCCGCTATCTGGAGCACTACCTGGCCACCGGGGCCCTCGAGCTGCGCCTGCAGTACGGCGCGGGGCGGCCCGAACGGCGCTACCGCACCGCGCGCTGACGGCGCCGCACGGCCACCACCCACGACATCACCACGGTTGCGAACACTGCCAGCTGCACCGCGGTCGCCCAGCTCGCCGGGTACACGACCCCGGTCAGGTAGTGGGCGATGAAACCGTCGGGCGGCAACGGCGCCATCCCCGCGCCGGCCCGCGCCCATCGTTCCACGTCGGTGAGCGGACACGGCAGATCCAATGCCAACCCGGCCGCACCCCACGCGACCGCGGCCACGTGCAGGACAAGGGTGCGCGGCAGGCGCCACGCCAGGAAACCGCCCAGCACCACATAGGCGATGAAGGTGAAGTGCACCGTGACCGTCACGGCAACGATCAGTGTGAAGAGAACCGCCATATCGCCTCCTCACTGGTACCCAACCCGACTATGCACCCGTCACGGCGGTCACGAGATAATGGCGGACGTGGCGCCCCGAGTCTTGTTCATCTACAACGATCCGATCGCGACCGAAGCCTTGTTGGGTGAGGCGTTCAGCGACTGTGGGTTCGACATCGAGACCTTCACGGTGGTTCCGGCCGACCGGGTGGACCAGCCGGCCATGCCGGTGCGGTTTCCCGACCCCGCCGACTATGACGTGATCGTGCCGCTCGGTGCGCGCTGGCCCGTGTACGACGAGGCACTGCGCGCGGCCTGGGTGGACGACGAGATGAATATGGTGCGCCAGGCCGCCGACACCGGTGTGGGAGTGCTCGGCGTGTGCTTCGGCGGCCAGCTGATCGCACAGGCCTACGGCGGCTCGGTCAGCAGGTCGAACACCCCGGAGATCGGTTGGTATGACGTCACCAGCGATGAACCCGGCCTGATCCCGGGCGGACCCTGGTTCCAGTGGCACTTCGACCGGTGGACGGTGCCACCCGGGGCCACCGAGATCGCCAGGACCGCCGCGGCGTCGCAGGCCTTCGTGCTCGGGCGGACGCTGGCACTGCAGTTCCACCCGGAGCTGGACACCGCGCTGCTGGAGCTGTGGCTGGCCGACGACCGCGACGGCGAGGCCGCCGGAATCGGCCGGACGCATGACCAATTGCGGATGCGGACAACCGAACTCGTCACGGACGCGCGCATCCGGATCCGCCGCCTGGTGCACGGGTTCCTGGCGCAGGTAGCCCAGGCCCCCGCCGCGGACGTAGGCTGAATTCAGAAGTTCACCGACTGCGACCACCCACACCATGAGCGGATGGGGCGGACTCGTCCGACGAGCCGCCGGAGGAGTGTTCCAGGACCGCCGCGAGGCCGGCCAGGTTCTGGCCCAGAAGTTGGTGTCCTACCGCGGAACTCCCGGCCTGTTGGTGCTCGGGCTTGCACGCGGCGGAATCCCGGTCGGCTGGGAAGTGGCATCGTTCCTGAACGCGCCGCTCGAAGTGTTCCTGGTGCGCAAGCTCGGGGTGCCGAACTGGCAGGAACTGGCCATGGGCGCGCTGGCCTCGGGCGGCGGTGTGCTGGTGAACGACGACCTGGTCCGCCGGTTGGGCATCAGCGAGCAGGACGTCAACAACACCATCGGACGGGAAAGGGTCGAGCTGGCCCGCCGGGAACGCGCGTACCGCGGTGACCGGCCGCCGCTCGACGTCACCGGTCGGACCGTCATCCTGGTCGACGACGGAATCGCGACCGGCTCGAGCATGATCGCCGCGTTGCGTGCGCTTCGCACTGCCGCGCGACTGGTCGTGGCCGTGCCGGTCGGACCCGCGTCGGTGTGCCGGGAATTGCGCAGGGAGGCCGATGAGGTGATCTGTGCGAGCAGCCCACCCGAGTTCGAATCGGTTGGCCAGGCGTTCGCCGACTTCCACCAGGTCAGCGACGACGAAGTGCGCGAACTGCTCGCGACACCGACCGTCGACTAGTTCTTCTGCTCGTTCTTCTGGTCGTCGGCGGCATCGTCGGAAACCTCGGCGCTCTCGTCGACGCCGTCCGACGTGTCGTCGGCGGTCGTTTCGCCGAGCGCCTCGTCGTCGTGGTCCTCGCGCGGAATCTCGGCCGTGTCGTCGGACACCCCGCCGCCCGCGGGCACCTCGGGTTCTTCCTCGTCCGGGTAATCCACGGCCTCGGCTTCTCCCGAGTCCGACACGCTCGCGGCCGACTGTCCCGCGGACGCACCCCGGGACCGTTCCCGCAGCGCGTCGACGATCAACAGGATCACGCCGATGACGCTTGCACCGATGCACACCCAGGCGATCAACTCATTGCTGGTGACCACAGCGGTCACCAGCGCGGCGAGGCCGATGACAGCAAGGACAAGCGCAATGATCAGCATTGTTCAACCCCAGGTGTGGTAGGCCAGCGTGCGGTGTCAACCGGTGTCAGTTGTTGCCCCGGTTGAACTGGCCGAACCCACCTGCATCGTTGTTGGCGCTGGAATCCACCGGTGCTGCCGAGCCGCGCTGACCGAGCTCCTCGAGCTGCGACTCGAGGTAGGTCTTGAGCCGCGTGCGGTATTCGCGTTCGAACGTCCGCAGCTGCTCCAACCGGCCCTCGAGCACGGTGCGCTGCTGGTTGATGGTTCCCATGATCTCGGAGTGCTTGCGCTCGGCGTCGGCCTGCAGGGCGTCGGCCTTCTCCTGCGCCTGGCGCAGCTGGGTCTCCGAACGCGTCTGCGCGTCGGCCAGCATGGCGTCGGCGCGCTGGCGTGCCTCCGACACCGTGGTCTCGGCGGTCTTGCGCGCATCGTTGACCATGGCGTCGGCCTGGGCGCGGGCATCGGCGAGCAGCTTGTCCGACTCCGCCTTGGCCGTGCTCGTGAGCCGGTCGGCGGTGTCCTGGGCCAGGCTCAGCACGCGCGCGGCGCGCACCGCGGTGTCCTCGCTCGCAGGGGCCGCGGCCGCGGCGGCAGGCGCGGGTGCAGGAGCCGGGGGCTCGTACACCGGCTGCGGCTCGGGCTCGGGCTCGCTGTACAGCGGGATCGACTGCGTCGGCTGCGCACCGCCTCCCCCTGCCCGGGCCGAGCTGAGCTCGGAGTCGAGCTCGGCGACGCGCTGCCGGAGGTCGGCATTCTCCTCGATGAGCCGGGTCAGCTCGTTCTCAACCAGATCGAGAAAGGCGTCGACCTCGTCTTCGTTGTAGCCGCGCTTGCCGATGGGCGGCTTGCTGAACGCGACGTTGTGGACGTCCGCCGGTGTGAGCGGCATTGTCTGCCCCCTTGAAGTCTTGGACCGTCAACCGATCTCAAAGTGTAAAGCCTTGTTTGAACGCAACTGGCGTCCATCCTGTCACACCAGACCCGAGGGTTGCAGTGGAGGCCAATTTTTAAGAGCGAATTTCAATCTTCTTACGCGATTGTGGTAAGTCCGGCAAACCCGGATCGGGCCAGGGTCGACGCATCCGGCGAGCCGCTGCTCAGCTGGCGGCGTTGAGCGCGACCTGCATTCCGATGAACACCACGAGCAGCAGCACCATGATCGACAGATCCAGCCGCACCGCACCTATGGTGAGCTGCGGAATGAGCCGTCGCAGCAGCTTCACCGGCGGATCGGTCACCGTCATGATGACCTCAAGGATCACCACGGTGAGTCCCTTGGGATGCCAGTCGCGGCTGAACGAGCGAATGAACTCGACCACGACCCGCGCGATCAGCAACAGCCAGAAGATGAACAGCGCGAAGAACAGAATCTCGAAGAGCAGCGACAACTGAGCCGACCTCACTACAGGCAGGTGTGTGACATTGGATACAGGTCGCCGGCGCTGACCATGTCAGCCGCAATGCGACGCCGCCAGCCTACCCGGCCCCGCGGTGGGGCCGGGTGACCGGCGGTTTAGGAGCTACGGAACGCTACTCGACGCTATTGGTAGGAGTAGAAGCCCGCCTCGGCGATGCGTCGCCGCTGCTCGGCGCTGACGTCGACGTCGGCGGGTGAGAGCAGGAACACCTTGGTCGCGACCTTGTCGAACGAGCCGCGCAGCGCGAAGGCCAGGCCCGCGGCGAAGTCGACGAGCCGCTTCGCGTCGGCGTTGTCCATCGACACCAGGTCCATGATGACCGGGGTGCCGTCGCGGAAGCGTTCGCCGATGGTGCGCGCCTCGCTGTAGTCCTTGGGCCGCAGCGTGGTGATCTTCGACAGCGGGCTGCCCGCTTCGAACAGCTCGGCCATGCGGCGCGGGTCCATTGCGAGCGCACCTCGCGTGGATCCGGCGAGGGTGCCCAGACGCGGTGCGGGACGGTCGAATTCGCGCGGACCACGCATCCGGGGCTCGAACCGCGACTCGTCGGCGAAACCACCCGGGTAGTTGCCACCGCGGTAGGCCGGGCCCTCGTCGTATTCGCGGCCCTCGTAGCCGTAGCCGTCGTCCTCGAAGCGCTCTTCACGGGGCCTGCGGGCATAGCTGCGTGCCGCGCCACGGTCGTCGTCCTCGTAGTACTCGTCGTCGTAGTCATCCATCGGCGCCATGCCGAAGTAGGCCTTGACCTTGTGCAGTGTGCTCATCTCGGCGACCCTTCTGCTGACCGTGGGGGTGGTGATGTCTGTGATGAAGATGTGACTGGTGTGACTACTGCGGGAGACGTTAGCGGCCGTTTTCCCATTAGCGCGGTACCGACACGCACACACGTCGAACCGTGTTTCACCGCGATCTCAAGGTCGCTGGACATCCCGGCCGACAACTCGAGCCGCTGCGGGTAGTCGGCCTGCACCCGGTCGCGCTCGGCGGCCAACCGCGCGAACGCGTCGTCGGGATCCACTTCGAGCGGCGGAATTCCCATGAGTCCGACGAAGGTCAGGCCGTCGGCCCGGTCTGCGGCCGCGCACAGTTCGTCGACCAGATCGGGTGACCCGACGTCGATGCCACCCCGTTCGGTGTCACCGTCGAGACTGATCTGAAGGTAGACGCGCAGCGGCTCGGCGCGCGTACCCGCGGCCAGCGCCGCCGTCGCGGCCCGGTCCAGCGCGGTGATCAGCCGCTGACTGTCGACCGAATGCGCGGCATACGCCCAACTCGCAACAGCCTTGGCCTTGTTGCGCTGGATGCGCCCGACCATGTGCCAGCGAACCGTCGCATCGGGTAATTCGGCACGCACGGTCGCGACTTTATTCGCCGCTTCCTGTTCGCGGGATTCACCGAATGCGTGACAACCCAATTGATGGAGAATGAAAATATCGGAGGCCGGAAAGAATTTTGTTATCGGAAGTAATTCGATGTCATTGACATTTCGTCCGGCCGCCTCGGCCGCATGCGCCAGCCGGGCTCGCGCCGCCCCAAGCTTGGCGGTCAGCTCACCCACCCGGTCGGCGTTCTGCATGTACTGACAGGTGCTCATCGCACGGCCGATTCCATCCACACCACCGATGCCAGCCGACCGGTCGGGGCATCCCGGCGGTGGCTGAACAAATTGCGGTCGTCGACCGTGCACCGCGGATCGATGTCGATCGCTTTGACCCCCAAAGCCGTTAACTGCCGGGCGATTCCGGCCCGCAGGTCCAGACCTGGCGTGCCCTTGGCTGTCGTGGTGCGGCTGCCGGGCAGCGCCGCCTCGACCTCGTCGGCCATGGCTGCGGGCACCTCGTAGTTGCGGCCGCTCACCGCCGGGCCGAGCAGCACCGAGACGTCCTCGACATGCGCACCGTGCGACAGCATGGACTCCAGCGTGCGCACCGCGATGCCTTTTTGTGCGCCGACCCGGCCGGCATGGGCTGCCGCGACCACACCCGCGCGCGCGTCGGCCATTAATACCGGCACACAATCGGCGGTCACCACCGCCAATGCCAAACCAGGGGTCGTGGTGACCAAAGCGTCGGCATTATCGACGGCGGTGTCGAGCGGACCGTCGACACTGACCACGCGGTCCCCGTGGACCTGGTTCATCCACACGAGCGCGTCGACACCGAGCGCCGCCGCCAGCCGCTTGCGGTTGGCGGCGACGGCCGCCGGATCGTCGCCCACGTGGTCGCCGAGGTTGAAGGAGTTGTACGGCGGTGCGGAGACACCACCGGTGCGGGTGGTGGTCACCCGGCGTATGCGAACACTCACAATCCCAGTATCCGAATCTGGCGTCCGCGGACCCGGAGCCGACTCAGTGCCGCATGAACGGCGGGACGTCGACATCGTCGTCCGCGATACCGCCGTCACCGCCGATGCTCACGGTCGCGCCGTTGGTGTGGGCGGGCACACTGGCCGCGTCCGTTGGCTCGAACAACGACGTGGTGACCTTGCCCGCACGCGCCGAGGCGATCGGCTGCGTCGGGGCCTGCCCCGGGCCGACCACGGGTTTGCGGCTCGGCCCGGTGGTTTCGAAGCCTGCCGCGATCACGGTCACGCGCACCTCGTCGCCCAGCGAGTCGTCGATCACGGTGCCGAAGATGATGTTGGCCTCGGGATGCGCGGCATCCTGCACGAGCGATGCCGCCTCGTTGATCTCGAACAGGCCCAGGTCGCTGCCGCCCGCGACCGACAGCAGCACGCCCTGCGCGCCCTCCATCGAAGCCTCCAGCAGCGGCGAGTTGATCGCGATCTCGGCGGCCTTGAGCGCGCGGCCGTCACCACGTGCCGAACCGATGCCCATCAGAGCTGTACCGGCCCCGCTCATCACGCCCTTGACGTCGGCGAAGTCCACGTTGATCAGGCCCGGTGTGGTGATCAGGTCCGTGATGCCCTGCACGCCGTTGAGCAGCACCTCGTCGGCGCTGCGGAACGCGTCCATGAGCGACACCGCGGCGTCGCCCATCTGCAGCAGCCGGTCGTTGGGGATCACGATCAGTGTGTCGCAGCTCTCGCGCAGCGCCGTGATACCCGCCTCGGCCTGATTGCTGCGCCGCTTGCCCTCGAACGAGAACGGCCGGGTCACTACGCCGACGGTCAGCGCACCGAGCTTGCGCGCGATGGTCGCCACGACCGGCGCCCCACCGGTTCCGGTGCCGCCGCCCTCACCCGCGGTGACGAACACCATGTCGGCGCCGCGCAGCAGTTCCTCGATGTCGTCCTTGGCGTCCTCGGCCGCCTTGCGGCCCACTTCGGGATCGGCGCCGGCACCCAGACCACGGGTGGAGTCACGGCCGACGTCGAGCTTGACGTCGGCATCGCTCATCAACAACGCCTGCGCGTCGGTGTTGATCGCGATGAACTCGACGCCTTTGAGGCCTTGCTCGATCATCCGGTTGACGGCGTTGACGCCGCCACCGCCGATACCAACCACCTTGATCACTGCCAGGTAGTTATGCGGGGGGGTCATGGATCGTCTTCCTCCCTGGTTGGGTGTTCGTGGCACCGAACTGGTTCCCGGCAAACCCTCAACCTCAACCATAGGCTTAGAGTTATGTCAAGTAGTTCCGCGCAAACAGAACGGTAGGGCGACAACCCGAGGTATCGCGGCAGGCGCGCCGACAAGCCGGCGGGCAATTTGTTGACCTGGATCACCCGAAGGGGTCACTTGACCGTCGGCAGGTCCGGGCTCGAGACGTCGTAGGTGTGCCCGGGCTGGGTCAACAGCGCCGCGAGCTTCATCGCCTTCTCGTCGGTGTGGTCGGTGGTCCCCCACACCACGACCCGACCGTCGGTGAGCGTCAACGTGATCGACGCGACCGAGGGCGCCGCGATCCGGCCTACCTGCACGACGACGTCGGGCGGCAGCGCCTGCATCACGTCGAGCGCGGCCCGCGTCGCGGGATCGCTCGGGCTCGGGTTGTCGGCGTCCAGATACGGCAGCGACGGCGGTGGTGGCGCGGTCGCGAAATCGACACCGTCCTTGTCGAACAGGTGCGGCCCGTCCGGATAGTCCTTGACCACCACCGGAACCCGTTCGATCACCGTGATCCGCAGCGTCGACGGGTACTCGCGCTGCACGCGCGCGCTGGCGATGCGGCGGATGGTCGCCACCCGCTCGGCGACCGTGTCGGTGTTGATCTGCAGCAGCGGAGTTCCGCGCGGCACGGCGGCCGTGGCCAGCACCTCCTCCTGCGTGACCACGGCCAACCCGCTGACCACGACGTTGCGCGCGGACATGATCGGGGTGAAGTACAGCACTAGGCCCAGCGCCACCGCTAGCACGCTGGCCAGCGCGGTCCACACCAGCACCTTGACGCCCCGAAGAGCGCCGGACGCAACAGGTTTCGACGACTCCGCGGCACCGCCCACGACGCGGCGCTTGGCCTCTCGGCGGGCCTGCTCGATCGCCATGGCCCGGTCGCGCGCAGCCCGCCGCTCCTCGCGCTCGCGCCGCGCGCGCCGGCGCGGCCCCTCGTAGTCCGCCGACGCGGCCGCCAGTGCCGGCGGACCGCCGGGCGTGGTCTCGGTCGACTCGGTGGGTTCCGCCGTTGGCTCGGTCTGGCCGGATTCGGCAGCGGTACCCTCGGGGCCGCCGTCAGGATCCGGCCCGGTCACGACGGACCCGCGTCCGACCGTCTCGGCGCGTTGCGATTCGCCTTGATCTGCAGCTCGGTGAGGATCTCGGCGCCCAGCATGGTCACGTCGCCCGCGCCCATGGTGAGCACCACGTCCCCGGGGCGGGCCGCGGCGGCCACCCGGTAGGCCACGGCCGAGAAGTCCGGCACGTAGGTGACCTCCGCGGTGACATGATCGGCCACCGTGGCGCCGCTGACCCCACCGATCGGCTGTTCACGCGCACCATAGACATCCAGCACGAACACCTGATCGGCCAAACTCAGCGCCGCACCGAACTCGCGCGCGAAAGTCTTTGTCCGCGAATACAGATGCGGTTGGAACACCACGATCGAGCGGCCACCGGTCTGGTCCGCAACCGTCCGCGCGGCCTCCAGGGTGGCGCGCACCTCGGTCGGGTGGTGCGCGTAGTCGTCGAACACCCGCACGCCGTCGGTCGTGCCGACCAACTCGAAACGCCTACGCACGCCCTCGAACCCGGCCAACCCGTCGAGTACCGCTTCGGCGGACGCACCCACCTGCACTGCGGCCAACACGGCCGCCAGCGCATTGAGCGCCATGTGCCGCCCCGGCACCGCCAAGCGGATCGCGCGCGGATGCGGCTCTGCGGCCAGCTGGATGTGCGCGACCGCGCCCGTGCCCTGCTGATCCCAGCTCACCAACGTGCCTGCCAGGTCGGTGCCCGTGCTGCCATATCGCAGCACCCGGATGCCCAGCGCCTCGGTGCGGTCGGCCAGCGCGGCCGCACCGGGATCGTCGGTGCACACCACGAGCGCCCCGCCCGGCGCAATACGCTCGACGAACGAGTCGAACACCGCGGTGTAGGCCTGCTCGCTGCCGAAGTAATCCAGATGGTCGGCCTCGATGTTGGTCACCACCGCGACGTCGGGCGTGTACTCCAACAACGAGCCGTCACTCTCGTCGGCCTCGGCCACGAAGCACCGGCCACTGCCGTGGTGCGCGTTGGTGCCGGCCTCCCCCAGCTCGCCGCCGACCGCGAACGACGGGTCGAAACCGCTGTGCTGCAACGCCACGATGATCATCGACGTGGTCGTGGTCTTGCCGTGGGTTCCGGTCACCATCACCGTGGTGTAACCCGCCATGAGCTTGGCCAGCACCACGGGCCGCAGGATCACCGGGATCCCGCGCCGACGTGCCTCGACCAGTTCGGGGTTGGTCTTCGGGATCGCGGCGTGCGTGGTGACCACCGCGGTCGGCCCACCGGGCAGCAGGTCGAGCGACGACGCGTCGTGCCCGATCCGGATCTCGGCGCCGCGGGCCCGCAGCGCCACCACGCCGCGCGATTCCTTGGCGTCCGAACCCGACACCTGACCGCCACGGTCGAGCAGGATCCGGGCCACACCCGACATCCCGGCCCCGCCGATGCCGACCATGTGCACGCGCTGCAGTTCCTCGGGTAGCGAATTACCGTTCACCGCAACTTCTTTCGTCCGGCCCGCGCCACATCCAGGGCCACCTTGGCCACCTGCTCGGCGGCATCGCGGTGGCCCGAGAGGGCGGCCGCCGCGGTCATGTCGGCCAACCGGGCATCGTCGGTGAGCAGACCCGTCACGGTGTCGGCGACGAACTCGGCGCTGAGATCGGCGTCATCGATCAGCACCCCACCGCCGGCAGCCACCACGGGCAGGGCGTTGAGCCGCTGCTCGCCGTTGCCGATGGGCAGTGGCACGTACACCGCGGGCAGTCCGACCGCCGTCACCTCGGCCACGGTCATCGCGCCGGACCGGCAGATCGCCAGATCGGCTGCGGCGTAAGCGAGATCCATGCGATCCAGATACGGCACCGCGACGTACGGCGCGGCGTCCGATGCCTGCTGCGGCAGCTCGAGCGTGTTCTTCGGACCGTGTGCGTGCAGCACCGAAACACCGGCGGCGGCAAGGGCTTCCGCTGCCCCGGCGACGGCCCGGTTGATCGACTGGGCGCCCTGCGAGCCACCGAACACCAGCAGCACCTTGGCGTCCTCGGCGAAGCCGAACTCCGCGCGCGCCGCCGCACGCAGCGCCGCGCGGTCCAGCGACGTGATGGTCTGGCGCACCGGCATGCCGACCACCTCGACGCGGCGCAGTCCCGGATCCGGCACCGCCGACAGCACGCGCTGCGCGGACCGGGCCCCGACCCGGTTCGCCAACCCGGCGCTCGCGTTGGCCTCGTGCACCACCACGGGGACCGCGCGCCCCCGCCGCATCACCCCGCGCCGCGCCGCGAGGTAGGCGGGCAGCGCCACGTAGCCGCCGAACCCCACCACCACGTCGGCGTCGACCTCGGTCAGCACCGAGCGGGTCTGGCGGATCGCCCGGCGCACCCGCAGCGGCAGCTTGAGCAGGTCTCCCGAGAGCTTGCGGGGCAGGGGCACGGGCGTGATGAGTTGCAGGTCGTAGCCGCGCGCGGGAACCAACCGGGTCTCCAGCCCACGCTGCGTGCCGAGCGCGGTGATGCGCACCTGCGGGTCGAGCGCACGCAGGGCATCTGCGACCGCCATCGCAGGTTCGACGTGACCGGCGGTGCCACCACCGGCCAGTACGACAGATATCCCCTGGTCGCTACGCTCCTGACCCGGAGGAGACGAACTCGCGCTCACGCGTGACGCTGACCTTCCAATGTGCGGGCCCGACGACCCTGTTGGCGTTGAGGCGTCCGAGGTTGCCTGACCCCGGGTTGGCCGGTTCCATGATGCCTTGGCTGGCGTACGCGTCGGTCAGCCGCATGGGGTTTGCGTCGTTCGGCGGCGCCTCCGCGGCGCTCGGGCTTCCGCTCGGGCTTGCGGGCCGGCTTGCGATCGGCCTTGCGCGGCGGCTTGGCGGGCGTGCGGGGTGCCACGGCCTTGCGGGTGCGCAGGCGGTCGCGCACGGCCTCGAGCCGGGTCGGCACGTAGGGCTCGGGCAGCGGCAGCCGCAGCAGCCGGCTCATCCGGTCATCACGTCCCGCCCGCAGCGCGGCCACCGCCTCGGGTTCGTGGCGCGCCGCGTTGGTGATCAGGCCCATCATCAAAAGCGTTGTCGCCTGCGATGATCCACCAGCCGAGATGAGTGGCAACTGCAGACCCGTGACCGGCAGCAGGCCGACCACGTAGCCGACGTTGATGAACATCTGGCCGACCACCCACAGTGTCGTGGTCGCCGTCAGCAGGCGCAGGAACGGATCGGCCGAGCGGCGCGCGATCCGCATGCCGGTGTAGGCGAACAACCCGAAGAGCCCGAGCAGGCCCAGCGCGCCGATGAAGCCGAGCTCCTCGCCGATGATCGCGAAGATGAAGTCGTTGTGGGCGTTGGGCAGGTAGTTCCACTTCGCGGTGCCCTGACCGAGGCCGTCACCGAAGATCCCGCCGTTGGCCAGCGCGAACCTGGCCTGCTTGGACTGGTAGCCGATGCCCTGTGAGTCCGAAGCGGGGTCGAGCCAGGACTGCACGCGGTCGGAGCGGTAGCCTGCCGACACCGCGAGCACACCGGCCGAGACGATGGCCGCGGCCATCGACGACAGGAACACCCGCAGCGGCAGGCCCGCGTACCACAGCAGGCCCAGCAGGATGATGCTCAGCGACACCGTCTGCCCGAGGTCGGGCTGCGCGACGATCAGCGCGAGCGCGATCACCGCGGCGGGCACCAGCGGGATCAGCATCTCGCGCAGCGACGCACGTTCCATGCGACGCGCGGCCAGCAGATGCGCGCCCCAGATCGCGAACGCGATCTTCGCCAGCTCAGAGGGTTGCATCGAGAACCCGGCGAAGACGAACCATCCGCGAGAACCGTTGGCCACCTTGCCGATTCCCGGGATCAGCACCAGGATCAGCAGCACGATGGTGAGCAGGAAGCCCGGGAAGGCCAGCCGGCGCAGCGTCTTGACCGACATGCGCAGCGCGATGTAGAAGGCGATCAGCCCGAGCACGGTCCACATCACCTGGCGGCCGAACACGGCCCACGGGGATCCGTCGAAGTCGTACGAGTACACGCCCGACGCGGACAGCACCATGATCAGACCGAGGGTGGTGAGCAGGGCCGTGACCGCGATGATCAGGTGGAACGAGGTCATCGGGCGGCCCAGCCAGACGCCGAACCGCGTGCGGGGCGCCTTGGCTGTCGCGGCGGCCTCGGAGCTGCCGTCGGCCCCGGACGGCGCGGCTCCCTCAGGTGGCTCGGTGGCGTCGGCGTTGCCGCGACGCAACCGGGTCAGCAGGTTGCCCACGACGGCTACCCGATGGCAGCGTGGACCGCGGCGGCGAACGCGTCGCCCCGCTGGCCGTAGCCGCTGAACTGGTCGAAGGACGCGCCCGCCGGGGCCAGCAACACCGTGTCACCGGGCGAGGCCAATCCGCGGGCGGCTTCGATCGCAGCCGTCATGACAGCGTCGGAAACCGGTCGGTCCCCGACGTCAATCACACGAGTCACATGCACACCAATAGACTCATTTGTCTCAAGCACCCCAGAATCCTCCCCCGTCACGAGCTCCACAACGGGGACATCCGGGGCGTGTCGCGATAACGCCTCGGCAACCATGCGCCGATCGCGGCCGATCAACACGGCGCCGGCCAGGCGATTCGCCACGTTGCGCACCAGGTCGTCGACCGATGCGCCTTTCAGCAATCCTCCGGCGATCCACACCACCCGATCGAACGCCGTGATCGAGGCCTGCGCGGCGTGCGGGTTGGTGGCCTTCGAATCGTCGACGAAGCGCACCCCGCCAGCAGACCCGACCAGCTCGGCCCGGTGCCTGCCGACCTGGAACGACGCCAGTGCCGCGGCGATCGACGCGGGCGCCACCCCGACCGCGCGGGCCAGTGCCGCGGCAGCCAGTGCGTCGAGCACGCCGACCGGGCCCGCCACCGGGATGCTTGCGGTTTCAGCCAACTCGACCGCTTGACCGAACGCGCGGTCGACGAGCTTGCCGGCACGCACACCGAGCTCACCAGCTGCGGGCTCGCCGAGACGGAAACCCACGCGCACGGCGGCGGTCGCGGTGTCGAGCAGGCCTGCGGCCACGTCGTCGTCCAGGCCGACCACCGCGACCCGGCCGTCGAGCACCCTGGCCTTGTCGGCGGCATACGCCGCGAGCGATCCGTGCCAGTCCAGGTGGTCCTCGGCGACGTTGAGCACCACGCCGGCCTCGGGCCGCAACGACGGCGCCCAATGCAGCTGAAAACTCGACAGCTCGACTGCCAGCAACTCGGCAGGCCGGTCGAGCACGGCCAGCACCGGATCACCGATGTTGCCGCACAACACGCTGCGCCTGCCGTCGGCCAGCAGCATCGCGTGCAGCATCGACGTCGTCGTCGTCTTGCCGTTGGTGCCCGTCACCACGAGCCAGCGCCGGGGCGGGCCGAACCGGCCCGCGGCATCGAGGCGCCATGCCAACTCGACGTCACCCCAGATGGGCACGCCCGCGGCGGCTGCCGCGGCCAGCACCGGCGCGCTCGGCGGGAACCCGGGGCTGGTCACCACGAGCGCGTAGGCACCGATCGTGGCGATCGCCGTTGCCGGGTCGACGACCGTGACGCCGGCGTCGGCATAGGACCGCAGCGCGTCGGCGTTGTCGTCACACAGCGTCGGGGCGACCTGCAACGGGGCCAGCGCGGCCAGCACGGCCCGGCCCGTGATGCCCGCGCCGGTCACCAGCACGGGCGCGCCGGGGGTCAGTAATTCCAGGGACACCTCAGGCACCGACGGCCGTGAGCCACTCGCTGTAGAACAACGCCACGCCCAGGCCACACGCGATGGCCGTCAGCAGCCAGAACCGGATGATGACCGTGGTCTCGGCCCAGCCGACCAGTTCGAAATGGTGATGGAAGGGCGCCATGCGGAACACGCGGCGGCCCGTCGTGCGGAACGCCAGGATCTGCACGACGACCGAGGTCACCTCGGCCACGAATAGCGCGCCGAGCACGACCGCGAGGATCTCGGTGCGGCTGGTCACCGAAAGGCCCGCGATGACGCCGCCCAGCGCGAGCGAACCGGTGTCCCCCATGAAGATCTTGGCGGGCGCGGCGTTCCACCACAGGAACCCGATGCACGCGCCTGCCGTCGCCGCCGCGATCAACGCGAGGTCCAGCGGGTCGCGCACGTTGTAGCAGCCGAGGCCCGGCGCGGTCGCGCACGCGTTGCGGTACTGCCAGAACGTGATCAGTACGTACGCGGCGCACACCATGGCCATCGCACCCGCGGCCAGGCCGTCGAGGCCGTCGGTGAAGTTCACCGCGTTGGACCACGCGCTGACGATCACCACGCAGAACACCACGAACAGCCACGGTGCGAGCGTCACCGTGGCGATCTCGCGCACATAGGACAGCTCGGCGCTGCCCGGGGTCAGCCCGTCACCGTTGCGGAACTGCAGCGCGAGCACGCCGAACAGGATCGCCGCAAGGAGCTGGCCGACTGTCTTGGCGGTCTTGTTCAGGCCCAGGTTGCGCGCGCGCCGCAGTTTGATGAGGTCGTCGATGAAGCCCACCAAGCCCAGTGACGTGGCCAGGCCCAAAACCAGCAGACCGGACGCCGACGGGCCTTCGCCGCCCAGCGCCAGACCGACCAGGTGCGTGCCGAGGTAGGCCGCCCAGATGCCGGCCACGATCGCCACGCCGCCCATCGACGGCGTGCCCCGCTTCTTGGCGTGGCTCGCCGGGCCGTCTTCACGGATCTCGTGGCCGAGCCCGCGCTTGGTGAAGAGCCGGATCAGCGCGGGGGTCAACAGGATCGACACGGTCAGCGCGATGCCGACGGCGATGAGGATCAGCTTCATCGGCTGCCGCCCTGGTCCGCCGGCTCGGCGACCAGTGCCTCGGCCAACGCGCCGAGCCCGACGGAATTGGAAGCCTTCACCAGAACCACGTCTCCTGCCTGCAGCTCTGCCCGCAACACGGCCAACGCGGCGTCGGCATCGGCGACCATGACGGACTCGGCACCCCAGGAACCTTCCATGACGGCGCCGTGGTGCATGGCGTTCATTGCCCTCCCGGATCCGACGACGATTAGTCGAGACACATCTAAGCGCACCGCGAACCGGCCGATCGCGTCGTGCTCGGTTATCGCGTCGTCGCCCAGTTCGGCCATCTCGCCGAGCACAGCCCAGCTGCGCCGCTTCGCCCCGCCGCGCTCCTCGGCCTTGTCACTGGCCATCCACGCGAGCGCCTTGAGTCCCGCGCGCATCGAGTCGGGATTGGCGTTGTACGCGTCGTTGATCACGGTCACGCCGTCGGCCCGCGTGCTGACCTGCATTCGGTGCCGCGACACGGGACCGGCCGCGGCGAGCGCGTCGGCCACCTGCCGCAGACTCGCACCGCACTCGAGGGCGACCGCGGCCGCGCACAGCGCGTTGGACACCTGGTGATCGCCGTGTACCGCCAGCGCGACCTCGACTTCGTCATCGCCGGCATGCAGCGTGAACCGGGGCCTGGCCAACGCATCGAGCGTGACGGACCCGGCCCACACGTCGGCGCCCGGCTCACGCGACACGCGCACGACCCGCGCCGCGGTCAGCTCGGCCATCGCGGCCACGGCCGTGTCATCGGCGTTGAGCACCACCACCCCGCTCGACGGGACAGCTTGGGGCAGTTCGGCTTTCGTTTTCGCGATGATCTCACGGGAGCCGAATTCACCGAGGTGGGCGGTACCGACGTTGAGCACCACGGCGATCGACGGCGGCGCGATCGCCGCGAGCGCGGCGATGTTGCCGGGGTGACGCGCCGACATCTCCAGGATCAGATAGTCGGTGTCGGCGTCGGCCCGCAGCACGGTCCAGGGATGGCCCAGCTCGTTGTTGAACGACCCGGGTGGCGCGATAACCTGCCCGAGCGGCGCCAGCACGGCCGCCAGCAGATCCTTGGTCGAGGTCTTACCCGACGATCCGGTCACACCGATGATCGTCAGACCACCCGCGACCAGTTCGGCGGCCACCGCCGCGGCCAACCGGGCCAGCGCGGCCAGCACCGCGGCACCCGAGCCGTCGGTGTCGTGTTCGAGGGCTCCCGACGCCGCGTCGGCCGCGCCCGGTTCGGGGCGGACCACGATGGCGGGCACTCCGACGGGCCGGGCCGCGAGCACGGCGACCGCGCCGGCCGCCACCGCGGCGGAGGCGAAATCGTGGCCGTCCGAACGGGCGCCCGGGAGCGCGAGGAACAGGCTGCCGGGTCCGACCGCGCGCGAATCGAACTCGACGGTGCCGGTGACGCGCGTCGCCGCGGCCGCCTCGGGCGTGATGTCGGCCAGTTCGCCGCCCACGATCTCGGCGATCCTGGCGATGGTCATCTCGATCATGCGGGCGTCTCCCCTGAGTGCGGTGCCTGCGTCAGCGCGTCCAGCGCCGCGGCGAGCTCGACGCGATCGTCGAACGGCCTGGTGTGGCCGCGGCTGGTCTGTCCGCTCTCGTGCCCCTTGCCCGCGACGAGCACGATGTCGTCCGGACCGGCCCATGCCACCGCGTGGTCGATCGCGGCCCTCCGGTCGCCGATCTCCACCACCTGCGCACCGGCGTCGACGCTCTTGGCCCCGGCCAGGATCGCCGCCCGGATGGTCGCGGGCTCCTCGTCGCGCGGGTTGTCGTCAGTCACCACGACGAGGTCGGCCAGCTCGGCGGCGACCTGCCCCATCGGCTCGCGTTTGCCGGCGTCCCGGTTGCCGCCGGCGCCGAACACCACCGCGATGCGGCGCCCGGGATTTTCCCCGGTCGCTGCGCTCGCCTTGAGCGTCTCCAACACTGCCTGCAGTGCCCCGGGTTTGTGCGCGTAGTCGACGAGCGCGAGGAACGGCTGGCCGCGGTCGACGGCTTCCAACCGGCCCGGCACCGTCGCGGTGCGCAGCCCGGGGGCGGCCTGCTCGGGCGATACGTCCACCGCGTCCAGCAGCGCCACCGCGAGGGCCGCATTGGCCACGTTGTAGCCGCCCGGCAACCCGATCCGGAGGTCGTGGTGCACACCGGCCGGATCGGCCAGGACGAACTCCTGCGCACCCGGATCGGTGACGGTGACGTTCTGCACGCGCCAGTCCGCGACCCGGTCCGTGGCACTGACCGTGACCGCGGCCGCGGCGCGTGTCGCCATCGCGGCGCCCGCCTCGTCGTCGACGCAGACCACCGCGGCGGCCGCGTGATTGGGCGAGCGCGGGTCGAACAGCTTGGCCTTGGCTTCGAAGTAGTCCTGCATGGTCGGATGGAAGTCGAGGTGGTCGCGGGACAGATTGGTGAATCCGCCGACCGCGAACCGCAAGCCGTCGACCCGGCCCTGCACGAGCGCGTGGCTCGACACCTCCATGACCACGGTGTCCACGCCGCGTTCGACCATCACGGCCAGCAGCGCCTGCAGATCCGGCGCCTCGGGGGTGGTCAGCGCGCTCGGCAGGTCACGGCCGTCGATGCGGATGCCGACGGTGCCGATCAGCCCGGCCACGCGCCCCGCGGCCCGCAGCCCGGCCTCCACCAGATAGGTCGTGGTGGTCTTGCCCGACGTTCCGGTGACGCCGATGACACGCAGCTTGTCGGACGGATGGCCGTACACCGCGGCAGCGGCCCGGCCCAGCACACGCCGCGGCTCCGGGTGTACGAGCACCGGAACCTCGCTGCGCCCGGCCAGTTCAGCGGCGCCGGCCGGGTCGGTGAGCACCGCGACCGCGCCGCCCGACACCGCGTCCGGTGCGTACCGCACGCCGTGTGCCGACGCACCGGGTAGCGCCGCGAACAAGTCGCCTGGCCCGGCATCCTGACCGCGCAGTGTCACACCGGTCACGCGGACCTGCGGCAACGAGGCCTGCCCGACGGGTACGGCCTCGATCTGTTCGGCGAGCGCGGCGAGGAATTCGCCTGCGGGGTGGGACGGACGCAGCTTCATGGCCCTGTCACAGTACCCACCGGCCGCACCCACACCGACCACATGCGGCGAGTCGAGGTCAGGTCGCCTGCAGAGTCAGTCGCGGGCCGGGATCGGCCGACAGCGGCACACTCTCGCGTTGCAGCAGCCAGGACGCGATGTTGTGGAACAGCGGCGCAGCCGACGATCCGGGCGAGCCGTCCGCGGCGCGGTGCGGCGCGTCCATCATGATCCCGACGACGTAGCGCGGGTCGTCCGACGGCGCCATCCCGGCGAACGTGATCCAGTAGACGTCGTCGTAGTAGCAGCCGCACGCGGGGTTGATCTGCTGCGCGGTTCCGGTCTTGCCCGCGATCTGGTAGCCCTCCACCGCGGCCTGCGGGCCGGTGCCCTGCTGTACGCCCATCGGGTCACGCTGCACCACCGCGCGCAGCATGCCGCGCACCGTACGTGCGGTCTCCGGGGTCACGACGCGCACGCCCTCGGGACGAGGCTCGTCGGTGCGGGTGCCGTCCGCCGCGATCGTGGCCTTGATGATCCGCGGCGGGATGCGGACCCCGTCATTGGCGATGGTCTGATACATCGCGGCCATCTGCAGCAGAGTCATCGAAAGACCCTGTCCGATGGGCAGGTTGGCGAACGAGCTGCCCGACCACTGGTCGATCGGCGGCACCAGACCGGAACTCTCGCCGGGCAGGCCGACATTGGTGCGTTGGCCCAGCCCGAACCGGCGCACCATGTCGTAGAAGCGTTCCGGGCCGATCCGCTGGGCCAGCATCAGCGTGCCGACGTTGGAGGACTTTCCGAAAACCCCGGTGGTGGTGTACGGCATGACGCCGTGATTCCAGGCGTCGCGAACCGTGACCCCACCCATGTCGATCGAGCCCGGCACCTGCAGCACCTCGTCGGGATTGGTCAGGCCGAGTTCGATGGCCGTCGCCGCGGTGATGATCTTGTTGACCGAACCCGGTTCGAACGGTGAGGACACCGGCAGATTGCCCATCTGCCGGTTCTCCTGACGTCCGATGTCCTGGCTCGGATCGAACGTGTTGTCGTTCGACATCGCCAGCACCTCACCGGTTTTCGCGTCGAGCACGACAGCCGAGACATTCTTGGCGCCCGAGGCGTCCTTGGCCATCTGAACCTGCTGCTGCACGTAGTACTGGATGTCGTCGTCGATCGTGAGCATCACCGACGATCCGTTGACGGCATCGTGACGGTTGCGATAACTGCCGGGAATCACCACGCCGTCCGAGCCCCGGTCGTAGGTGACCGACCCGTCGGCGCCCGCGAGCACCGAGTCGAGCGAATCCTCCAGCCCAAGCAGGCCGTGCCCGTCCCAATCGATTCCGCCGACGATGTTGGCCGCGAGCGACCCACCCGGGTACTGGCGCAGGTCTTGGCGCTCCGTGCCGACCTCCGGGAACTTGTCGGTGATCGCCTGCGCCACAGCCGGATCCACCGCACGCGCGAGGTACACGAACGTCTCGCCGCTGCGCAGCTTCTTCAGGATGGTCTTGGCATCGGGTTTGTTGTCGAGCCGTTCCGCGACTCCCGTCGCGATCTCGGAGAGCCTGCGGTCAGGATCAGGCGCCTTCGACGACTTGGCCTTGGCGTCGGCGAGCTGCTGGCGGATCCGCACCGGCTGGAAGGTCAGCGCCCTGGCTTCGATCGTGAAGGCGAGCTTGTCGCTGTTGCGGTCGACGATGCTGCCGCGCAACGCCTGCTGCACGTCGGTGACCTTGAGCTGGCTGGCCGCCTCGGCGCGCAGCCCTTCGGCACGCGGCACCTGCAGGTTGAACAACTGCGCGGCGGCGATCAGCAGCACCGCGAAGATGACGAAGTTGCCCGCGCGGTGCCGGAACACGAACGAGGCGCTGCGCAAGCCGGTTTCGGTTGCGGCGACCCGGGTGCGCCGGATGCGGGCGGATCTCCCCTGCCCGTCCTTCTTCACGGGTGGCTGCTGCGCGCCGCGGGGCCGACGTCCGTCTGCCCGACTCATGCTGCCGGTGCGGGGACGGCGACGGGTGCGGGCGGTGCCACGACGGGCGGGCTGAACTGCTCGACGGGTGCGGCCGGACCGGGCGCTATCGGCACCCCGGCGGTGGGTACAGGTAGCGGCGCCTGCGGTGCGGCGGGCGCCACCGGCTCCACGGCCGGAGCGGCCGGAGCGGCCGGAGCGGCCGGCGGCACAGGGGCAACCGCTTCAGGTGCGGGGGCGACGGCCGGCGGCTGGCCCGGTAACGGCGCAGCCAGCGGTACCGGACCGGGGGCCTGCGCACCCGGAACCCCGTGTGCCGCATCGGCGGGCGCACCACCGGGCAGCGCCGCGGCGGGCGGCACGGCGGGAACGCCTCCGGCGGGCGGCACGGCCTGCGGCATCCGCACCGTCACCTCACGCGGGTCGAGGACGCGGGGTGCGGGCGGTGCCGGTGGCGGTGGCGGCGCGGCCTCGGGCAGCGGCGTGTTGAGCGGCGGCGGTGGGACGCCTTCGGCCGGTTTGGGTGTGCCCACCACGACCCAGTTGCCCGCGGGATCCTGCACCAGGTGGGCAGTGTCGCGGGACGGGATCATGCCGAGGTTGCGGGCGGCCTCGGCCAGCGCCGGGGCGGCCTGCGCCTCGAGCACGTCGCGCTCGAGTGCCTCTTTCTGTTGCAGCAGGCCCTGATTGGTCTGCCGGGCGTGACCCAACTGGTAGGACCGTTCGGCCGATCCGGTCGACAACCACAGCGTGATGCCGAGCCCGATGCCGAGTGCCGCGATCACCAGGACCACGAACGGGACACGTGAGACGAGCTCACGGGGATTCAGCTCGATGGACGCCAGCCGGACCAGCAGCCGCTCGCGCAGTGGTGGCCGGACAACCTTGGGGGCCTTGGCTTTCCGCGCCTTCGCCCGAGCCTTGGCCTGGCTGGTGTTCTTGGGCCGGGCCGGGCCGGAGCGCGGCCGCGGTATCGGCCCGGTTTGTGGCGCCGACCGGGCCGGACGCTGCTCCGGGATGGGCCTGCGCTTGCGCGGTGGCGCTTCCTTGGTCCGGCGAGCAGCCCCCCGCACTGATTGTCGCGCACCGGGACGACGGTCGCCGCGCACCGGGGCGGGTCGTTTGACCTTCATGACTTGCCCCTTCCCCCAACCTTTTCCAGCGCCCGCAACCGCACGGGTGCGCTTCGCGGATTGCGTTCGATCTCTTGTTCATCCGCCCGTTCGGCCCCGCGCGTGAGCGTCACGAACTCGGGCTCGTGACCGGGCAGTTCCATCGGCAGCCCCGGTGGTGTGCGTGATGCGGTGGCCGCGCTGAACGCGTGCTTGACTATGCGGTCCTCCAGGGACTGATAGGCCATGACCACGATCCGGCCGCCCTCGGACAGCGCCGCCAGCGCGGCGGGCAGTGCCGCACGCAGCGAGTCCAGCTCACCGTTGACCGCCACTCGCAGCGCCTGGAACGTGCGCTTGCCCGGGTGTCCACCGGTCCGGCGCGCGGGGGCCGGTATTGCCTCGTAGAGCAGTTCGACCAGCTCGCCGGTGGTGGTGAACGGCTGCCGGGCGCGGCGCCGCACGATCTTGTCGGCGATCCGGCCCGCGAAGCGCTCCTCACCGAAATCCCGCAGGATACGCGTGATCTCCTTGGCGTCATAGGTGTTGAGGATCTCGGCGGCGGTCAGCCGTGCGTCGGGATCCATCCGCATGTCCAGCGGCGCATCGACGGAGTAGGAGAACCCGCGCTCGGCAAGATCGAGTTGCATCGAGGACACCCCGAGGTCGAACAGCACGCCGTCGATGCGGGACTGCCCGCACTCGGCGATCGCAGCGGTGATGCCGTCATACCGCGTCCGGACCAGGCGGGCGCGGTCCCCGAACGGGGCGAGCCGCGCACCTGCGGTGGCCAGCGCGTTGGGATCCCGGTCCAGGCCGATGAGCTGCAGTCCGGGGAGTTCGGTGAGAAAGCGTTCGGAGTGCCCGCCCGCACCCAGCGTGGCATCGACGAGCACCGCGCCGGTTCCGTCGTCGTTCCTGCGGGTCAGCGCCGGGGTCAGCAACTGCACGCAGCGGTCCAGCAGGACCGGAATGTGTCCGTGGTCTCGGCTGTCTTGAGCCACACCAATCCCTCCTCCGGTTGGGGCTGCCGCTGCAACGAGGTCCCTGTCCGAATCCTTGGACCTGGCGTTGGGGAAGTACGTCAGGGCCGGTTCGGGCAGAGGCCACGCTGCACAGGCAGCCTCCGGGTCGGCAGCCAGTTCAGATGATGTCGCGCAGAGCTTCATCGGTGGCCGCGGAGAAGTTTTCTTCGTGCGTCTGCTGGTACTCCTGCCAGGCTTGTGCGTCCCAGATCTCCAGGTAGTCGACCGACCCGATCACCACGCACTCCTTGGACAGGTTCGCGTAGCGGCGGTGGTCGGCCGACAGGGTGATCCGGCCCTGTGCGTCGGGATGCTGCTCATCGGTCGCGGCCGCCAGGTTGCGCAGGAATGCCCGGGCATCGGGATTGCTGCGCGACGCGTCGGCGGCGCGACGGGCGACCTTCTCGAACTCGTCCCGCGGGTACACGGCCAGGCTGTGATCTTGGCTCTTGGTGACCATCAACCCTCCTGCCAGTGCGTCGCGGAACTTGGCGGGCAGCGTCAGCCGCCCCTTGTCGTCGAGCTTGGGCGTGTAGGTGCCCAGAAACATCTGGCCACCTCCCACACGGGGCTCCGGTTTCCCCGCTGGCCGCCACTTTACCCCACGATCCCCCACTTTGCTCCATTTGATGGGACGAGTTGGCCCGCCTCCCCCACTTCAGCCCAAAAATTGGCCGGCAGAGACCGCTGCGAGAGGCATCCGCGCACCCTAAGAGAGAGAAAACCCCAGTTCAGCACCCGCGGGAGTGCGGTGGGGCGGAGTGGGGAGAAATTTTGATCCCGAATCTGTCACGGAGCGCGCCGACCGCACATGCCAGTGCGCTGGAGGCCGCGTCGGCGTGTCGCACGAACCCCACACCGCCCCACCGGACGCCCGCAGACAACAAAAAAGGGGTAGCCCGCAAAGGGCTACCCCATCGACCTGTCAGGTCTAGTCGTCGAAACGCCTGCGGAAGCGGTCTTCCATCCGATTGGTGAACGAGCCGCCGCGCTGTTTGCGCTGGCGTGGCGAACCGGCCTGCGGCGCCGAGCGGTCGGCGCCACGGGTGATCCGCGGACCGGTCACAGCGAACACCACGCCGGCGAACATCACCACGAAGCCGAACACCGACAGGACCGGGAAGCCACCGATCATGGTGGCCTTCACCGCGACACCTACAACCAGAAGCCCCAGGCCCAGTACGAAGAGCACCGCGCCCTGGATCCTGCGCCGGGCCGAAGGCGCGCGTAGAGTGCCTCCCCGGACACTGGACGCGAACTTCGGATCCTCGGCATAGAGCGCGCTCTCGATCTGGTCGAGCATGCGCTGCTCATGATCGGAGAGTGGCATTCGTCCCTCCTTGCCGACGCCGCCATCGCGTTGTCCAAAGTCGTGTGTGTGCCCGCAATCACGGACACCTAACCCTAATGATACGAGGTCGATCCGAGCCGTACCACCAAGTTCACCTTCGATTGTAAGCCGTGGAATGCGGCTATGGCCCACCGCCTCACCCGCCCCATAATGACTCCGAATAATGGGTGGCAAGCACAGAGCGCTGGGGAAGGGCGACCGCATTGGCGACGTATCTGATCGATCTGTCGCCGGACGACATGCAGCGCCGGCTCCCCGAGGCGCTGAAGGTCTATGTCGACGCCATGCGGTACCCCCGCGGCACCGAAGAACAGCGCGCCTCGCTGTGGCTCGAACACACGCGCCGCGCCGGCTGGAAAGCCGTCGCCGCGGTTGATTTCGCAGGTCAGCCCAGCGATGCCGACGATCGGCAGGCCCCCGCGCCCACCGCGGAAGACCTGCTCTCCGCGCCCCTGCTCGGCATCGCCTACGGCTACGCCGGCGCACCCGACCAGTGGTGGCAGCAACAAGTCGTGGCGGGCCTGCACCGGGTCGGTACGGCCCCGGGACGCATCACCGAGCTGATGTCCAGCTACTTCGAACTGACCGAGCTGCACATCGAACCACGTGCGCAAGGTCACGGTCTCGGCGAGGCGCTGACGCGGCGGCTGCTGGCCGGATGCAATCAATCTCACGTTCTGCTGTCGACGCCGGAGATCAACGGCGAGGCCAACCGGGCCTGGCGGCTGTACCGGCGGCTCGGGTTCACCGACGTCATCCGCGGCTACTACTTCGCCGGAGACCCGCGGGCGTTCGCCATTCTCGGTCGCACGCTTCCGCTCTAGATGTGCCCACCGGTCGTGTGCGGCCCGCCCCATCTGGCACGATGACCAGGATGCGCGCCCGACCGACCCGCACCCCAGCCCGCCGCCGCGGCCGGGCCCGCCTCGGTGCGTTGGTGATGTTGCTGCTGCTGATGCCGATGGTGGTCGGTTGCGTCCGGGTACGCGCGTCGATCACGGTGTCGGCCGACGACCGCGTTTCGGGCCAGATCATCGCCGCGGCCAAACCGCGCAGCGCCGACGACAAGGGCCCGCAGCTGCTCAACAACCTGCCGTTCGCCACCAAGGTGGCGGTCTCGGAGTACAGCCGCGACGACTACGTCGGATCGCAAGCGGTGTTCTCCGACCTGAGCTTCGCCGAGCTGCCCCAGCTGGCAGGCATGAACCGCGACGCCGCCGGGGTGGACATCTCGCTGCGCCGGGCCGGTGACCTGGTGATCCTGGAGGGCCGCGTCGACCTGACCTCGCTCAACGACCCGCAGGCCGACGTGCTGCTGACGGTGTCGTTCCCGGGCGAGGTCACCTCGACCAACGGCGATCAGGTCAGCGAGTCGATCGTCGAGTGGAAGCTGCGGCCCGGCATCGTCAGCACCATGAACGCGCAGGCCCGGTACACCGACCCGAGCGCGCGCTCGTTCACCACCGCCGCCATCTGGCTGGCGGTCGGCGCGTTCCTGGTCGCCGGCGTGATCGCCGGGCTGGCATGGGCGAACCGCGACACGTCGCCAAAGCCGGGCGAACGCGCCACCGCGGGCGACTGAACCCCACCCGCGGGCAGCCATGGGCTGCCTTGCTATCGGGCCCCTGGCACGCTCTACCCTGAATGGACTCGGGGGCCGAGTACCAGGAGCAGAAAGGGGCGGGCGCTGAGCGTTGATGCAGCGGCACCGTCAGCCGTCGAGTTGGCCGGAGCCGTCACCGATCAGTTGCGTACGTATCTTCACGAACGACGCCGGGATTGCGCCTATATCGGCACCGAGTACGCCGAACTCACCGCGGCACTCGAAGAATTCGTGCTGCGTGGCGGAAAGCGGTTGCGCCCGGCCTTCGCCTACTGGGGTTGGCGCGCGGTCGTGGCGCCGCCCGACGCGCCTGCCGGCCCCGGCGTACTGCGCCTCTTCGCGGCCCTTGAGCTGCTGCAGGCCTGCGCGCTGATCCATGACGACGTCATCGACGACTCCGACACCCGGCGCGGCCTGCCCACCGTGCACCGGTTGTTCACCGAGCGCCACCGCGAACGCGGATGGCGCGGATCGTCGGCGCAGTTCGGCCTGTCCGCGGCGATCCTGGCCGGTGACCTCGCGCTGGCGTGGGCCGACGACATCGTCGCGACCGCGGACCTGACGCCCGATGCGCATCTGCGGGTCCACGACGTGTGGGGCTATATCCGCACCGAGGTGCTCGGCGGCCAGTATCTCGACATCGTGGCCGAGTCCAGCGGCGCAGAGACCGTCGCGTCGGCCATGAACGTCAACACCTACAAGACCGCGTCGTACACGGTTGCCAGGCCGCTGCAGCTCGGCGCGGCCGCCGCGGCCGACCGGCCCGATGTGCAGGAGATCTTCCACCAGATCGGTAATGATCTCGGGGTGGCGTTCCAATTGCGCGACGACGTGCTCGGCGTGTACGGCGACCCGGCCGTGACGGGTAAGCCCTCGGGCGACGACCTGCGGTCGGGCAAGCGCACGGTCCTGCTGGCCGAGGCGCTCGAGCTGGCCGACAAGTCCGATCCGGCCGCGGCCACACTGCTGCGCGACACCGTCGGCACCGAGCTGTCCGATGCGCAGGTCCACGATCTGCGCGCGGCCATCGAATCGGTCGGCGCCCTGTCTGCCGTCGAGAACCACATCGAGCTGCTCACCCACCGCGCGCTCGAGTTGCTCGACGCCGCACCCGTACACGATCAGGCCAAGATCGGTCTCGCCGAACTCGCGCGCCTGGCCGCCAACCGGTCGGCGTAGGAGTCGGCACAGCAGCATGACCACACCTGAACGCACCCGGACCACGAGCACCGGTCTGGGGCAGCACATCTCACGATTCGCGTCGTTCGCGGTCTCCCCCGAGGCGCAGCCCGCCCGGCTCGGCTGCGTTGGCGCCGCGCTGTTGACCGTCGGCGGGCTCGGCGCGGGCAGCACCCGGGTGCACGATCCGCTGCTGGAATCGCTGCATCTGTCGTGGCTACGCTTCGGCCACGGCCTGGTGGTGTCGTCGGTGTTGTTGTGGGCCGGGGTCGCGGTGATGCTGATCGCGTGGCTGTGGCTGGGCCGCCGGGTGCTCGACGGCACGGCCACCGCGTACACGACGGTCGCGACCACCGGCTTCTGGCTCGCGCCACTGTTGTTGAGCGTTCCGCTGTTCAGCCGGGACACCTACTCCTATCTCGCCCAGGGCGCGCTGTTGCGCGACGGCTTCGACCCCTACCTGGTGGGGCCGGTGGAGAATCCGAACTCGTTGCTGGACAACGTCAGTCCGATCTGGACGACCACGACGGCGCCGTACGGCCCGGCGTTCATCCTGGTCGCCAAGTTCGTCACGATGATCGTCGGCAACGACATCGTCGCGGGCACCATGCTGCTGCGGCTGTGCATGCTGCCCGGCCTGATCCTGCTGATCTGGGCGACGCAACGCGTCGCGCGCCACATCGGCGCGAGTCCGGCCACGGCCCTGTGGGTCTGCGTGCTGAATCCGCTCGTGATCATCCACCTGATGGGTGGCGTCCACAACGAGATGCTCATGGTCGGGCTCATGATGGCCGGCATCGCGCTCACGTTCCAGCAGCACCCGGTGTGGGGCGTCGGCCTGATCGCGATGGCTGTCGCCGTCAAAGCGACCGCGGGCCTTGCCCTTCCGTTCGTCGTGTGGGTGTGGATGCGGCAGCTGCGGGACCGCCACAACCACCCGCCCGTGCGGGCCTTCGCGCTGGCGACCGCGGCCTCCGTGGTGATCTTCGCCGCGGTGTTCGCCGTGATGTCCTGGCTCGCGGGCGTCGGCCTCGGCTGGCTTTCGGCCCTTGCTGCAGGCAACGTCAAGATCATCAACTGGCTGACCGTGCCCACCGCTGCCGCCAACCTCATCAATGTCATTGGCGGCCTGGTCTTTTCGGTCAATTTCTACGCGGTGCTCGATGTCACGCGCATAATCGGGCTCGCGGTCATCGCGATCTCGCTGCCGCTGCTGTGGTGGCGGTTCCGGCACACCGACCGCGAAGCCCTTACCGGCATCGCCCTGGCCATGCTGGTGGTGGTGCTGTTCGTGCCCGCCGCGCTGCCCTGGTACTACACGTGGCCGCTGGCCGTCGCGGCCGCGCTGGTCCAGACCCGTCCGGCCATCGCGGCCATCGCGGGCTTCTCCACGTGGATCATGGTGATGTGGAAACCCGATGGCGCCCACGGCATGTACTCGTGGGCGCACGTGCTGCTGACCACGGCATGCGCCCTGGTGGCGTGGTACTCGATCTACCGCATGTCCAAGCCGGACACGTCCGACGAGACCGCCGTCAGTACGCCATAGCCTGCGCGCGCCGCACGACTTCTCTGGCCTGATGCGAGTGCAGGGCGTCGACGGGGCGCGCGTTGGCCTGCCGGTCGGTCGTGCCGTCCCTGGTGATCGTCAACGACGGATCGGGTGTGAAGAGCCAGCGCACGATCTCGGTGTCGTGATAGCCGCCGTCGTGCAGCACGACGAGCAGGCCGGGCAGGGCCTTCACCACATGCCCTGTGGCATCGAAGAAGATCTTCGGCACCACCACCACACCGTCGCGACGCACGGCGACCAGGTGCCCTTCCCGCAACTGTTGATGCACCTTGGTCACGGGTATGCCGAGTAAATTTGCCACTGTGGGTAGGTCGTAGACGGCCTCGCTGGGATCCAGTACGTCGTCGGCGGCCGGAATGCTGCTCACCGCACAGATTCTAGGACTAGTGGGGCGACTCGTAACATGTGTTCGGTGGAGCCCTACCGGCAATCGGACCCACTCGTCGGCGCTGTGCTGGACGGGCGCTACCGCGTGGACGCCGCAATCGCGTCCGGCGGCATGTCAACCGTGTACCGGGGGCTCGACGTTCGCCTGGACCGGCCGGTCGCGCTGAAGATCATGGATTCCCGGTACGCGGGCGACGAACACTTCCTCACGCGGTTCCGGCGGGAGGCCAAGGCCGTGGCCCGGTTGAAGGATCCCGGCCTGGTCGCGGTTTTCGATCAGGGTGGCGGCGAGAGCGGCACGGCCGGGCAACCGCCTTTTCTGGTGATGGAACTGATCGACGGCGGGACGCTGCGTGAGCTGCTCACCGAACGTGGGCCGATGCCGCCTCATGCGGTCGCCGCGGTGCTGGCTCCCGTGCTCGGCGGGCTCGCGGTGGCGCACCGGGCCGGGCTGGTGCACCGCGACATCAAGCCCGAGAACGTGTTGATCTCAGACGACGGCGAGGTCAAGATCGCCGATTTCGGGCTCGTGCGGGCCGTCGCGGAAGCCAAGATCACCTCGACCAGCGTGATTCTCGGCACCGCGGCCTACCTGTCGCCCGAGCAGGTCAGCACCGGCGAGGCGGATCCGCGCAGCGACGTCTACTCGGTCGGCGTGCTGACCTACGAACTGCTCACGGGTGTCACACCGTTCACCGGGGATACCGCCCTCGCGGTGGCCTACCGCCGCCTGGACACCGACGTTCCGCCACCGAGCTCGGTAATCGCCGGTGTGCCAGCACAATTCGACGACTTCGTGCGGCGGGCCACGGCCCGCGACGCGGCGCAGCGGTTCACCGACGCCGACGAGATGGGCACGCACCTGGAGACGATCGTCGACGACTTGGAGCTGCCCGCGTTCCGCGTTCCCGCACCACGCAACTCCGCCGCACACCTTTCCGCCACCAGGTTTCACCACCGTGAGGAAGCGGCCACCGAGGTGACGGCCGTCGTGCCATCGGTTACCGCACCGCCGCCACCGCCCCGGCAGGCGCCGCGCCAGCCGACCCGGGAACTCACCCGCGACCCTCAGCGCTTCGTGCCCGTCGCGGCCGTGCCCGACGAGTACGACGAATACCAGCCGGTGTCAGGTCAATTCGCGGGCATCGACATGAGCGAGTTCTACTGGGCGCGGCAGCGCGCCAAACGCGTGCTGCTGTTCTGGGTTATCGCGGTGCTGACCCTCACGGGCCTGGTTGCCGCCGCGGCGTGGACCCTCGGCAGCAACATCAGCACGCTGATCTAGTCGCGGAGCATCTCGGCGACCAGGAACGCCAGCTCCAGGCTCTGCTGGGTGTTGAGCCGCGGGTCGCACGCGGTCTCATACCGCCCGGCCAGGTCCGAATCCGAAATGTCCTGGGCGCCACCGAGACATTCGGTGACGTTCTCCCCGGTGATCTCGACGTGGATGCCGCCGGGATGCGTCCCCAGTGCCCGGTGCACCTCGAAGAAGCCCTGGACCTCGTCGACGATGCGGTCGAAATGGCGGGTCTTGTACCCGGTCGACGACTCGTGGGTGTTGCCGTGCATCGGGTCGCACTGCCAGATCACCTGATGCCCGGTGGCCTGCACCTTCTCGATGATGGGCGGCAGCAGGTCACGCACCTTGTTGTTGCCCATCCGCGTGACGAGCGTCAGCCGGCCCGGCTCGCCTCGCGGGTCGAGCCGCTCGACATACTCCACGGCCGTCTCCGGCGACGTGGTCGGCCCCAGCTTGACGCCGATCGGGTTGGCGATCACCTCCGCGAACGCGATGTGCGCACCGTCGAGCTGGCGCGTGCGCTCCCCGATCCACAGGTAGTGCGCGGACTGGTCGTAGAGCTTCGGGGCGCCCTCGACGCCGGAGGCCTCGTCGGACAACCGCAGCATGGCCCGCTCGTAGTCGAGCACCAGCGCCTCGTGGCTCGCGAAGATCTCGGCCGTCTGCAGGTTGCGGTCGGCCACCCCGCAGGCCGACATGAAGTTCAGGCCGCGGTCGATCTCGCCGGCCAAGGCCTCGTACCGCGCGCCCGCGGGCGAGGTCCGGACGAACTCACGGTTCCAGTCGTGCACGAGGTGCAGCGAGGCCAGACCCGACGACGTCAGCGCCCGCACCAGGTTCATCGCCGCACTGGCGTTGGCGTAGGCCCGCACCAGGCGGGACGCGTCGTGCTGACGCACCGCGGCGTCCGGCGCGAAACCGTTGACCATGTCACCGCGGTAGGACTTGAGCCCGAGCGCGTCGACGTCGGCCGAGCGCGGCTTGGCGTACTGCCCGGCGATGCGGGCGACCTTGACCACGGGCAGGCTCGCGCCGTAGGTCAGCACCACGGCCATCTGCAGCAGCGTGCGGATGTTGGCCCTGATGTGAGGTTCGGTGTTGTCCACGAACGTCTCGGCACAGTCCCCGCCCTGCAGCAGGAACGCCTTGCCGAGCGCAACGTCGGCCAGCAGGCCCTTGAGCTTCTCGATCTCGGACGGCACCGTGACCGGCGGCACGCTCTCCAGCACCGTGCGCATGGCCTTGGCCGCGTCGGCATCCCAACTGGGCTGCTGGGCGGCCGGCTTGGCCAGCGCCGCATCCAGCCGTTGCCGCAGCTCGTCCGTCAGCGGAGGCAGCGGGGGCAGCTGGTCGATGGGGATGTCCACGGTCCAGTTCACCCGTTCATGGTAACCGCCGGTGAACGCCGGTTTTCAGGCCTGGTCAGTGCCGGTGCCGCGGACCAAACCGGTCATCAGCCGGAACCGGTGCAGGTTGTGTCGCGCGTCGACCAGTGCGTCGTGCGCGTCGCGGGGCCGCGGTGGCATCCGCGGCGATCCGCGGTCCTCCCAGAATTGCCGCAGTTCCCTGGTGAACCGGGGTATCGCGGGCGGCAGGTCGGTCATGGGCCCCCACAGCTGGCACAGCACGACGTGGTCGTAGGCACCCACCCAGGCCCACAGCTCGATGGGCTCGTCGCCGTCGATGTCGAAGAAGTCCTCGAGCTCCGAGCGGATCTGCCGCCGCGAGCGCCACAGCTGCGAGGACGGTGACGGCAACTTGGGCAGCACGTTCTTGCGCACCCACCGGCCGGCCCGGTCCGGATTGAATTCTGTTGAGATGGCGTAATACTCGCGGCCGTCCTCGGCGGCCACCCCGATCGAGATCAGGTCGATGGTGCGACCGTCGTCGATGAACTCGGTGTCGTAGAAAAAGCGCATCACCCGGCCCGTCCCGCCTGCTCGGCGGTCAGGCTCGCCGGGGCCGGCGCGGCGTGGATCTCGCGGTCGAGTTCCTTGTCCACCTCGGCGTCGTCGGGGAACTTCGGCATGCCGGTGATCGCGTCCTGCAGCCAGAGCTTGGCCTGCACCACGGGCCGGCGCAGCCACCGCTCCCGCTCCAGTGCGCGGTGCATCTTGCGGGGCCGGGTGGTGTAACGCCAGCGGGCCCACGGCGCGTGCGGCCGGGACAGCCGCAGCGCGCCGACCACCAGCAACGGGGTTATGAACATTCCCACCAATCCGGTCCACACCTTGCCTTTGAGCAGCACGACCACCGCCAGGAGCAGCGTCAGCACCGCGATCACGATCACGGTCGCACGAGCGACCAGCGAGTGGTCCTCGCGCCAGATACCGATATCAAAGAATGACAACGGATTGAAACCCAGGATCAACAGCCCGGCGACGGCGACCGCGGCGAAGACCGCGTCGACCGACGTGCGGCCGTCCTCTGCCCAGTAGACGTCGGACAGGTGCAGGATGAGCGCGAACTCGTCGAGCACCAGCGCCGCGCCGATGCCGAAGAACGTCGCGGCCACGGTGAACTCCGGCACGCCGCCGCTGACCGCGAGCGTCACCATGGTGATCCCGGAGACCATGACGAGCACGACTCCGATCACCACATGGTGGATGTGAAGTGTCCCGTGGCCGATGTTGCGCGGCTGCCACCACCTGCGCGGCGCGTCGCTGCCGGCATGCCTGCGGATGTAACGCACCAGAGTCCGCGTGACGAAGAACGTCAGGATGAAGGCCACCAGGCAGCACAGCAACGGCAGGCGATCGCGGGTGATGAAATCGAGTTGGACGGTCGCGTGCACGCAGAAAACTTACGCCGACCTGCGCGCGTCGGGGCCACGGATACACCCACCGATCCATGCCACCGATAGGCTGTCAGGGAAATGAGTAAGCGGCAGTCGCCCGGCCGGGCTGGTTTGGGACCAACCATCGCGTGGCGGGGCTTCCAGCTGCTGACGCTTGCCGGGCTGGCATTCGCCTGCTGGCGCCTGTTGGGTCACACCCCCTATCGCATCGACATCGACGTGTACCGGATGGGCGGAAGGGCCTGGTTGGACGGTCAACCGCTGTACGCGGACGGTGCGATCTTCCACACCCAGGGCGGGCTCGACCTGCCGTTCACCTATCCCCCGCTCGCGGCCATCACGTTCGCCCCGTTCGCGTGGCTGTCCCTGCCCGCGGCGAGCGCAGCCATCACCGCCACCACCCTGGTGCTGCTGATCGTGTCGACCGTCATCGTGCTGACCCGCCTCGACGTGTGGCCGCACACCACCGTCACCTCCGAACCGGCGTGGCTGCGCCGGTGCTGGCTGGCCGCGGCCATCGTGGCGCCCGCGGTGATCTACCTGGAGCCCATCCGGTCGAACTTCAACTTCGGCCAGATCAACGTGGTGTTGATGACCCTGGTCATCGCCGACTGCCTGCCGCGCCGGACCCCGTGGCCGCGCGGCGTGCTGCTGGGCCTTGCCATCGCGCTCAAACTCACGCCGGCCGTGTTCCTGCTGTACTTCCTGCTGCGGCGCGACGTCCGCGCGCTCGTGACGACGGCCGTCGCCGCCGTTGCCGCCACGCTGGCGGGGTTCGCGCTGGCCTGGACCGATTCGCTGGAGTACTGGACGGCGACGGTCCGCAACACCGACCGGATCGGCACTGCGACGCTGAACACCAACCAGAACATCTCCGGCACGCTCGCGCGGCTCGGCCTCGGCGAGGAGCCCCGATTCGTGTTGTGGCTGTTGGCGTGCTTCGCCGTGCTGGCGCTCACCGTGTGGGCCGCGCGCCGGGCCCTGCGCAGCGCGGATGACTCCGGTGCCGTGCTCGCGCTGATCTGCGTGGCGATGTTCGGCCTTGTGGTCTCGCCGGTGTCGTGGTCCCACCATTGGGTGTGGACGCTGCCGACGCTGCTCGTGACGGGCATCCTGGCCTACCGGCGCCGCAGTGTGGCGCTGGCGGCCGTGACCGTGCTGGGCGTGGCGTTGACGGTGTGGAATCCGATCACCCTGATGCCAGAACACCGCGAGACCGCGGCGTCGCTGTGGCGTCAGCTCGCGGGCGGATCCTACGTGTGGTGGGCGCTGGCCGTGATCGTCGTCGCGGGGCTCGCCCCGACTGTGTCGACGCGCCCCCAGCCCGCGGTCGCCACCGTCCCGGCGCACCGCTCAGCGGCGGCCTAGGAGCTGCTCAACCCGCCGCGGCGTGCGGCATCCGCGACGCGGGCTTGGCCGCGGCTGCGGCTTTTTCCGCATTCTCCTTGACGTCGGCGGCATACAGGTCGACGTATTCCTGGCCCGACAAACCCATGAGCTCGTACATCACCTCGTCGATGACGGCACGCTCGATGAACCGGTTGCCCGCGAGCCCGTCGAACCGGCTGAAGTCCATGGGCTTGCCGAAGCGGACCTCGACCCGGCCGAACCGCCACATCTTGCTGCCGGGCGGGTTCACCACGTTGGTGCCGACCATGGCGACCGGGATGACCGGGACACCGCTCTGCAGGGCCAGCCTGGCCAGGCCGGTCTTGCCTTTGTAGAGCCTGCCGTCCGGCGACCGCGTGCCCTCGGGGTACATGCCGAGCAGCTTGCCTTCGGCGAGGATGCGTTCGGCGGTGGTCAGCGCGCTCTGGGCCGAGTCGGCGTCGGTGCGGTCGATCGGCACCTGGCCCGCGACGGTGTAGAACCACCGCGTGAACCAGCCCTTGATGCCCGTCCCGGTGAAGTATTCGGCCTTGGCCAGGAAGGTGATGCGGCGGCTCACCACGAGCGGCAGGTAGAAACTGTCCGCGACCGCCAGGTGGTTGCTGGCCAGGATCACCGGGCCCGACGACGGAACATGCTCAAGCCCAGTGACTTTCGGCCGTCCGAGCAAGGACAGCAAAGGCCCCATGAAGATGAACTTGAACAGCCAATACCACATAGTTCCTCCCCATCGGGCGCACCAGACGGTGCTCTGCGACAACTTTACCCAGGCGCTGCAATTGCGACCACAGCACGGCGCATGCCGTGCCCGAGATCTCATTCCTCGATGGTCACCGGTATGTGCTGGTAGCGCCCGGGACCGGCGGGCGGTGGCTCGTCACCGGGCGCCGGCCCGGTGGGCCCGCCGTCAGGACCGGGGGTGTCGTCGCCGCCGGGCGTGCCGTCGGTGACCACCGCCCGGATCACCTCCAACAGCGCGACGCTGTGGTCGGCGATCACCGTGAGCAGCGGGTGATGTTCACCGTTGACCACGGCGGCCAGGGCGCACACCGGGCACCACACCTGTTGGCACTTGCCCGGCCCGTTCGCGGCCGACGCTGCGGCCGCGGCCGCCGCCAGGCGGACGGCCGGGTCGAGCCGGTCCAAGATGGCCTGTGCCAGCTGCCGCAGCTCCGGACCCAGATCGGAATGGGATCCAGTCATGCTGGCCACACCTCCGGGTTCGGTCGAAATCGCACCGTCAGCTCACTGCCCCGCAGCTGTGCGTCCGTCACGATGCACCGCCGCAGCACAGAGGCCAACCGCACCCGGCGCCGCACACCGCCGACGCCGATGATCAAGTCGTCGTCGACCCGGCCCAACGTGAGTCCGGCGGAGTCGACCTGCGGCAACTCTAGCCGCAAGCGGTAGACGGCTTCGAGTCCAGACCCTGATTCCCGGTCGACCACGGGCCGCAGCGGCCCGGGCGGCGGCGAACCGTCCCGTCGGCGCGCGGCCGCGAGCAGGTCTCCGAGCGCCTTGGGCCCGATCGGCTCGCCGGCGACGTGCGGAACCAGCACCAGCTGCACGTCGCCGATCGTGGTGTCGAGGTGTTCGAGCACCGCGCGCTGCTCGGAGATCCGCTCGCTGTACCAGTCGAACGCGGGATGCGCGGGCAGGTTCTGGTACTCGAACGAATCGTCCTGCACCAGAATCTGATTGACGATCAGCTCGGAGACCTTGACCCCCATCAAGGCCAACGAGCCCAACGTGCGGACCGCTTCGGCGGCCACGACGCGCTCGGGTGTCAGCACCAGATGCGCGCCGACGCGCGCGCCGTCGGCGAGCAGTGCCGAAAGTTGTTCGATGCCCGCGGCGATCCGTTCGAGCAGCATGACGATCGCCGTGGTCGCGGCATCGGCCGGCTGAACGCTTCCCGAATGCGCCGACGTACCGGACAACCGGCGGTGCCGGGGCCAGGCCCGTTCGAGGTACAGGCCGAACGTCGCGGGCAGGGTCAGCATGCGCAGCGCGTCGGCCGTCGAGGCGCAGTCCACCACGACGTGATCCCACCGGCCGGACGCGGCGAGCTCGCCCACCTCGTACAGACCGAGCACCTCCTGGATGCCCGGAAGTGCCGAAAGTTCCTCCGGGGCAACGTCTCCCAAGTCGGATTCGGTGAACCGGTCCGCAAGTGGCCCGGCGATCTCGGCCCACCGCGCTTCGAGCAGCGCGAGGGTGTCGAGCGCGAGCGCGTCCAGCGATCCGGTGTCGAGGTCTGCCAGCACCCGTGTCGGCGCGCGGTCCCCGGTCGGCGTGAGACTGGTGCCGAGGACGTCGCCCGTGGAATGGGCTTGATCCGTCGAGACGATGAGCACCCGCAACCCGGCCTGCGCGTCGCGCACGGCGGTGGCGGTTGCCAGCGTGGACTTGCCCACCCCGCCCTTGCCGACGAACAGGCTTATCCGGGCCGGCTGTGCACCGTGGGCGGGCGGCGGCGAATCACTCAGCCTCGACTCGTTTCTTGAGATCCTTCAGCGCGGTGTCGGTGAGTCTGCGCTCGGCCTTGCGCTTGAGCAGCCCGATCATCGGGATGATCAGGTCGACCGAGAGTTCGTAGGTGACTTCGGTGCCGGATCCCTTGGGCGCCAACCGGTATGCGCCTTCCAGCGCGCGCAACAGGGAACTCGACACCAAGGTCCAGGTGACCGAGGTGCGATCGGCGGGCCAGACATAGGACAACACCATGGTGTCCTTGAGCACCGCGGCGTCGAGGACGAGGCGCGCGGTCTTCGGATTGCCTGCCTCATCGGTCTCGAGCACCTCGGCGTCGGTGTACTCGGCTACCCAGTCGGGGTAGGAACCGATGTCGGCGATGACGTCCATCACCGTCGCCGGGTCGGCATCGATATATATGGTCTGCGCCGTCTTGTCCGCCACTGCACGCCCTTCTCCCCGCCCCGCGGAGGTGCCCGGCCATCTGAGCCAGCCCGTCACAGTCCTCTGAAGGAGAAATCTACTCCCCTGGACCCCTGTGCTTCATTCTCAGGCCAGGCGCGAAACCCCGACGGGGCGCGACGCCTCAAGCCGCTGCTTGATCTCGAAGGACATCTCCTTGCCCGCCACGCGGCGCCGGTGATTGGCCTTGGCCAGATCCATCTTGGCCAGCTCACGCGCGGTCACGCCGGACGGCTCGGCGTGCAGGAAGTAATGAAGGATCACGCCGTCCAGCATCTCTTCGAGCCAGACCTCCATGGTGCCGGTGAGGGCGCCGGTGACCGTCCAGCGGTGCCCCTTCTCGGCCCGGTCCTCGACCACTGTCAGCCGCAGGTCCGGCCACCACCGCCGCCAGCTCGCGGGGTCGGCCACCGCGGCGCCGACCGCGGCAGGGTCGGCGGCGACGAAAGTCTCGTCGGCGATCTGAATGCTGTTCATCGCCGACTAGCTTCACATATGCATCGCATCGTGCCTACCCGGGCCGACTAGGCTGACCCGCACAAGCCGTTACCACCAGCCTGGAGGCCAGGATCGTGCGTGAATACAGTGTTCAGCCGTCTTTCACCGTCGGCGAGCACGACAACATCGTGAGTTCGGTCTTCACCCATGAGGCCGACGACCCCAACCATGTCGCGTTCCGGCGCCTGGTCGACGGCGCGTGGACCGATGTGACCTCCGCCGAGGCCGCCGCGCAGGTGCGAGCCGCCGCGCTGGGCCTGATCGCGGAGGGCGTCCAGCCCGGCGACCGCGTGGCGATCCTGTCGGCGACCCGCTACGAGTGGCCGATCATCGATTTCGCGATCCTGGCCGCGGGCGCGGTGACCGTGCCGATCTACGAAACCTCGGCGGCCGAACAGGTCCGGTTCGTGCTGGAGAACTCGGCGGCCGTGCTGGTGATCGCCGAGACCGACGCGCACGCCGAGAAGGTCGAGCAGCTTTCCGGGCAGCTGCCCGCGCTGCGCAAGGTGCTGCGCATCGACGGCACGGGCATACCTGCTCTCGAGGCGCTGGCCGAGGCGGGCAAGTCGGTCGACGCCGCCGAGTTGGACAAGCGACTCGAGGCGATCCGGTCGGCCGATCCCGTGACGCTGATCTACACGTCGGGCACCACCGGCCAGCCCAAGGGCTGCCAGCTCACACACTCGAACCTGCTCTACGAGATCCGTGGCGCCAAGGCGTGCTTCCCCACCGAGTTGGCCAAGGGTGAGCGGATGCTGGTGTTCCTGCCGCTCGCGCACGTACTGGCCCGCGCGATCACGCTCGCGGCCTTCACCAACAAGGTGACGCTGGGCTTCACGAGCGACATCAAGAACCTGGTCCCGATCTTCGGGGTGTTCAAGCCGACGCTCGTGGTCTCGGTACCGCGCGTGTTCGAAAAGGTCTACAACACCGCCGAGCAGAACGCCCGAAATGACGGCAAGGGCAAGATCTTCGAGATCGCGGCCGATACCGCGATCGAGTGGAGCAAGGCGCAGGACACCGGTGGAGCGGGGTTGCTGCTGCGGGCCAAGCACGCGGTGTTCGACCGGCTCGTCTACGGCAAGCTGCGGGCCGCACTCGGCGGCGAATGCCACGCCGCCATCTCGGGCGGTGCGCCGCTGGGCGCCCGGCTCGGCCACTTCTACCGTGGCGTCGGCCTGACGATCTACGAGGGCTACGGCCTGACCGAGACCAGCGCGGCCATCACCGTGAACCGGGTCAACGACCTCAAGGTCGGCTCGGTCGGAAAGCTGGTGCCCGGCAACAGCATGCGGCTGGCCGAGGACGACGAGCTGTTGGTCAAGGGCGGCGTGGTGTTCGGCGGCTACTGGAACAACCAGAGTGAGACCGACGCGGTGTTCACCGACGGCTGGTTCCACACGGGTGATCTGGGCGCGATCGACTCCGACGGCTTCCTGACCATCATCGGCCGGAAGAAGGAGATCATCGTCACCGCGGGCGGCAAGAACGTCGCGCCTGCGCTGCTCGAGGACAAGTTGCGGGCGCATCCGTTGATCAGCCAGGCCATGTGCGTTGGCGACCAGCAGCCGTTCATCGCCGCGCTGATCACGATCGACCCCGAGGCGTTCCCGGGTTGGAAGGAACGCAACGGCAAGGATCCGAACGCCACGGTGGCCGATCTGACCGAGGATCCGGATCTGGTCGCCGAGATCGATCTCGCGGTCAAGGAAGCCGATCAGGCCGTGTCGAAGGCAGAGGCCATCCGCAAGTTCCGCATCCTGCCGGTCGATTTCACCGAGGACACCGGTGAGTTGACCCCGACGCTCAAGGTCAAGCGCAAGGTCGTGGCCGAGAAGTTCGCCGCGGACATCGAGGCGCTGTACGCCAAGTAGGCCGGGTCAGCCCGCGAGGAGCTCGGCCAGCCGGGCCCCCTTGGCGCGCCACTGCCAGTTGTCGACGGCCCAGTGCCGGCCCGCGACCCCCATCGCGGCGGCCCGGGCCGGGTCGGCGAGCAGATCGGAAACGGCGGAAGCCACGACTCCGACATCGTTGCCGTCGACCACCAGACCGGTCTCACCATCGAGCACGGTTTCCGGTGCGCCGCCCGAGGTGCCCGCGACCACGGGCACGCCGCACGCCGAGGCCTCCAGGTAGACGATGCCGAGGCCCTCGACGTCCAGGCCTGCGCCGCGGGTTCGGCACGGCATCGCGAAGACGTCTGCCATCGCGTGGTGTGCGGGCAGTTCGGCGCCGGGCACGCCTCCGGTGAAGATCACGTCGTCGGCCACGCCGTAGCTGTGTGCGAGCTTGTGCAGCGTCTCGGCGTACGGGCCGCCGCCGACGATCACGAGCGCGGCCTCCGGAACCCGGTGCCGGATCACCGGCATGGCCCGGATCAACATGTCCTGGCCCTTGCGGGGCACAAGACGCGACAGGCACACCACCACGGGACGGCCGCCGAGCCCGTAGCGCTCCCGCAGTTCTGCGCGGGCTTCCGGGTCGGGCCGGAACCGGTCGACGTCCACGCCGGGGGGCAGATGCTCGAGCGCGGCGTCGGGGCCGAACGCCGACGCGAACCGGTTGCGGGTGTAGCGGCTCACGAACGTCACCACGTCGGCGTCGTCACCGATGCGGCGCAGCGCGCTGCGCGCCACCGGCAGCATCGACCAGCCCACCTCGTGTCCGTGGGTGCTCGCCACGATGCGCCGGGCTCCGGCGCGCCGCGCCAACGGCCCGAGCAGGGCCAGCGGTGCGGCCGCCCCGAACCACACTGTCTCGGGCTGATGTTGCTCGATGAGCCTGCGCATGCGGATTGCCACGGTGGGCTCGGGAACCATGAGCGTGGTGGGATGCCGCACCACGGTGTACCCGGACGCCGCGGCGTCCCGGTCGAACTCTTCGGCGCCCTTCCATTTCGGCGCGTACACGGTCAGCTCATGTGAGCCGTCGGCAACCAGCTGGTCCACGAACGCTTCGAGGTAGGACTGAATGCCGCCGCGCCGAGGCGGAAAATCGTTGGTAACCAGCAGAACCCGGGTCATCGGTGCCAGGCTATCGGTTCATCCACGCGCGCCAGCCTGCCAGAACCTCGTCCAGGCCGACGCCAAGGGTGTCCCGCACCGCGGTGGCCACGTCGGGATGTCCGGCTCCGCAGGCCCGCACATACAGCTCACGCAGCGCGTGCGGGCCGTAGCGGTCGGCGACGTAGCGGCTGAACCACCAGGCGCGGTCGTAGGCCAGGGTTCGCACCCGGCCGGGCGTGTCGAGATCGGCGTCGGTGGGCAACACCGCGAGGTCCGCCGCCGCGGCAGGCACCGGCACGTGCGGACGGCCGACGTAGTCGGCAACGCCTTCGGTGAGCCAACGGGGCGCATCGGCCGTGGTACGGGTTCTCGCTGCGTAGTGGAAAAGCTCGTGGCGCAACACAATTCGCAGCGCATCAGGGCTCATCGCGGCGGCGCCCGGGGCGAAAACGACACCCTGCGCGGTGGTGGCGGCCGCGATGTCGGAGCCGCTGACGGCCATGGCCTGGAACTGCTCCGCCGACCCGGTGACGACGATGACGATCTCCCGCGGCCAGTCCGCGCCCCAGAACTGCGTCACCGCGGCAGCCGCGCCGTCGAGTTCCGCGCGGAGCCGGTCGCGCAGGGCCGCGGAGTCCGGTCCGCCCAGGGCGATCACCTGCGCGGTACGGCCGTCGGACAGGGTGATGCGCGCGTCGGTCGGCGCGGCGACGGTGGGTGCGGCCGACGTCTGACGCGGCGGCGGTTGCGTCGAAGGCCCTGCCCACAACAGAGCGGCCGCGACCGCGATCTCACCCAGCAGCGCGCTGCCGAGAAGCGTGCGCCGGCTCAGTACCGGCGGATGTTGTGGATCGGCGCGTTGTTGACCGGGGCGACCCGAACCGGGGTGCCGTACGTCGAGGCGTGCACCATCATGCCGTCGCCGATGTAGATGCCCACGTGCGATGCGTCCGAGTAATAGGTCACCACATCGCCCGGCTGGATCTGGTCCATCGAGACGGGCTGACCGCCGTTGGCCATGGCCTGACTCGAGTGCGGCAGCGAGATGCCCGCGTGCTGGAACGACCACATCACCAGGCCCGAGCAGTCGAACGCGCTCGGACCCGAACCACCCCACGAGTACGGCGAGCCGATGCGGCTCAGCGCGGCCTGGATGACGGTGGCCGAATGATCGCTGCCGCCACCGGGGATCGCGGCCTCGGGCGGTGCGACGTCACCGGGCGGAATGCCCTCGGGCGGAGCCGCCAGAATGTTGGGGTCGTTGGCTGGTGGCAACGCGTCCGGCGCCGGTACCGGTGGTGCTGCCGGGGCCGGTGGGACAGCTGCCAACGCTTCGCGCTGACCCGGCGTCAACGCTTCGTACTGCGACTTGACGATCGCGATCTGCACCTGCAGCTGGCTTTGCTTGGATTGCAGATCGGCACGCACCGCGGCGGCCTGTTCGGCCGCGGTCTTGGCGTCGGCAGCCGAGCGTGCCGACACCTGCTCGGCCTCGGTCGCCTTGGTACTGGCCTCGCGGAAGCCCTTCATCTGTGTCGCCATCTCGGTGGCCATCACGCGCTGCACGGTCAACTGGTCGATCAACTGCTGCGGCGAGCCCGCGGTCAACATCGCGTCGAAGCCCGACGTGCGCCCGCCCATGTACTGCGCGGCAGCAACCTTGTCGACCGAGGCTTGGAACGTTGCCAGCTGCGCCTTGGTCGAATCCACCTCGGCCTGAGCGGCAGCGTGCTTCTGATCTGCTTCCTGTTGCGCGGCAAGCTTGTTGTTCAGATCCAGCTGGGCGGAATGCATCGCCTCGGTGGTCTGTTCAGCTTGTCGTGACAGTTCGTTGAGTTTTGCCAGTGCGTCGGCGGCGGGGTCCGCCTGCACACTGCCGGCAAGGAGGCCGGCGAATACCGTCAAGCCCGCGATTGCACCTGCAATGGGTCGCTTGACTCGACTTGTGGGCCGGTGCGCGCGGTCGAGCCTCAAGTTTTCGTCCTCACAACTGGCGTTCGAATGCCGCCTCGAACTGCGATTTGGTCACAGATAGGTTACGAAACGGCATCGGGGTTGTCCAACACAGGAGAGGTAAATTTAACAGGCCCGGCAGGAATTTTTTCTACGTGCCCATCGATGCGTGTCGTCACGCAACCCCTGAGTCACGCCTCGAGTGAATCGGGACCAACCGCAGCCGGGGCGCCAACCCCACCTCAGCGAGCGCTTCGAGGGCTTGACGCTCGTCAGCCAGCAATCTTTCGGGCACTCCGAGCAAAACACTGACGACACAGTCCTGGCAGCCCGGTCCACGAACCGCGCAGTCGTCACAATCGATGATCACGCTCCCGCTGTCGGCGTCGGCGTGGCGGCCGGTGGCCCGGCCCTGCTCCTCGTATGGCATCTCTGACCGTCCTCTCGATCGGTGTTGCGCGCACGGTATCGCCGGCCACCGACAAGCCGCCGCGGCCGCGTGGCAACCGAATCCTGTCGGTGGCCGTGCCTACGGTCTGGGGTCATGGGCCAGCACCACGGGAGCACCCGGGCCGAGACCGGCCAGCTGACCCTGGATTTCGACCGCGACCTCGAAATGGTGTCGCTGGCCGAGACCACCTTCGTGGTGGTGGACCTGGAAACCACCGGCGGGCGGGCGACCGCGTCGCAGCCGGGCGGCCCGCATGACGCCATCACCGAGATCGGCGCCGTCAAGATCCGCGGCGGCGAGGTGCTCGGCGAGCTGGCCACGCTCGTCGACCCCGGCCGGTCCATCCCGCCCCAGATCGTCGAGCTGACCGGGATCACCTCGGCCATGGTCCGCGACGCACCGCGCATCGAATCGGTGCTGCCCGCCTTCCTCGAGTTCGCCAGGGGCGCGGTTCTGGTCGCCCACAACGCCGGATTCGACGTGGGTTTCCTGCGGGCCGCTGCCGAACGGGCCCAGCTCCCCTGGCCCCGGCCACCCGTGCTGTGCACGGTCAAGCTCGCGCGCCGTGTCCTCACGCGCGACGAGGCGCCCAGTGTCCGGCTGTCGGAGTTGGCGCGGTTGTTCGGTGCGTCGACCACGCCGACGCACCGCGCGCTCGACGACGCGCGCGCCACGGTCGACGTTCTGCACGGGCTCATGGAGCGCGTCGGCAACCAGGGTGTGCACACGTACGCCGACCTCCGGGCGTACCTGCCCAACACGAGTCCGGCGCAGCGGCGCAACCGCAGCCTGGCCGACCGGTTGCCGAACCGGCCGGGCGTGTACCTGTTCCGCGGACCGTCGAACGAGGTGCTCTACGTGGGTACCGCGGTGGATCTGCGCCGGCGCGTCCGCCAGTACTTCACCGGCGCCGATCCGCGGGCCCGCATGAAGGAGATGGCGTCGCTGGCCACGGCGGTCGATCACGTCGAATGCGCACACGAGCTGGAGGCCGGAGTCCGTGAGCTACGGCTGCTGGCGGCGCATGCGCCGCCCTACAACCGGCGCTCCAAGGCGCCGCAGCGGTGGTGGTGGGTGGCGTTGACCGACGAGGCGTTCCCGCGGTTCACCACGGTGCGAAACCCCAAGGAGCGCACGGCCCTCGGCCCGTTCTCGGCGCGGGCCGACGCCGTGCAGACGGCCGCGCTGCTGGCTCGCTTCACGGGCGTGCGCACCTGCACGGGCCGGTTGGCCGCCGCTTCGACCCACCGCTGCCCGGTGCTCGAACTGTCGCCCTGCCCCGCACCCCAGGGCGCCGGGGCCGCCGACTACGCCTCGGCCCGGCAGCGTGCGGAGGCACTGATCGGCGGCACCGACGGCACCGTGCTCGCCGAGATCCTGGCCCACATCACCGAACTGGCCGGGGCCAACCGCTACGAGACCGCCGCGCGGGTCCGCGACCACGCCACGGTCGCCATCGAGGCGCTGTGGCGGGGGCAACGGCTCGCAGCCCTGGCGGCACTGCCCGAGCTGGTGGCGGCGCGCGGCGACGGAAACGGCGGCTGGCACCTGGCGGTCATCCGCCACGGGCAGCTGGCCGCTGCGGGCACCGCGCCGCGTGGCGTACCCCCCATGCCGGTGGTCGAGGCCCTCTGCGCGGCAGCACAAGTCGTGCTACCGGTCCCCGGCCCGCTCGGCGGTGCCCTGGTCGAGGAGACCGCGCTCATCGCGCGCTGGCTCGCGCAGCCGGGCGTCCGCATCGTGCACTGCCTGGGCGACGTGGGCTACGCCACGCCGCTGGGATCGGCCGGGCGCTACGCGCAGTGGGCGGCTACCGCGCGGTCGGCGAGGTTGGCCGCCGAGCAACAGAGCCGCTCAGAGCTGGTGGCCGAACCGCACCCAACGCGCGAGCAGCTTTTCGGCCGCCCCGGAGTCGATGGCTTCGGTGGCGCGGGCCAGACCGGATTCCCACGCAGGCACCCACTGGGCGTCGCTGGCTAGCCCGGCGTGGGCGACCATGGCCCCGGCCGCGTTGAGCACCACGGCATCCCGGACGGGGCCCTTGGCGCCGCCCAGCACTGCCCGGGTCGATGCCGCGTTGGTGGCCGCGTCACCGCCGACGAGCTCACTGATCTCGGCGCGCGCGAATCCGAATGCCGCGGGGTCGAACGTCAACCGCTCGACGGTGCCCGCCTGCACGCGCCAGATGGTGCTGGTGGTCGTGGTGGTCAGTTCGTCGAGGCCGTCGTCGCCGTGCACCACAAGCACGCTGGAGCCGCGGGCGGCCAGCACGCCCGCCATGACCTCGGCCAGATCGGCCCACGCGCAGCCGATCAGGCCGGCCCGCGGGGTGGCCGGATTGGTCAGCGGACCAAGCAGATTGAAGACCGTCGGCACGCCGATCTCGCGGCGCACCACCGACGCGTGCCGGTACGACGGGTGGAACTGCGGCGCGAAGGCGAAGCCGATGCCCACCTCGGCGACGCTGCGGGCCAGTTCGTCCGGGCCGAGGTCGATCCTGACCCCGAGGGCTTCCAGCGTGTCGGCGCCACCCGAGAGCGACGACGCCGCGCGGTTGCCGTGCTTGACCACCGGCACGCCGCACGCCGCGACCACGATCGCGGCCATGGTGGACAGGTTGACGGTGTTGGCGCCGTCGCCGCCCGTGCCGACGATGTCGACGGTGTCCGTGCCGATCTGACCGGTGGGCACGCGGCGCGCGTGCGACAGCATGATGTCGGCCAGCTCGCCCACCTCGCCCGAGTTCGGGCGCTTCATCTTCATCGCCACCGCGAACGCCGAGATCTGGGCCGGGGTCGCCACACCGGTCATGATCTGGTCCATCGCCCAGGCCGCCTGACCGTTCAGCAGGCTCTGACCGGTGGTCAACCGGCCCAGGATCTGCGGCCACGTGGGGGCCGGCTGGGAACGCGACGCGGACGAAGACGAGCGAGAGAATCCAGATACCACCGCCGAATGTTATCGCCCGGCGGGGATCTGGCCCGGCGTCTGCCCGGCATCGGTTCGAGCGGAATCCGGCCAATTGCTCGACCCGGGTGGAGTTCGACAACTACAAAGCGTCATACTTGCGGATGTGACGAGCGCTGTAGGGACCTCGGGAACCGCCATCACATCGCGTGTTCATTCGCTGAACCGACCCAACATGGTCAGTGTCGGCACCATAGTGTGGCTTTCCAGTGAGCTGATGTTCTTTGCTGGGCTGTTCGCGATGTACTTCACCGCGCGCGCCCAGGCTGGAGGCGACTGGCCGCCCGAGCCAACCGAACTGAATTTGGCCCTTGCCGTACCGGTGACGCTGGTGTTGATCGCGTCGTCGTTCACCTGCCAGATGGGCGTGTTCGCCGCCGAGCGCGGTGACGTGTTCGGGCTGCGCCGGTGGTATGTGATCACGTTCCTGATGGGCCTGTTCTTCGTGCTGGGCCAGGGATACGAGTACATCCACCTGGTCGAGCACGGCACCACGATCCCCGGCAGCGCTTACGGATCGGTCTTCTACCTGGCAACCGGTTTCCACGGCCTGCACGTGATCGGCGGTCTGGTTGCCTTCATCTTCCTGCTGGCCCGCACGAAGATGAGTAAGTTCACCCCCGCGCAGGCCACCGCCGCGATCGTCGTCTCGTACTACTGGCACTTCGTCGACATCGTCTGGATTGCGCTGTTCGCCACCATCTACTTCGTCAGGTGATCGGCTCGCCGATGCATCCGATAATCGCCTCGCCGATGAGTTCGATGAGAAGGAGTTCGATGACCAGCAAGTCGCGCCGTCGGCTACGCCGGCGATTGTCAGCAGGATTGCTGCTGTTGATCGGCCTGGCAGTCGCGGGTGGTGTTGCGGCAACGCTCACGCCGACACCGCAGGTTGCCGTCGCCGATGAATCGCAGTCGGCCCTGCTGCGCACCGGCAAGCAGCTTTTCGACACCTCGTGCGTGTCGTGCCACGGCGCCAATCTGCAGGGTGTGCCGGACCGCGGCCCCAGCCTGATCGGCACCGGCGAGGCGGCCGTGTACTTCCAGGTGTCCACCGGCCGCATGCCCGCGATGCGCGGCGAGGCTCAGGCCCCGTCGAAGCCCGAACACTTCGACGAGTCGCAGATCGATGCGCTCGGCGCGTACGTGCAGGCCAACGGCGGCGGCCCGACGGTCGTGCGTGACGCCAACGGCGAGATCGCCCAGGAGTCGCTGATGGGCTCCAACGTGGCCCGCGGTGGTGACCTGTTCCGGCTCAACTGCGCGTCGTGCCACAACTTCACCGGCAAGGGCGGCGCACTGTCCTCCGGCAAGTACGCCCCGGATCTCGGCGACGCCAACCCGCAGCAGATCTACACCGCGATGCTGACCGGTCCGCAGAACATGCCCAAGTTCTCCGACCGCCAGCTCTCCCCCGAGGAGAAGCGCGACATCGTCGCCTACGTCCGCGAGTCGGCGGAGACCCCCAGCTACGGCGGTTACGGCCTCGGTGGCTTCGGCCCCGCGCCCGAGGGCATGGCGATGTGGATCATCGGCATGGTCGCTGCCATCGGTATCGCAATGTGGATCGGAGCACGGGCATGAGCGACAACACCCCGCAGACTCCCAGCGACGCTGAACTGACGGAGATGTCGCGCGAGGAGCTCGTCGAACTCGGCGGCAAGATCGACGGCGTCGAGACCATCTTCAAGGAGCCGCGCTGGCCCATCTCCGGCACCAAGGCCGAGAAGCGCGCCGAACGCGTGGTGGCGTACTGGCTTCTGCTTGGCGGCTTTTCGGGCCTGGCCCTGCTGCTGGTGTTCCTGTTCTGGCCGTGGGAGTACAAGCCGTTCGGCTCAGAGGGTGAGTTCCTCTACTCGCTGGCCACGCCGCTGTACGGCCTGACCTTCGGCCTGTCGATCCTGTCGATCGGCGTCGGTGCCGTGCTGTTCCAGAAGAAGTTCATCCCCGAGGAGATCTCGGTCCAGGACCGTCACGACGGGCGCTCCTCCGAGCTGCACCGCAAGACCGTCGCGGCCAACCTCACCGACGCTCTCGAAGGTTCGACCCTCAAGCGCCGCAAGGTCATCGGCCTGTCGCTCGGCATCGGCCTCGGTGCGTTCGGTGCGGGCACGCTGGTCGCCTTCATCGGCGGCCTGATCAAGAACCCGTGGAAGCCCGTGGTGCCCACCGCAGAGGGCAAGAAGGCCGTGCTGTGGACGTCGGGCTGGACCCCGCGGTTCCACGGCGAGACCATCTACCTGGCCCGCGCGACCGGCAGGCCCGGCTCGTCGCCGTTTGTCAAGATGCGGCCCGAGGACATCGACGCAGGCGGCATGGAGACCGTGTTCCCGTGGCGGGAATCTGACGGCGACGGCACCACCGTCGAGTCGGAGCACCACCTCACCGAGATCGCCATGGGTGTGCGCAACCCGGTCATGCTGATCCGCATCAAGCCTGCCGACATGCCCAAGGTGGTCAAGCGCAAGGGACAGGAAAGCTTCAACTTCGGTGAGCTGTTCGCGTTCACCAAGGTGTGCTCGCACCTGGGCTGCCCCTCGTCGCTGTACGAGCAGCAGACCTACCGCATCCTGTGCCCGTGCCACCAGTCGCAGTTCGACGCGCTGCACTTCGCCAAGCCGATCTTCGGTCCGGCGGCACGCGCGTTGGCCCAGCTGCCCATCACCATCGACAAGGACGGTTACCTCGTCGCCAATGGTGACTTCATCGAACCCGTCGGACCGGCATTCTGGGAGCGCAAATCATGAGCCCTGACCTTGCCAAGATCGCAGCCGCACAAGGCGATGCGATCGACTCGCGGTATCACCCGTCGGCGGCGGTGCGCCGGCAGCTGAACAAGGTGTTCCCCACCCACTGGTCGTTCCTGCTGGGTGAGATCGCCCTCTACAGCTTCATCGTGCTGCTGATCACCGGTGTGTGGTTGACGTTGTTCTTCGATCCGTCGATGGCGCACGTCACCTATGACGGTGTGTACCAACCGCTTCGGGGTGTGCAGATGTCGCGGGCCTACGAGTCCGCGCTCGACATCAGCTTCGAGGTCCGCGGCGGCCTGTTCGTCCGGCAGATCCACCACTGGGCGGCGCTGATGTTCGCGGCGTCGATCATGGTGCACCTGGCCCGCATCTTCTTCACGGGCGCGTTCCGCCGCCCGCGTGAAGCCAACTGGATCATCGGTTCGCTGCTGTTGATCCTGGCGATGTTCGAGGGCTACTTCGGCTACTCGCTGCCCGACGACCTGCTGTCGGGCATCGGCCTGCGCGCCGCGTTGTCCTCGATCACCCTCGGTATGCCGGTCATCGGAACCTGGTTGCACTGGGCGCTTTTCGGTGGGGACTTCCCCGGCGAGATCCTGATCCCGCGTCTCTACGCACTGCACATCCTGCTGATTCCGGGCATCATCCTGGCCCTCATCGGCGCGCACCTGGCGCTGGTGTGGTTCCAGAAGCACACGCAGTTCCCCGGCCCGGGCCGTACCGAGACCAATGTGGTGGGCGTGCGCGTCATGCCGGTGTTCGCCGTGAAGTCGGGTGCGTTCTTCGCCCTCATCACCGGCGTGCTCGGCTTGATGGGTGGTCTGCTGACCATCAACCCGATCTGGAACCTGGGCCCCTACAAGCCTTCCCAGGTGTCCGCGGGCAGCCAGCCCGACTTCTACATGATGTGGACCGAAGGCCTGGCACGTATCTGGCCGGCCTGGGAGTTCTACCCGTTCGGCCACACCATCCCCGCGGTGGTCTGGGTCGCGGTCATCATGGGCGGCGTCTTCGGTCTGCTCATCGCCTACCCCTTCATCGAGAAGAAGGTCACGGGTGACGATGCGCATCACAACCTGCTGCAGCGGCCGCGGGATGTGCCGGTACGCACCGCGATCGGCGCCATGGCCATCGCCTTCTACATGGTGCTCACCCTGGCCGCGATGAACGACATCATCGCCCTGAAGTTCCACATCTCGCTCAACGCGACCACCTGGATCGGCCGCATCGGCATGGTCGTCCTGCCCGGCATCGTGTACTACATCGCCTACCGCTGGGCCATCTCCCTGCAGCGCAGCGACCGCGCGGTCCTGGAGCACGGCATCGAGACCGGCATCATCAAACGCCTGCCCCACGGCGCCTACGTCGAGCTGCACCAGCCGCTGGGACCGGTCGACGACCACGGCCACCCCATCCCCCTGGAATACCAGGGCGCACCACTGCCCAAGCGCATGAACAAGCTCGGCTCCGGCGGCGCCCCCGGCACCGGCAGCTTCCTGTTCGCCGACCCCACCGTCGAACACGACGCCCTCACCGAGGCCGCCCACGCCTCCGAGCACCGCGCCCTCACGGCCCTCAAAGAACACCAGGACCGCATCCACGACACCGACGGGGACACCAACGGCCACCACTGACCGGCCCCGGCAGTTTCACGCGATCGCCGCAACCTCTCCCCGGAGAGGTTGCGGCGATCGTCTTTTGCCGGACGTCCCCTCCCCTACCCCGGTGGGCCCGTCGGGCACGGAAACCGTGGGACCGGCGGACGGCAACTACAGTGCTGACGTGACATGGAATGCGTGCGCGATCCTGTTCGACATCGACGGCACCCTGGTGGACTCCACACCGGTCGTCGAACGGTCGTGGCGCACATGGGCTCACGAGTATGAGGTCGACGCCGAAGAGGTGCTGCGCGTCTGCCACGGCCGTCGGACCGAAGACACCGTCGCCGACTTCGTCGCGCCGCGGCATCGAGCCGAGGCGGTGGCCAGGCTGCAGGCGTTGGAATCGGCGGACCTTGCGGGCGTCACGGCCTTGCCAGGGGCTCACGTGGTGCTCGAAGCGCTCCCGCCGTGCCGGTGGGCCGCGGTCACATCCGGCGAACGGGCGCTGATGACCGCCCGACTGGCGGCCGCGCAGCTGCCCATTCCCGAGACACTGATATGCGCCGAGGACGTTTCGGCGGGCAAGCCGAGCCCGGAAGGCTACCTCAAGGTAGCGGCCGCGTTGAGCTTCGCTGCCGCACAGTGCGTTGTGGTGGAAGACGCGCCGGCCGGGATCAGCGCGGGCAAGAGAGCAGGCGCACGGGTGCTGGCGCTGACGACCACTCATACGGTTCGTCAGGTGGCGGGCGCAGACGCCACCGCACCCGATCTTTCTGCCGTGGTCGTCGGGTACGCCGACGGCAGTGTCACGGTGTCGATCCGATAGGACCGCGCTCGCGCCGTCGGAGCTAGGCGGTCACGGCATCGAGCTGACGCAGCGCGACGATGGGCAACGCCACCATGCCCGCTGTGACCACGCCGGCAAGGCCGTACAGGCACCATGCGGCGACATCACTGTCGGTTGCCATCAGATAGGTCGCGATACCGGTCGCCGCTGTGGCGATACCCATGGCACACGCGACCGCCAAGGTGTAGCGCAACCACACCTGCTCGACCTTCGCGGTCGCCGAATTCTCGTCGCGCCCATAGCCACTCACCACGACCGGGGCGCCGGCGCCCGGCCCGCCGAGCGGTCGCCGCGGCGGCAGCGGCTGCTGAGACGGACGCAGGACGCCGCTCGCGGGTTGCCGCGAATCGGCCTGTGCCCGGGCCCGGAGCAGCAGGGGAACCGCGGCCGCGATGACCACGACCGAGATCCCGATGATCGTGTACAGCAGCCATGGCGTATCCGCCGAGTCCGCGTTCTGCACGTGCCCGCGCCCGAGGTCCACGAGTGCCACCGCGGCGGCCACGCCCGCACCCAGCGCGGCCAGCCAGACCGCGGCACAGGCTCCGAGCAGAATCCGGTCGGTCCCGTCCAGGCTGTCCAGCGGTCCGGTCATCAGCAGGCTGTCTGGGCCGAGTTGTTGGCGTTGGAGGACAACACCGTGCCGTCGCTCGCGGTGATGGAGCAGTTCAGCCGGCTCACCAGGAACAGGCTGGAGGCCTCCACCGAACCCACGTCCGAATTGGAGATGGGGGTCATGGTGAACGTCCACGGGATGTAGACGTTGCGCAGCGTGCGGCGGTTTCCGTTGCCGTCGACGTAGGTGATCGTGATGATGTCGCCGGGCGCCTTGGTACCCGTCACCGAGTACGTCACCTGGCGCGGGCCCGAGCGTGTCGTCGTGGGCGGCGCCGGGGTCGTGGTCGCGGGCGGCGGTGGGGGCGCCTCGGATGTCGGCGCGGGCGCGGGCGGGGGCGGCGGGGGCTCGGTCACCGTCACCGTCTCCGGTGGTGGCGGCGGAGGCGGTGCCTCCGACGTCGGCGGCGGGGGTGGTGGCGGCGGAGGCGGAGCCTCCGTCGTGGTGGTGATCTCGTCCTGCACGGGCGGTGTCGAAGGCGTCGTGCTGGTCTCGGGCGTCGCCAGGTTGGTGGTGCTGTCGTCGCGCGTCACCAACACCGACACCGATACGACGAGCGCGATGGCCGCGATGATCGCGGTGATGCCGACGACCCAGGGCCAGCGTGGCGGCTTCTGCGCGTCCGCGAGCTCACTGGCCGGGTCGTAGCTGTCGTAGTCGTACAGCGCGATGTCGGCCGGAACGTATGGGCCGCTGGTGAACTGCTCCGATTCGGGCGCGGAGTACGCCTGCGAGTAGATCTCGGTTTCGCCGGTGCGCGGTTCGGGCGCCCCGACCTGCGCCTGCTCATCGTGCTCGGGTTCAGGTTCGGGTGCGGAATGCCTACCGGGTTTGTCATCCGGCAGATCCGAACCGACAGCATCCGGCTCAGTGGGATCCGGCCCGCTCATCTACGCCTATCCTTCTCGACTGCTTCACTGCCGCGCCGGGCGAACCCTATTGTTCGCAGCTGACAGTGCCCCGGCAACATTACCCAACCGGACGGCGAGAGTGTTCCCGGCGGTGCCGGTGGCGGGTCGACTGGTGTCCCGATTGTGACCTTGATCAGCCGATCGGGACCAACCGCAACTCAGTGCTTTTCCGGGCCCCAGTAGTACTCGAAGACCAGGCCGCCGACGGACACGAGCACGAAGCACACGCCTGCGACGATCAGCCACGGCAACCACAGCGCGGTGCCCACCGCGGCGGTCGAGAACGAAAGCGCGATCATGATCGGCCACCAGCTGTGCGGCGCGTAGAAGCCCAGTTCGCCTGCGCCGTCGCTGATCTCAGCGTCCTCGTAGTCCTCGGGCCGGGTGTCGAGACGGCGGGCCACGAAGCGGAAGAAGGTACCGGTGATCAACGTGAGGCCGGTGGTCAGCACGAGCGCGGTGGTGCCGGCCCACTCCACGCCACCGGTGGCGAACATCGCGGTCAGCACGCCGTACACGACGGCCGACAAGGCGAAGAACGCAGTCAGGATCTCGAACAGCCGGGCTTCAATATGCATGAGGTGTCGTCCCTACTTGCTCGCCTGCGGTGCTTGCTCACCGCGTCGGGTGTCGAACGGCTCGGTCGTGGTGGCCAGCGGCGCCTGGTTGATGGCGGCCAACGCCTCGGCGTTGGTCTTGCCCGCAGACCGCTGATCGATGTAGGCCTTGAAGTCGTTGGGCTCCACCACGCGGATCTCGAAGTTCATCATCGAGTGGTAGGTGCCGCACATCTCGGTGCAGCGCCCGACGAACGCGCCGGTCTCCTGGATCTCGCTGACCTGGAAGATGTGGTCCGAGTGGTTGGCCACCGGATCCGGCATGACGTCGCGCTTGAACAGGAACTCGGGAACCCAGAAGCCGTGGATCACGTCGGCCGAGTTGAGCTGGAACTCGATGCGCTTGCCCTTCGGCAGCACCAGCACCGGGATCTCGGTCGAGCTGCCCAGGGTCTCGATCTTGTCGAAGTTCAGGTAGGTGCGGTCCTCGGGGTTGAGGCCGCGCACCGCGCCGACGCGTTCCTTGCCGTGCTCGTCGGTGCCCTCCGGCTTGGAGGTCATCGCGGCCTTGCGCTCGGGGTCGGCGCCGTCGTAATCGAATGTGCCGTCGGCGTAGTCGATCTTCTGGTAACCGAACTTCCAGTTCCACTGGAAGGCCGTGACGTCGATGACGACCTCGGGATTGGGATCCTTGTGCAGCATGCGCTCCTGCACGACCACGGTGAAGTAGAACAGCACCGAGATGATGAGGAACGGGATGACCGTCAGCACCAGTTCCAGCGGCATGTTGTAGCCGAACTGGCGCGGCAACTCGGTGTCGGTCTTCTTCTTCCGGTGGAAGGCACTGGCCCAGAAGATCAACGCCCACACGATGGCGCCAACGACGAACGACGCGATCACCGATCCGAGCCACAGATCACGGTTCAGTTTGCCTTCCGGCGTGATGCCGTTCGGCCAGCCCAGGCCAAGCACTTCCTGCCAGCTGCAACCGCTCAGCAGCACGGCCGTACCGCCCAAGACCATTGACAACGCCACCACCCGGAGCCCGCGAGGTGTCACGTTGGCGCCTCCTAGAAGTCGGTAAAACTCGACCGCGAGCGGTCATCAACTCAGCGAATACTACGCAGCGTAGACCACGCCGGTGCGCGGGGAGAAAGCGACCGGGGAATGGGTTCCGCGCGGCGGCCGGCGCAGCGACTCACGCAAGGGTCGGGTGAAACCTCGACATGTTCGGCGAACAGGCATACTGGCGCGGTGTGTGGACTGCTGGCCCTGGTAACTGACCCGTCGCGAGCCGCCCAGGGTGAGGTCTCCCCCGAGGCCGAAACCCGGCTCGTCGACGCGGTGGCGGGGGCGTCGCACCTGATGCGGCACCGCGGCCCCGACGAGCCCGGCACGTGGGCCGAGACCGGCCCGGACGGCGCGAGCGTCGTACTCGGTTTCAACCGGCTGTCGATCATCGACATCGCCCACAGCCACCAACCGCTGCGGTGGGGCCCGGCCGACGCTCCGGATCGCTACGTGCTGGTGTTCAACGGCGAGATCTACAACTATCTGGAGCTCCGTGACGAGCTCCGCGACAAGCACGGTGCCGAATTTCACACCGACGGCGACGGCGAGGCCATCGTCGCGGCCTACCACCACTGGGGCGCCGATGCGCTGAGTCGGCTGCGCGGCATGTTCGCGTTCGCCCTGTGGGACACCGAGACGCGCGAGTTGTTCTGTGCGCGCGACCCGTTCGGCATCAAGCCGTTGTTCATGGCCACCGGGCCAGGGGGCACCGCGGTCGGCAGCGAGAAGAAATGCCTGATGGATCTGGCGCAGAATCCGGACCTGGCGCTCGGTATCGATCTGGATATCGACGCGCGGGCGCTGCAGCACTACACCGTGCTGCAGTACGTGCCGGAGCCCGAGACCCTCAACCGGGGCATCCGCAGGCTCGAATCGGGCAGCTACGCCCGGATCCGCCCGGGCGCGGCGCCTGAGGTGACCCGGTATTTCGTGCCGAAGTTCGCCGCCGTGCCGTTCGTGGCGGGCGGCGAGCAGTCCAGGTACGACGAGATCACGGCCGCGCTGGAGGATTCGGTCGCCAAGCACATGCGCGCCGATGTCACGGTCGGCGCGTTCCTGTCCGGGGGCATCGACTCGACGGCCATCGCGGCGCTGGCCATGCGGCACAACCCCCGGCTGATCACGTTCACCACCGGTTTCGAGCGCGAGGGTTTCTCCGAAGTCGATGTCGCGGTGGCGTCCGCCGAGGCAATCGGCGCCCGGCACGTCACCAAGGTGGTCAGCCAGGCCGAGTTCGTCGAGGCCCTGCCGGAGATCGTCTGGTATCTCGACGAGCCCGTGGCCGATCCGGCCCTGGTGCCGCTGTTCTTCATCGCGCGCGAGGCCCGCAAGCACGTCAAGGTGGTGCTGTCGGGAGAAGGCGCCGACGAGCTGTTCGGCGGGTACACGATCTACCGCGAGCCGTTGTCGCTCAAGCCGTTCGACTATCTGCCGCGCCCGGTGCGCAAGTCGTTGGGCAAGGCGTCCAAACCGCTGCCGGAGGGCATGCGCGGCAAGAGCCTGCTGCACCGCGGCTCGCTGACGCTCGAAGAGCGCTATTACGGCAATGCGCGCAGTTTCTCCGACGATCAGTTGCGGGCCGTGCTGCCGGGTTTCCGTCCGCACTGGGTCCACACCGATGTCACCGCGCCCGTGTACGCGGCGTCGCAGGGCTGGGATCCGGTGGCGCGTATGCAGCACACCGATCTGTTCACGTGGTTGCGCGGCGACATCCTGGTCAAGGCCGACAAGGTGACCATGGCCAACTCGCTGGAGTTGCGGGTGCCGTTCCTCGATCCCGAGGTGTTCGCGGTCGCGTCCCGGCTTCCGGTCGACGCGAAGATCACGCGGTCGACGACCAAGTTCGCGTTGCGCAAGGCGCTCGAACCGATCATCCCGGCCCACGTGCTGCACCGCCCCAAGCTGGGCTTCCCGGTCCCGATCCGGCACTGGCTGCGCGCCGGTGAGCTGTTGGACTGGGCCTACGCGATGGTCGGCTCGTCACAGGCCGGTGAGCTCGTGGATCTCGCCGCGGTGCGCACCATGCTCGATGAGCACCGCGGCGGCGTCAGCGATCACAGCAGGCGGTTGTGGACCATGCTGATCTTCATGCTGTGGCACGCCATCTTCGTCGAACACAGCGTGACCCCGCAGATCAAGGAGCCGCACTACCCCGTGCAGCTTTAGGGCTACGCGCCGAGGGCCTTGCCGATCTCGGCGCCGGCGTCGGCGCCGTACGCCTCGGACAGCCGCCGCACGGCGTCGTCACGATCCCAGCTCCATTCCTGCGGCCCGGGCGCCTCGAGCACCAGGACCGCGACGAGCGACGCGAGCTGCGCCGCGCGTTCGAGGCTCAGACCTGCGCTGCGCCCGGTGAGGAACCCGGCCCGGAAGGCGTCGCCGATGCCGGTCGGGTCGTCCTTGTGGGTCTCGGGGACGACGTCGACGTGAACGAATGTGCCGTCGCGGCCCACGATGTCGACGCCCTTCTCCCCCAGCGTCGTGACCCGGAGCTCGATCTGGCGCATCACCTCGGCTTCTGACCAGCCCGACTTCTGCAACAGCAGATCCCACTCGTAGTCGTTGGTGAACAGGTAGGTGGCGCCGTCGATGAGCTTGCGGATCTCCTCGCCCGAGAGCCGGGCCAGCTGCTGCGAAGGATCGGCGGCGAAGGCCAGGCCGAGCTCGCGGCATTCCTGGGTGTGCAGGAACATCGCCTCGGGGTCGTTGGCCCCCACGATCACCAGTTCGGGTTTACCGGACCGCGCGACCAGGTCGGCAAGCGAGATGGTGCGCGCCTCCGACATGGCGCCCGGGTAGAACGAGGCGATCTGGGCCATGTCCTGGTCGGTGGTGCAGACGAAGCGCGCGGTGTAGGCCGTCGACGACACGAGGACGCTGTCGCAGTCCACGCCGTGCGAGGTCAGCCAGCCGCGGTAGTCGTCGAAATCCTTGCCGACGGCGCCGACGAGCGTGACGTCGCCGCCCAGCACGCCGATGGCGTACGCCATGTTGCCCGCGACGCCGCCGCGGTGGATGACCAGCTCGTCGACCAGGAAGCTCAGCGACACCTTCTGCAGGTGGTCCGCCAGCAGTTGTTCGGAGAACTTGCCGGGAAACTTCATCAGATGGTCGGTCGCGATCGAGCCGGTAACTGCGATGGTCACGAAGCGTCACCCTTCATTTCGTTAAGTCGTCTAGGTAAGGCTACGCGCGCGGGTTGACGCCACAAGCGCTCACGGCCCCACGTCCCGGCTTGCGCTAACCTGCGTATAACCGTATGCCCGGTCGCCATAGATCAGGTGACCCACCTCCATATCGCGGGGAGCGCCCTTAATGACTGGTACCTACCAGTACCCCGAATCCGTTCCGCCCCAGCCCTACCCGGAGCAGACGCCGTCCGCGTACCCGGGGATGCTGCCGCCGCCGGTGCCCTATCCGAAATCACGCAGGCGCTGGCCGAAGATCGTGGCCGCGGTGCTGGTGGTGGCGGCGCTGGCCGCGGTCGTGACGGTGGTGATCATCGCCGGCCGCAAGGCGTCGTCGCAGGGTTCGGTGCTGTCCGCCGATCGCGCGAAATCAGCGATCCAGGAGTATCTGACCGCGCTGACCAACGGGGACGACGAGACGGTCGCACGCCACACGCTGTGCGGCCTGTACGACGCGGTGAAGGAGCGCCGGGCCGATCTGGCGGTGGCCGGCCTGGCCAGCGACGCGTTCCGCAAGCAGTTCAGTCAGGCCGAGGTGACCAACATCGACAAGATCGTGCCGTGGTCGGGCACGCAGGCTCAGGTGTTGTTCACGATGAAGGTGGTGCCTGCGGACGGTGCAGGCCGGGGTCAACGCCCGCAAAACGACGAGCAACAGGGCGTCGCGCAGCTGCTCGTGCAGGACAACAACGTCCTGGTGTGCTCGTATGTGCTGCGCACCGGCGGTCAGTACTGACGTTCAGCACCGACCGCCCGCGCGGTCCAGGTCAAGCTCAGTTGAACGAATCGCCGCAGGCGCACGAGCCGGTGGCGTTCGGGTTGTCGATGGTGAAGCCCTGCTTCTCGATGGTGTCGACGAAGTCGATGGTCGCGCCCTGCACGTACGGCGCGCTCATACGGTCGACGGTCAGGTTGACACCACCGAATTCGGCGGTGAGGTCACCGTCGAGGGTCCGGTCGTCGAAGAACAGGTTGTAACGCAGGCCTGCACAGCCGCCCGGCTGCACGGCGATACGCAGGGCCAGGTCATCCCGGCCCTCCTGGTCGAGCAGCGCCTTCGCCTTGGTCGCCGCGGCGTCAGTCAGGGTGACACCGTGGGTTTCGGTGGCGGTCGCGTCCTGAACAGTCATTGCTCTCCCTAAAGCGTTCCTGGGCATCGCTGATGCCGAAGTTCCTGGCGAACCCGCGGGTGAGCCCGCGAATCCACCAACTCAACGGTACCTTGTTCTGCCGCTATTCCCGAGTTATCCCCAGGCTGGGCCCTTCGGCTTCGCCCACAGTGCGGGCAGTAACCTGGCTGACGTGAAACTGCTGGGCCGCAAGAACGACGACGATGGCGCCGACCGGGGCGACGAACCCGCCGACGACGGTATCGAGACCGCGGCTGACAGCAATCAGACCGGTACCACCGCACCCAAAGGCAGGCCGACGCCCAAGCGCAGCGAGGCCAGCCGGCGCCGGGGTCCGGTGGCTCCCGCCCCGCTGACCGCGGCCGAGGCCCGTAAACGGCGCAAGGAACTGCAGGGCCCCAAGCTCAGCAAGGAAGAGCGCAAGGCCGAACGGCTGACGCGCCGCGCCGACATGGCCGACCGCCGGGAGCGGATGATGGCCGGCGAGGACGCCTACCTGCTCCCCCGCGACAAGGGACCGGTGCGCCGCTACGTGCGCGACATCGTGGACTCGCGCCGCAACGTGCTCGGGCTGTTCATGCCCGCCGCGCTGTCGATGATCTTCTTCATGCTGGCGCTGCCCGCGGTGCAGTTCCAGCAGATCCTGTCCTACGCGATGCTGGCCCTCGTGCTGGTGATGATCGTCGACGGCCTGCTGCTCGGCCGCAAGGTCAACCGCATGGTCGACGAGAAGTTCCCCGGCAACACCGAAAGTGGTTGGAAACTTGGGTTCTACGCGTCGAGCCGGGCCTCGCAGCTCCGGCGCATGCGGGCTCCGCGGCCCATGGTCAACCGCGGCGACAAGGTCGCTTGATGCCGCGTCCGGTCATCCGGGTCTGACGGCGTGCGCATCCTGGTGCTCGGCGGGATCCGGTCGGGAAAATCACAGTGGGCCGAGGCGGCCATCACCGCGGCGACCGGCGCGGCCGAGCCCGTGCGTTACGTCGCGACCGGTGCGACCACCGACCGTGACCCGGCATGGGCGGCCCGCGTGGCCGCCCATCGGGCGCGTCGTCCCGCGCGGTGGAGCACCGTCGAGACCGCCGAGCTGGCCACCGAGCTGACCGAAGCGCCCGCGTCCGCGGCGCTCGTCGACGACATCGGCGGCTGGCTCACCGCGGTCATGGACCGGCGCGAGGCCTGGGGCGGGGCGCCCATCGACGCCGACGTCGACGAACTCGTCCGCGCTGTCGCTGGTTTCACCGGTGAGCTCGTGCTGGTGAGCCCCGAGGTCGGGCTCACGGTCGTGCCCGCGACCGAGGCCGGACGACGTTTCGCCGACGAGTTGGGCACGGTGAATCAGCGCCTGGCCGCGGTGTGTGAGCGCGTGGTGCTCGTGGTGGCCGGCCAGCCGGTCACGGTGAAGGAGCCGAAATGACCGAATCCGGACCGGAATTCGCCCCGGTCGCGCCACCGGATGCCGAGGCGGCCGCGGCCGCTCGGGCACGTCAGACGCGGTTGACCAAGCCGCCGGGCTCGCTCGGCAGGCTGGAAGACCTGTCGGTGTGGGTCGCGGCATGCCAGGGCGAGTGCCCGCCGCGACAGTTCAGCCGGCCGCGCGTGGTGGTCTTCGCGGGCGATCACGGCGTGACCGCGGCCGGGGTCTCGGCGTACCCGTCGGCGGTGACGGGCCAGATGGTGGCCAATTTCGACGCGGGCGGGGCCGCGATCAACGTGATCGCGGAGGTGGCCGGTGCCACTGTCCGGGTGGCCGACATCGCCGTCGACTGCGACGAGCCACTGTCGGCCGCGATCGGCGCCAACAAGGTGTGTCGCTCAAGCGGTGACATCTCGCGCGAGGACGCACTGTCCGCAGCGGACACGGTCGCCGCGATCGCGGCGGGCCGCCGGATCGCCGACGAGGAGGTCGATTCCGGGGCCGACCTGTTGATCGCGGGCGATATGGGGATCGGAAACACCACGGCGGCAACGACTTTGATCGCGGCGCTGACGGGTGCCGAACCTGTCGCGGTGATCGGGCGCGGCACCGGGATCGACGATCACGGCTGGATGCGCAAAGCCGCTGCCGTGCGCGATGCGCTGTACCGGGCCCGCACGGTGACCGAGGATCCGGTCGGCCTGCTGCGGGTCTGCGGCGGCGCCGACCTGGCGGCGATGGCCGGATTCTGTGCGCAAGCGGCGATGCGGCGTACACCGGTACTGCTCGACGGCATGGTGGTGACGGCCGCGGCCCTGGTTGCCGACCGGCTGGCCCCCGGTGCGCGCGCGTGGTGGCAGGCCGGGCACCGCTCCACCGAACCCGCGCACAGCCTGGCCCTGCAGCGGCTCGAACTGGAGCCGATCGTGGATCTCGGGATGCGCCTCGGCGAGGGCACCGGCGCGGCCGTGGCACTGCCGGTGGTCCGTGCCGCGGTGGCCACACTGGCATCGATGGCCACCTTCGACGAGGCCGGGATCTCCGAAAACACTCCATGATCCGTTCGCTCGCTTCAGCTTTCGCGTTCGGCACGGTGCTGCCGGTGCAATCGTCGGCCGGCGTCGGGCGCTCTGCGCTGGCCGCGCTGCCCGTGGTGGGGGTGGCGCTCGGCGCGCTCGCGGCCGGCGTCGTGTGGGTGGGCCAGCGGGTTTTCGAGCCGGGCAATCCCCTCCCGGGCCTGCTGGCCGTGGCCGTGCTGCTGCTGGCGACCCGCGGCCTGCACATCGACGGACTCGCCGACACGGTCGACGGCCTGGGGTGTTACGGGCCGCCCGAACGTGCGCTGGCGGTGATGCGCGACGGTTCGGCGGGGCCGTTCGGTGTGGCGGCCGTCGTGGTGACGCTCGGCGCCCAGAGCCTGGCGCTCGCACAGCTGAGCCTGCCGGCGATCGTGGTCGCCGTCGCGGCGGGTCGCGTGGCGGCCGTCGCGGCGTGCCGGCGCTCGGTGCCCGCCGCGGCAGGCAGTTCGCTGGGCGCCGCGGTGGCGGGCAGTCAGCCGGCCGCCGTGGTGCTGGGTTGGCTGGTCGCCCTCGCGGCGGCGGCAGTGTGGACCGGTCCCCGCCTGTGGCAGGGACCGGTCGTCGTGCTGATCGCGGTGGGCCTCTCGGTGCTGCTGGTCGCCCACTGTGTGCGCCGGTTCGGCGGCATCACGGGTGACGTGCTCGGCGCGGTCGTCGAGGTGACGACGACCGTGACCGCGGTGGGCCTGGCGGCCGGCTAGTTCAGCCGGGCCATCCAGCCGTGGGTGTCGACGAAGGTGCCGCGCTGGATCCCGGTCAGGGTGTCCCGCAGCGCCATGGTGATCTCCCCGGGCTGGCCGTCGGCGATGGTGAACTCACCGTCGCGGTGTTTGACGTGCGAGACCGGGGTGATGACGGCGGCCGTGCCGCACGCGAAGACCTCGGTGATCTCGCCCGCGGCGGCCTTCTTCTGCCATTCGTCGACGTCGATCTTGCGTTCCTCGACCGCGAAACCCGCGTCGGTTGCCAACTGCAGCAACGAGTCCCGTGTGATTCCCGGCAGCAGCGAGCCGGACAGCTCGGGCGTGACCAGGCGCGCCGAACCGCCGCTGCCGAACACGAAGAACAGGTTCATGCCGCCCATCTCTTCGACGTAGCGGCGTTCGATGGCGTCGAGCCACACCACCTGGTCGCACCCGTTGTCGGCGGCCTGCGCCTGCGCGAGCAGCGACGCCGCGTAGTTGCCACCGAACTTCGCCGCGCCCGTGCCGCCCGGAGAGGCACGCACGTACTCGTGCGAGAGCCACACGCTGACGGGTTTGATGCCGCCCTTGAAGTACGCCCCGGCCGGTGAACCGATGGCCAGGTAGCGGTACTCGTTGGCGGGACGCACGCCGAGACCCGGCTCGGTCGCGATGATGAACGGCCGCAGGTACAGCGACTCCTCACCGCCCGCCGCGGGCACCCACTGCCCGTCGATCGCGATGAGCCGGCGCAGCGACTCGATGAACACCTCGTCGGGCAGCTCGGGGATCGCGAGCCTGCGGCACGAGGACCGCAGCCGCGCCGCGTTGGCCTCGGGGCGGAACGACACGATCGAGCCGTCCGCCCACCGGTAGGCCTTGAGCCCTTCGAAAACCTCTTGCGCGTAGTGCAGCACGATGGCCGACGGATCGAGTTCGATCGGGCCGTACGGAACCACCTTGGCGTCGTGCCAGCCCTGCCCCGCGGTGTAGTCGATCGACACCATGTGGTCGGTGTGGTACTTGCCGAACCCCGGGTTGGTCAGGATCGATTCGCGTACCGCATCGGTCGCCGGGTTCGCATTGGCAGAAACCGTGAACTCGAGCAGGCCGCTAGTCATACAGCGATTGTATAGCCCGAGGCTAACGAGTTTTCGCCGCCACGAACGGGGGTTTGACGACCTCGCATTCGACCGCGCGACCACGCACGTCGACCGTGACGCGCGCGCCGTCGGCGATTCCGCTCGCGGTGTCGATGAGTGCCAGCGCGATCCCGACCTTCAAAGTCGGAGAAAAGGTTCCCGACGTAGTGACACCCACCTGGGTGTCGCCGTCGAGCACCGCGAGGTCGGCCCGCAGCACGCCGCGGCCGACCGCCTTGAGGCCACGCAGCACACGCGTGGGCCCGGCCTCCTTCTCGGCCAGCAGGGCGTCGCGTCCCCAGAACGCGTCCTTGCGCCAGCCGATCGCCCAGCCGCAGCGGGCCTGCAGCGGCGAGATGTCCAAGGACAGCTCGTGGCCGTGCAGCGGGTAGCCCATCTCGGTGCGCAGCGTGTCGCGGGCGCCGAGGCCTGCGGGCTCTCCCCCGGCCGCACGCACGGCCGCCACCAGTGCGTCGAACACCACCCCGGCGCGGTCCCAGGCGGGCAGCAGTTCGTAGCCGTGCTCGCCGGTGTAGCCCGTACGGCACACCCGGACGAACACGCCGTCGAACTCGGCGTCGGCATAGCCCATGTAGTCCATGTCGGTGGGCAGCCCGAGCGCGGCGAGCACCTCGGTCGACTTCGGCCCCTGCACGGCAAGCACGGCATAGGACCGGTGCTCGTCGGTGATGGTGAGGCCCGCAGGGGCATGTTTCTGCAGTTCGGCGACCACCGCGGCGGTGTTGGCGGCGTTGGGCACCAGGAAGATCTCGTCGTCGGAGACGTAGTACGCGATGAGGTCGTCGATAACCCCGGCCACGCCTCCGTTGTCTTTGCAGCACAGGGTGTACTGGGCCTTGCCGGGGCCGATGCGGTCGAGGTCGTTGGTCAGCGCCGCGTTGACGTATGCCGCGGCGCCAGGACCGCGCACGAGTGCCTTGCCCAGGTGGCTCACGTCGAACAGGCCGACGGTCTCGCGCGTCGCGGTGTGCTCGGCGACGGTTCCCGCGTAGGACACCGGCATCAGCCACCCGCCGAATTCGGCGAAGCCGGCGCCCAGCTCGCGGTGGCGGTCTTCCAGTGGTCCGTGCAGCAGGTCCTCACTCACGACCTCACACCCTAATCCCGGCCCTGATCGCGGCGGAGGCCTGCCACACTTGATCGGTGGTCGATTTCGATGCGCTGGAGGCGGCCGGGATCGCCGACGCGCGCAGGCGTGCGCCACTGATCGAGTACCTCGCCGGGCTGGGGTTCACCGCCGAGGAGATGGTCGACGCGGAGCGCCGGGGCAGGCTCTTCGGCCTGGCGGGCGACGTACTGCAGTGGTCGGGACCGCCGACCTACAGCCTGGCCGCGGCCGCCGAGACGCTGGGCTTGCCGATCGCCGACGTGCAGCGGGCCTGGGCCGCGCTGGGCCTGACCGTCGCAGGCCTCGACGTGCCCGCCCTGAGCCAGGCCGACGTCGACGGACTGGCGACCTGGGCCGAGATGCGTGCGGTGGTCGGTGAAGAAGCCGCAACGGGGCTGTTGCGCGTGATCGGCTCCGGCATGGCGCGCCAGTCCGAGGCGATCTCGTCGATCGTGCGGGCCGGCTCCCCCGATGTCCAGCTCGACTACTCGCACAACGAGCTCGCCACGGCGCGGGCCTACCGGGCGGCCGCGGCATTCGTACCGCGCATCGGCGCGCTGGCGGACGCGGTGCACCGGCATCACCTGATGAACACCCGTGCGTACTTCGAGCACGTCGTCCGAGAAGAAGGGTCAAGTGTGGTGTGCGGCATCGGTTTTGCCGACCTGTCGGGCTTCACCTCGCTCACCCGGATACTGACCACGACCCAGCTTTCGGCCCTGCTCAACGAGTTCAGCGCGACCTGCTCCGACGTCGTGCACGCGGCAGGCGGGCGGGTGGTGAAGTTCATCGGCGACGAGGTCATGTGGGTTGCGCCGACCCCGGACGCGCTGGTGCAGGTCGCGGTCGACCTCGTCGAACACCCGCGGGCGCGCGAGGCGCACCTGCAGGTGCGCGCGGGCCTGGACTTCGGCACGGTGCTCGCAATCAGCGGCGACTACTTCGGAAACCCGGTCAACCTCGCGGCCCGGCTGGTGTCGGCCGCCGGGCCGGGCCGGATCCTGATGTCGGCGGCGCTGCGTGCCGCGCTGCCGGACCGGCCTGCCGTGATGCAGGAACCGTTGCCCCTGAAAGGCTTCGACGAGCCGGTCCCGGCCTACGCGCTGAGCTGAACGTTGCTGACTAGGGTGAGCAGGATGACCAGCGCACCCGGCTACCAGGCCCCCACCGTCACTGTCAGCTCGTCCCTGCCGCGGCGCGGCGTGTCCGATGCCGTGCTCGTCGTCGGCGTCGTGACCGGCGATTCCGGACCCGTCGTGATCGGCAGCGCCGATTTCCTCGACGCCGACGCGGTCACCGCGATCGAGTCGAACCTGCAGGCGCTCGGCGCATCCGGCGGCGAAGGCCAGGTGCATCGACTCGTGGTGCCTGCGCTGCCCGTCGCCAGCGTGCTGACGGTCGGCCTGGGCAAACCGCGCGACGCGTGGCCCGCCGACGTGATCCGCCGTGCGGCCGGTGCGGCCGCCCGCTCGCTGGACAAGACCGGAGTCGTGGTGACGTCGCTGTCCGCGATCGATCTCGAGGCGGCCGTCGAGGGCCTGATCCTGGGCGCGTACCGGTTCAACGACTTCCGCAGTGCCAAGACCGCGCCGACCGACGCGGGCCTGAAGAAGATCACGGCGCTGGCGGCCGACGCCAAGGCGGCCACGAAAGCACAGGCCCAGCGCGCCGTCGACATCGCCACCGCGGTGGCCACCGCCCGGGACTTCGTCAACACCCCGCCGAGCCACCTGTACCCGGCCGAATTCGCCAAGCGCGCAAAGGCTTTGGGTGAGGCACACGGACTCGACGTCGAGGTGCTCGACGACAAGGCACTGGCGAAGGCGGGCTATGGCGGCATCATCGGCGTCGGGCAGGGTTCGTCGCGGCCGCCGCGGCTGGTGCGGCTAGCGCACCGCGGCGCGAAGAACAAGAAGGCCAAGACCGTCGCGCTGGTCGGCAAGGGCATCACGTTCGACACCGGGGGCATCTCGATCAAGCCCGCGGCCAACATGCACCACATGACGTCCGACATGGGAGGCGCGGCCGCGGTGATCGCCACGGTAGTGCTGGCCGCGGTGCGGCAGCTGCCGATCGACGTCATCGCGACGGTGCCGATGGCCGAGAACATGCCGTCGGCGACCGCGCAGCGTCCCGGCGACGTGCTCACGCAGTACGGCGGCATCACGGTCGAGGTGCTCAACACCGACGCCGAGGGCAGGTTGATCCTGGCTGACGCGATCGTGCGCGCGTGCGAGGACAACCCGGACTACCTGATCGAGACCTCGACGCTGACGGGCGCGCAGACCGTCGCGCTCGGAGCGCGCACTCCCGGCGTGATGGGCAGCGACGAGTTTCGTGACCGCGTCGCGACGCTGTCGCAGGAGGTCGGCGAAAACGGTTGGGCCATGCCGCTTCCCGAAGAGCTCAAAGACGATCTCAAGTCGACGGTCGCCGATCTGGCCAACGTCAGCGGGTCGCGCTTCGCCGGCATGCTGGTGGCGGGCACGTACCTGCGCGAGTTCGTCGCAGACGGCGTCCAGTGGGCACACATCGACGTCGCGGCGCCGGCCTACAACACCGGAAGCCCGTGGGGTTACACCCCCAAGGGTGGCACGGGCGTTCCGACGCGGACCATGTTCGCGGTCCTTGAGGACGTCGCAGCCAACGGTTAGCGCGAGCCCGCGCGCGCGGCGCGGCGGAGCACCGACGGCACCAACCTCGAAACCCCGTAGGCCGCATAGGCTTCCGGGGTGACGGGGCGGATCGCGGTGTTCTTCTCGACGGCCGCCACGATGGCTTTGGCCACCTTGTCGGGCCCGTAGCGGCGCGCGGTGAAGGCCTTCTTGGCCTGCGCGCGCCACTGCTCGACCTGCGCCTGCTGGTCGGCAGGCACGTCGAAGTGCGTGGTGTCGATGATGTTGGTGTCGATGACTCCGGGGCAGATCGTGGTCAAACCGATTCCCGCCGAGGACAATTCGGCCCGCAGGCAGTCGGAGAACATGAACACCGCGGCCTTGCTGGTGGAGTAGGCGTTCATCGACTGCGACGGCGAGTAGGCCGCCATCGACGCGACGTTGACGATGTGACCGCCGGTGCCGCGGTCGACGAGCCGCCGCGCAAACGACCGGCAACCGTTGACGACACCGCCGAAGTTGACGTCGAGCACCCGGTCGAACTGCTCGGCCGGGGTGTCGAGGAACTTGCCGCCGTGGCCGATGCCCGCGTTGTTGACGACGACGTCCGGCACGCCGTGGTCGGCGCACACCTGCTCGGCGAACCGCTCCACCGCGTCGGCGTCGGCGACGTCGAGCTGGTACGCGTGGGCCACTCCGCCGCGCGCGACGATCTGCGCCGCGGTGTCCTTGGCCGCGGCCTCGTCGATGTCGCTGACCACCAGCTCGGCCCCCTGCGCGGCGAAGGCCAGCGCAGTCGCGCGCCCGATGCCGCTGCCTGCGCCCGTCACCGAGACCAAGGTGTCGCCGAACGGTTCGCGGGACCGGCCCACCTGCGCGCGCAACAGGCCGCGCGCCGCGGGCGCACCTTCGAGGTGGTCGACGAGTTCGGTCAGCGCCCGCGCGATCGCCTGCGGGTGCGAGAACGGCGCCCAGTGGCCGGCCCGCAGGTCGCGCCGCCACAGCCGGGCGACCCACTTGGACTCGTCGTCGTAGCCGTGACCACGGACCACCGGATCCTTGTCATTGCAGATCACCTGCACCGGCACGGACACATAGTGGTCGCGCCGGACCCGGGTGAACGAGCGAATTGCGTTGGCACGGTAGATCTTCAGTGAGTTCGCCGCATCGGCGTCGAGATTGTCGGACTGGAACTTTCGGCCGGGTGTGTCGATGGCCTGCAGGCGCCGCGCCGCGCCGCGGCGCATGAGCGCAGGCGCCACAACCGGCACCGAGAACGGGATCCAGTAGCTGAACCGCGATGCCAGGTTGACCGCTTTGACGAACCGGATCGGCCGGTAGGGCCGGGCCAACCGGTCGCGGACGAACGCACCGTAGTGGTCGCTGCTCGGACCGGACACCGACGTGAAGGATGCGACCCGGTCGGCAGCCACGGCGCGACTGAGGTACTCCCACACACCGACCGAACCCCAGTCATGGGCCAGCACATGCACTTTCCGCCCGGGGCTCACGGCGTCGATCACGGCGGAGAAGTCGTCGGCGAAGCGCTCCATGGTGAACGCCGAAACCCGCTTGGGCACGTCGGAGGCTCCCGCGCCGCGGTTGTCGTAGCGCACGATGCGGTAGCGGTCGCCGAGCTCTGCCACCACGCCGTCCCACAGCACGTGGGAGTCCGGCCAACCGTGGGCCATCACCACCGTGGGCCGGTCCGGGTCGCCCTGTTCGTAAACCGCGATGCGGGTTCCGTCCGAGCTGTCGACGAAGCGCTGCATGGCCACCCTCCAGGAGTTATCTGTGACGTCCAGTAGCTCATACCAGTGGTATCGGCTTCTTCGACTCTAGCGCTCGTCCAACTCCCGCCTCGCGGCGCGTTGCCGTTCGATCCGGCGGCGGGCGTCGTAGTCACGCATGCGTTGTGGGTAGCCGACCTTCTGCACGTCGTACACCGGTATCTGCAGTCGGTCGCTGAGGCGTCGGGCGCCCGCGTCGCCACCGGCCCGCCGCCGGGTCCACTCCCCGTCGGCAGCAACCAGCACCACGGTGACTTCGGTGACGGTGGTCTTCGGTTCGACAAACGCTTCGACCCCGTGATGGTCGGCAACCCACTGGCGCAGATAACGCAGATCGGCGTCCCTGTCGGCACCGGCCGCCGAGCGCGCCGACGCGCCCCGGCGCAACCTGTCGAACAGCCCCAATCCAGCTGCCTCCTCACCTCGGCCCGTCGCAGCGAACCCTTGTTTCGATAGTGCCAGAGCTTGCGGCAACCCTGAGTTAGAGCAGAACGCTGCGCAGTGACAGGATGGTCCGGACAATCCATCTAGGTGCCGCACCCAGTGCACCTTGCTGTGGTAAGCCAGAGTTCGAGTCGTCACAAGTGACCGTCCGAGGGAGTCAAAACACATGGCCATCTCCGTCCAGATGCCCGCACTAGGTGAGAGTGTCACTGAGGGGACCGTCACCCGCTGGCTTAAACAGGAGGGCGACACGGTCGAACTCGATGAGCCACTGCTCGAGGTGTCCACCGACAAGGTCGACACCGAGATCCCGTCCCCCGCGGCGGGTGTGCTGACCAAGATCGTCGCGCAGGAGGACGACACCGTCGAGATCGGTGGCGAACTCGCCGTCATCGGCGACGCAGGCGAACAATCCTCGACCGCTCCGTCCGCGGCTCCCGCCGAGCAGGCCGAGCCCGAACCAGAGCCGGAGCCCGAGGCCGCCCCCGCGGCCGAGCCCGCCGCCGCGGCCCCCGCCCAGCCCGCCGCCGCGTCGTCCGGTGCGGCCACCTCCGTGGTGATGCCCGAGCTGGGTGAATCGGTCACCGAGGGCACCGTGACCCGGTGGCTCAAGAAGGTCGGCGACACCGTGGGCGTCGACGAACCGCTGGTCGAGGTGTCCACCGACAAGGTCGACACCGAGATCCCGTCCCCGGTGGCCGGCACCCTGCTCTCGATCACCGCCGAGGAGGACGACGTCGTCTCCGTGGGTGGCGAACTGGCCAAGATCGGTGAGGCCGGTTCGGCCCCCGCGGCCGCGCCTGCCCCCGAATCCAAGCCGGAACCCAAGCGCGAGCCCAAGCCGGAACCCAAGGCCGAGCCCAAGCCGGAACCGAAACCGGAACCCAAGCCCGAACCCAAGCCCGCTCCCGCCCCGGCGGCTGCACCGGCCGCCGAGGCTCCCGCCACCGACGGCGCGCCGTACGTCACGCCGCTGGTGCGAAAGCTGGCCGCCGAGAACAACATCGACCTTGCGTCGGTGAAGGGCACCGGGGTCGGTGGCCGCATCCGCAAGCAGGACGTGCTCGCCGCGGCCGAGGCCAAGAAGGCACCCCCGGCTGCCCCGGCACCCGCGGCCGCTGCCCCCGCCGCACCCGCACCCTCGGCGCCTGCCGCCGCGCCCGCACCCGCGCTGGCCCACCTGCGGGGCACCACGCAGAAGGCCAACCGGATCCGTCAGATCACGGCCAAGAAGACACGCGAATCCCTGCAGGCGACAGCGCAATTGACGCAGACCCACGAGGTCGACATGACCAAGATCGTGGCGCTGCGGGCCCGCGCCAAGGCCGATTTCGCCGAACGCGAAGGCGTGAACCTGACCTACCTGCCGTTCATCGCGCGTGCGGTGATCGACGCGCTCAAGATCCACCCGAACGTCAACGCCAGCTACAACGAGGACACCAAGGAGATCACCTACTACGACGCCGAGCACCTCGGCTTCGCGGTGGACACGGACCAGGGCCTGCTGTCGCCGGTGATCCACAACGCCGGTGACCTGTCGCTGGGCGGGCTCGCGCGCGCCATCGCCGACATCGCCGCGCGCGCCCGCTCGGGCAACCTCAAGCCCGACGAGCTGTCCGGCGGCACGTTCACCATCACCAACATCGGTAGCCAGGGCGCGCTGTTCGACACCCCGATCCTGGTTCCGCCGCAGGCGGCCATGCTCGGCACCGGGGCGATCGTCAAGCGGCCCCGCGTGATCTCCGACGCCTACGGCAACGAGTCGATCGGTGTCCGGTCGGTGTGCTACCTGCCGTTGACCTATGACCACCGACTGATCGACGGCGCCGACGCCGGACGCTTCGTGACCACCATCAAGCGCAGGCTTGAAGACGGTGCGTTCGAGGCCGATCTGGGGCTGTAGATAGCGGTGGCCACGGGAGACAACCGAGCAGTCGTCGCGATTGCGGGGTCCTCGGGTCTCATCGGCTCGGCGTTGGGATCGGCGTTGCGCGCCGCAGATCACCGCGTGTTGCGGATCGTGCGGCGGGCACCGTCGAATGCCGACGAGTTGTTCTGGAACCCAGACACCGGTGAATTCGACGCCGGGGCCCTGCAGGGCGTCGACGCCGTGGTCAATCTGTGCGGCGTCAACGTCGGCGAGAAGCGCTGGTCGGGCGCGTTCAAGCAGAGCTTGCGCGACAGCCGCATCGGGCCGACCGAGGTGCTGGCAGGCGCCGTGGCAGACGCCGGGGTTCCGGTGCTGGTCAACGCCAGCGCGGTCGGCTTCTACGGCGACACCCGCGACCACGTCACCGATGAGTCCGCGCCGGCAGGCGACGGGTTCCTCGCCCAGCTGTGCCAGGACTGGGAAGCCGCCACCGCCCCGGCCGCCGAGGCCGGGGCCCGGGTGGTGCTGATGCGGACCGGGCTGGTGCTGTCCCCCTCCGGGGGCATGCTCAGTCGGCTCAAGCCGCTGTTCTACCTCGGTCTGGGCGCCCGTTTGGGCAACGGCAGGCAGTACCTGCCGTGGATCAGCCTGGAAGACGAGATCCGTGCGGTGCTCTACACGATCCGGACCGACAGCATTGCCGGCCCGGTCAACATGACCGGACCCGCGCCCGTGACCAACGCCGAGTTCACCGCGGCCTTCGGCAGGGCCCTCAACCGGCCGACGCCTGCCATGGTGCCGGGGTTCGCGCTGCGGACGCTGCTCGGCGAGTTCGCCGACGAAGGGCTGCTGCGCGGCCAGCGGGCCATCCCCGCGGCGCTCGAGCGGGCGGACTTCAAGTTCCACCACAACACCGTGGGTGAGGCTCTCGCCTACGCGACCGCACCGAAGGATCTGTGACTGCGATCGACACGCGGCTTGGGAGTACCGTCAAGCCTGTGACATCCATCCGCTCGGCGACCACCTCGGTCGACGTCCGAAGACTCGGCACCATCGACTACGAGGCGGCGTGGCAGCTGCAGCGGGAGATCGCCGAGGCCAGGGTCGCGGGCGGGCCGGACACCCTGCTGTTGCTGCAGCACCCCGCGGTGTACACCGCGGGCAAGCGCACCGAGCCGCACGAGCGCCCGATGGACGGCACACCCGTCGTCGACACCGACCGCGGCGGCAAGATCACCTGGCACGGCCCGGGCCAGCTCGTCGGCTACCCCATCATCGGGCTGACCGAACCGCTCGACGTGGTGAATTTCGTTCGGCGCCTTGAAGAAGCGCTCATCGCGGTGTGCGCCGATCTCGGGCTGGCCGCGGGCCGGGTCGAGGGCCGCTCGGGGGTGTGGGTGCCGGGCGACGAGCTGCGGCCGGCCCGCAAGGTCGGCGCGATCGGCATCCGCGTGTCCCACGCGACGACGCTGCACGGGTTTGCCCTGAATTGCGACTGCGACCTGTCGGCGTTCTCGTCGATCATCCCGTGCGGCATCACCGACGCGGGCGTGACGTCGCTGACGGCCGAGCTGGGTCGCCGCGTCACGGTCGACGACGTGATCGACCGGGTTGCCGACAAGGTGTGCGACGCGCTCGACGGCCGCCTCGCGGTGGCCCTGAACGTAGGATGAACCAGTGACTGTGGTGCCAGAGGGACGCAAGCTGCTTCGGCTTGAGGTGCGTAATGCGCAGACGCCGATCGAGCGTAAGCCGCCGTGGATCAAGACCCGCGCCAAGATGGGCCCGGAATACACCGAACTCAAAGGCCTGGTCCGCCGCGAAGGCCTGCACACCGTGTGCGAGGAAGCCGGCTGCCCCAACATCTTCGAATGCTGGGAAGACCGCGAAGCCACCTTCCTCATCGGCGGCGAACAATGCACCCGCCGCTGCGACTTCTGCCAGATCGACACCGGCAAACCCGCCGCCCTCGACCGCGACGAACCCCGCCGCGTCGCCGAAAGCGTCCAAGCCATGGGCCTGCGCTACTCCACCGTCACCGGCGTGGCCCGCGACGACCTACCCGACGGCGGCGCCTGGCTCTACGCCGAAACCGTCCGCCAGATCAAAGCACTCAACCCCCACACCGGCGTCGAACTGCTCATCCCCGACTTCAACGCCCACCCCGACCAGCTCGCCGAAGTCTTCGACTCCCGCCCCGAAGTCCTGGCCCACAACGTCGAAACCGTACCCCGCATCTTCAAACGCATCCGCCCCGCCTTCCGCTACGACCGCAGCCTCGCGGTCATCACCGCCGCCCGCGACGCCGGACTGGTCACCAAATCCAACCTCATCCTCGGCATGGGCGAAACCACCGACGAAATCCACACCGCCCTGCACGACCTGCACGACGCCGGCTGCGACATCATCACCATCACCCAATACCTCCGCCCCTCCCCACGCCACCACCCCGTCGAACGCTGGGTCCACCCCGACGAATTCGTCGCCCTGTCCAACTACGCCGAACACCTCGGCTTCGCCGGCGTCCTGGCCGGACCCCTCGTCCGCTCCTCCTACCGCGCAGGCAAGCTCTACACACAAGCCGCACGGGTTCGGTTCGCGGACCGGCCCCCCGTATCCTGATGTAATGGCTAAATCCCGCAATGCCGCCGAGTCGAAGGCGGCAAAAGCCGAGGCGAAGGCCGCCCGTAAGGCGGCCTCCAAGCAGCGTCGCAGTCAGCTCTGGCAGGCCTTCCAGATCCAGCGCAAAGAGGACAAACGGCTGCTGCCGTACATGATCGGCGCGTTCGTGCTGATCGTCGCCCTCGCCGTGGTCGCGGGCATCCTCATCGGCGGGCTGACCATGTACACCCTGCCCCCGCTCGGTGTGGTTCTCGGCGTGCTCGTGGCGTTCATCATCTTCGGCAGGCGGGCCCAGAAATCGGTGTACCGCAAGGCCGAGGGCCAGACCGGCGCGGCCGCGTGGGCGCTGGACAACCTCCGGGGCAAGTGGCGGGTCACCGCGGGTGTCGCGGCCACGGGCCACTTCGACGCGGTGCACCGCGTGATCGGCAGGCCGGGTGTGATCTTCGTCGGGGAAGGCTCGCCGTCGCGCGTCAAACCGCTTCTCGCGCAAGAGAAGAAGCGCACGGCTCGAGTGGTCGGCGACATCCCGATCTACGACATCATCGTCGGCAACGGCGAGGGTGAGGTGCCGCTGTCCAAGCTCGAACGCCACCTGACCAAACTGCCCGCCAACATCACGGTCAAGCAGATGGACTCGCTGGAATCACGCTTGGCGGCGCTCGGTTCGAAGGTCGGCCCGGCCGCCATGCCCAAGGGCCCGATGCCGTCGGCGGCCAAGATGCGCGGCGTGCAGCGCACCGTGCGCCGGCGCTGAGCTATCGGCGCACCACGGCCGTGAACGTCACGCGGTCGTGCAGGCCACGCAGGTCGGTGTCGGTCACCAGCGGTGGGATCACCAGCGCGATCAAGACCATCCGCACGAACGCGCGGCCGATACCGACGTGGTCGCGGCCGTCGGCCGGCACCACCACCAGGCCGAGCGCGAGCTGCCCCGGTGTGAACGAGAACAGCCGAACCGCCACGGTTCCCAGCACCATCCAGATCACCAGCACGGCCGTCGACAGCGTTGCCATCGACACCCAGCCCGCGGCCATCGCGAGCCCGGCGAGCCCGTAGGCGACGAGCCAGTCGAGGAACAACGCTCCTATGCGACGGCCGGTGCGGGCCAGCGATCCAGGGCCGGTCTGGGGAAGCCCGAGGCGCTGACCGGGGTATTTTTCGGAAGCATCGGTGGAGCCGTCCGAACCGTCGCCGGCATCGAACGGACCGGGGCCGGACAGCCAAGTCCCCATTGAGCGCGCCATGCTGCCAGGATAGGTGCAGCCCGGCGAACGGTTGCTCGTCACCGTCACCGGCAATTGCGTAACGTCCGCGCAACATACGGTTGACGACTGCGCAACATCGTGTCCTTAGCGTCAAGCCGCGGGTTACCAGTAAAGGAGAACACTAAGTGGCAGAAAAGACGTCCGACGACATCTTCAAGCTGATCAAGGACGAAAACGTCGAGTACGTCGACATTCGTTTCTGCGATCTCCCCGGCGTCGTCCAGCACTTCTCGATCCCGGCAACGGCGTTCGACGAGAGCGTGTTCGAAGACGGACTCGCGTTCGACGGTTCGTCGGTGCGCGGCTTCCAGTCGATCCACGAATCCGACATGATGCTGCTGCCCGACCCCGACACCGCGCGCATCGACCCGTTCCGGGCCGCCAAGACGCTGAACCTGAACTTCTTCGTGCACGACCCGTTCACGCGCGAGGCCTACTCGCGGGATCCCCGCAACGTGGCCCGCAAGGCGGAGAACTACCTGACCAGCACCGGCATCGCCGACACCTGTTTCTTCGGCGCCGAGGCCGAGTTCTACATCTTCGACTCGGTGAGCTTCGACTCGCAGATCAACGGCACCTTCTACGAGGTCGATTCCGAGTCCGGCTGGTGGAACACCGGCGAGCCCTTCGAAGCCGACGGCAGCGCCAACCGCGGCTACAAGGTCCGCCCCAAGGGTGGCTACTTCCCCGTCGCCCCGTACGACCACTACGTCGACCTGCGCGACCAGATGGCCACCAACCTGATCAACGCCGGGTTCACCCTGGAGCGCGGCCACCACGAGGTGGGCACCGCGGGGCAGGCCGAGATCAACTACAAGTTCAACACGCTGCTGCACGCGGCCGACGATGTGCTGCTGTTCAAGTACATCATCAAGAACACCGCGTGGCAGGCCGGCAAGACCGTCACGTTCATGCCCAAGCCGCTGTTCGGTGACAACGGGTCCGGCATGCACGCCCACCAGTCGCTGTGGAAGGACGGCAAGCCGCTGTTCCACGACGAGTCCGGTTACGCGGGCCTGTCCGACACCGCGCGCCACTACATCGGCGGCATCCTGCACCACGCGCCGTCGCTGCTGGCGTTCACCAACCCGACGGTGAACTCCTACAAGCGTCTGGTGCCGGGCTACGAGGCCCCGATCAACCTGGTGTACAGCCAGCGCAACCGCTCGGCCTGTGTCCGTATCCCGATCACCGGCAACAACCCCAAGGCCAAGCGCCTGGAGTTCCGTTGCCCGGACAGCTCGGGTAACCCGTACCTGGCGTTCGCGGCCATGCTGATGGCAGGCATCGACGGCATCAAGAAGAAGATCGAGCCGCTGGCCCCGGTCGACAAGGATCTCTACGAGCTGCCGCCGGACGAGGCCGCCAACATCCCGCAGGCTCCGACCTCGCTGGCCGCGGTGATCGACAAGCTCGAAGAGGATCACGAATACCTCACCGAGGGCGGCGTGTTCACCGAGGATCTGATCGAGACCTGGATCTCCTACAAGCGCGAGAACGAGATCATGCCGATCCAGATCCGGCCTCACCCGTACGAGTTCGCCCTTTACTACGACGTGTAAGTCGTCATACGCCGGCAAGGCCGGGCACATCCGATTCGGGTGTGGCCCGGCCTTTCTGGTGCAATGGACCGGTGCGTGTTCTGGTGCAGCGGGTGACGTCTGCGAGCGTGACGGTCGACGGTGAGGTCGTCGGCGCGATAAAGCCGGCCGGGCAGGGCCTGCTCGCCCTGGTGGGGGTCACGCACGACGACGATGCCGCAAAGGCCCGCAAGATGGCCGAAAAGCTCTGGCAATTGCGGATTCTCGACGATGAGCGATCGGCCGCGGATGTTTCCGCGCCCATCCTGGTGGTCAGCCAGTTCACGCTCTACGCCAACACCGCGAAGGGGCGCAGGCCCTCGTGGAACGCGGCGGCTCCCGGGCCGGTCGCCGAACCGCTTGTGATCGAGTTCACCGAGGCCCTTGAACAGCTCGGCGCCGAGGTCCAAACGGGTGCTTTCGGCGCGATGATGCAGGTAGAACTGGTCAATGACGGGCCGGTAACGGTGCTGCTCGAGCTGTGAGAAACCTGGGTGTCTGCGCGTATTGTCTGCCTATGACGACCAACCTGGACGCCCGCCTCACCTCGATCTCGCCTGCCGTGGTGAGCCTGTTCCGCATAGTGTTCGGCTTCCTGTTCGCCATCCACGGCGCCTCGAAGCTGTTTGCCTGGCCGGTGGATTCGGGAAGCGGCGCAACGCCTGTCGGCACCTGGCCCTACTGGTACGCCGGTGTCATCGAGCTGGTGCTCGGCCTGCTGATCATGCTGGGGCTGTTCACCCGCATCGCGGCCTTCATCTCGTCGGGCGAGATGGCGTTCGCCTACTTCACCCAGCATCAGCCCAAGGGCCTGCTGCCTCTGGAGAACGGCGGCGAGCTGGCGGTGCTGTACTGCTTCGGCTTCCTGCTGCTCGCCGCGATCGGCGGCGGCGCGTACGCGCTGGACGCGGTGCGCGGCAAACGCTAGTCCAGCCGCAGGTCTTTACGGAACCGCGCCATCCCGTCGATCTTGTCGGCCAGCGTGCAGTCGAGGCCGGCGTAGAACGCCCACGGCATCGTCAAGATGTGGGTGATCCCGCCGGCCTCGGCACGCTCGTAATCGGCGACCGTCACCGCGTCGGTCAACGGCGTCAAAACGGTGAAATCGTCCATGGACAAACCGGCTTCGGCCCTCAGGTCACGCAACCTGTCGACCGCGGCCACCGCCCGTTCGGTCGAGATCAGGTCACCGATCCAGCCGTCGTGGCGCGCGGCCCGGCGCAGCGCCACCTCGCTGAGCCCACCGACGTAGACCGGGATGGGCGGCGGCGACGGCTCCATCTCGAGCCTGGGCGCGGTGTAGAACTCGCCGTGGAACTCGGTCCAGCCCGGCGCCCACAGTTCGGCCAGCAGTTCCAGCATCTCGTCCGTGCGCTTGCCCCGCCGATCGAAGCGCTGCCCCACCAAGGCGAATTCGTCCTCGCACCAGCCGACCCCGACGCCGAGTTCGACCCGGCCGCCCGCAAGGAATGCCGCGGTACCAATCGCTTTCGCGGCGGCATAGGGATCACGCATGGCGGGCACGTACACCGTGGTGACGAACTTCAGCCGCGTGGTGGCCTGTGCCAGCGCACCGACCAGCACCCACGGGTCGGGCCAGTGTGTGAACGGTTGCCACCGGCGCTGCCCGTCGCGCGTATACGGATATGGTGTGGACAGTGTCTCCAGGTTGACGATGTGATCGGGGATGCCGATCCCGTCATAGCCGAGATCGTCTGCGGCCTTGGCGATCTCGACGATTTCCCCGGTGTCGAGGAAGCCGGTCGCCACATAGAATCTCATCCGGCGTCCCGCGCCCACGCCGGTGTGATGAACACGCCTTCGGCCTCGACCGTGATCCCTTCGGCGTCGCTGATGTGGCCCCGCGCAAAGGTTTTGACGCCTTCCGTCCGGTCGATGTAGGCCTCGGCACGCAGCGGCCCGAGCGGCGTGCCGCGGCGGTACCGGCACGTGATGGTGCCGGTGTAGCGGGGCTCGTTGAGGCCATCACTGGCCACCTCTCCGAGAATGTGGTCGAGCACCAGCGCGCAGATGCCGCCGTGTACCCAGCCCAGTGGCCCCTCATAGGCCGCGCCAAGGACGAATTCGCTCCAGCAGCTGCCGTCGTCGGCATGCTCGATCACCAGGGGCGGGGCCAGTGCGTTGCGCAAACCGACGACCGGGTTCGCCCACACCACGGGCTTGCCCGTGACGGCGTGAAGCATGGCCTGCGGCCCGTCGCGCTGTTCGCGGCGCAGCGATGCGGTGACGGCCTCGACGGCCGCGGTGGCCTGGGCGATGGTGTGCGAGTCCACCTCGGTGCGGACTCCGGCATCCACGAGTTCGCGCACCGCCTGGGCGAACGGCTCGAAGAGCGCCTGCAGCCGGTCGTGCTCGGCAGCGGTGATGACGTCGAACGTATGGTCCACGCATCTTTACTAACACGTTGATTCTGCGGTCAGGACGTGACCCACTCGCAGTTACGCGCCCTGACCGCGCAGCCAGCGGATCAGCCGCCGAAAATCTTCCGCACCACAGTCTTGGCCCGACGTGTCACCCTCAGGTAGTTGTCCAGGAACTCGCCGCCGTCGTCGCTGCCCCAGCCCGCCGCGAGCGCCACGGCGTTGAGCTGGCGCCCCGGGCCCGGCAGCTGGTCGGTGGGCTTGCCGCGCACGAGCACGAGCGCGTTGCGGGCCCGCGTCGCGGTGAGCCACGCCTGCCGGAGCAGCTCCACATCGCCCTCGGCGACCAGTTCGGCCGCGCCGATCGCGTCGAGGGTCTCCAGCGTCGACGTGTTGTGCAACGCAGGCACTTTGTGCGCGTAGCGCAGTTGCAGCAGCTGCACGGTCCACTCGATGTCGGCGAGCCCGCCACGCCCCAGCTTGGTGTGGGTGTTGGGGTCGGCGCCGCGCGGCAACCGTTCGGCGTCCACGCGTGCCTTGATCCGCCGGATCTCCTGAACCGCCTCGGCCGAAACGCCGCCCGGTGGATACCGGGTGTTGTCGACCATGAGCAGAAACCGCTCACCGAGTTCAAGATCGCCCGCCACGCGGTGCGCGCGCAGCAGCGCCTGGATCTCCCATGGCTGCGCCCACTGCGCGTAGTACGCCTCGTAAGACGCCAGGGTGCGCACCAGCGGACCGTTGCGCCCCTCGGGCCGCAGGCCGGCGTCCACTTCGAGGGGCGGGTCGGCACTCGGCGTGCCCAGCAGCGCGCGTACCTGTTCGGCGATGCTCACCGACCACTTGACCGCGACGGATTCCTCGACGCCCGCGGTCGGCTCGCACACGAACAGCACGTCGGCGTCCGAGCCGTACCCCAGCTCGCCGCCGCCCAGCCGGCCCATGCCGATCACGGCGAGCCGCGCGGGCGGGCCCGATTCCGGGGTGTTGGCGCGGATCACCGCGTCCAGCGCGGCCTGCAGCACCGCGACCCACACCGACGTGAGGGCCCGGCACACATCGGTGACCTCGAGCAGTCCCAGCACGTCGGCTGACGCGATCCGGGCCAGTTCACGACGGCGCAGCGTGCGTGCGGCCGCGATACCGCGCACCGGATCGGAGTGCCGTCCGGCCGAGGCCACCAGCGAGCGCGCAACGCTGTCCGGATCACCTTCGAGCAGTTTGGGTCCGTTGGGACCGTCCGCGTAGAGCTGGAGCACCTCGGGTGCACGCATGAGCAACTCAGGGATGTAGGCCGACGTGCCGAGCACGCGCATGAGTCGCTTGGCCACCGCGCCTTCATCGCGCAAGGTTGACAGGTACCACCGCTGCTCGGACAGCTCGTCGCTGATGCGGCGGTAGGCCAACAGGCCCGCATCCGGGTCTGGGGTGTCCGACAGCCAGTCCAGCAGTGTCGGCAGCAGCACCTGTTGCACGCGCCCGCGGCGCCCGCTCTGCCCGGTGAGCGCCGCCAGGTGGGTCAGTGCGCTCTGCGGACCTTCGTAACCCAGTGCGGCGAGCTGACGTTCGGCGGATTCGGCACTCATACCCGCACCGATGCCCACCGCCGGCTGGCCCACCGATTCCAGCAGCGGCTGGTAGAACAGCTTGGCGTGCAGCCGCGAAACCCGCAGGCTCTGGCGCTTCAACTCCTCGCGCAGCACGCCCTGGGCGTCGTGCCTGCCGTCGGGGCGCACGTGGGCGGCCCGGGCCAGCCAGCGGTAGGCCTCGTCGTCGCTCTCGTCGGGCAGCATGTGGGTCCGCTTGAGCCGCTGCAGTTGCAGCCGGTGCTCGAGCAACCGCAGGAACTCGTAGGACGCCGTCATGTTGGCGGTGTCGTCCCGGCCGATGTAGCCGCCGGCCCCCAACGCCGCGAGCGCGTCGACCGTCGACGCCACGTGCAGCGACTCGTCGTTGCGGCCGTGCACCAGTTGCAGGAGCTGCACCGCGAATTCGACGTCCCGCAGCCCGCCGGTGCCGAGCTTGATCTCGCGGGCCCGCACCCCGGCAGGCACCAGTTCCTCGACGCGACGGCGCATGGCCTGCACCTCGGGAACGAAATCCTCACGCTCGCAAGCGGTCCACACCATGGGCATGAGCGCGTCGGAGTACGCGGTGCCGAGCTCGGCATCCCCCACGGCCGGACGCGCCTTGAGCAGCGCCTGGAACTCCCAGGTCTTGGCCCAGCGCTGGTAGTAGGCAATGTGCGAATCGAGCGTCCGCACCAGCTGGCCGCGTTTGCCTTCGGGCCGCAGCGCCGCGTCCACCTGGAAGAACGCGTCACCCGCGAACCGCATCATCTCGCCGGCCACCCGGGTGGCCAGTGCGAGGTTGTCGTTCACCCCGTCTATTTCCACGTCGTCACCCACGAAGATGATGTCGACATCGCTGACGTAGTTCAGTTCGCGCGCACCGCATTTGCCCATCGCGATGACCGCGAGCCGGGGCCTGGGCCCGTCGCCGCACACCACCCGGTTGGCCACGGTCAGCGCCGCACCCAGCGCAGCGTCGGCCAGATCGGACAGGTGCTCACCGACGGTGACGAACGGCAGCACCGGCTCGTTCTCCACGGTCGACGCGACGTCGAGCGCGGCCAGCACCAGCAGCCGGTCCCGGTACAGGTCGCGCAGCGCCGGCACCGCAGAGCCGGTGCCCCTTGAGATTTCAGCGCCCTCGGCTGCCTCGGTGAATGTCTGGTGCAGCTGTTCGGCGCTCGGCAACTCGACGTCGCCTGCCAGCAGCCGCCAGGACTGTGGATGAGCGGCCAGGTGGTCACCGAGCGCCAGCGACGACCCGAGCACGCCGAACAGCCGGCCCCGCAGCGCGCGATCGGTCAGCAGCGCACGGTTCAGTTCGTCCCAGTCGGCGCCGGGCGCCTCGGCCAGGCGCACCATGGCGGACACCGCGATGTCGGCGTCCGGGGCGCGCGACAGCGACCACAACAGTTCGACGTGCTCGTCGGTGTTCCAGCCCAGCCGGTCCAGGTCGGCCGCGGCCTGCGGTTGCACGAGCCCGAGCCGTCCGACACTGGGCAGCTTGGGGCGTTCGGTAGCAGGTTTGGCCACGGTCACGACGGTAGCGCACCGGCGCGGCCATCGGCCCGACACTCTAGAGCGACAGGTAGTTCTTCAGCTCGTACGGCGTGACGTGGCTGCGGTAGTTCTCCCACTCTGCGCGCTTGTTGCGCAGGAAGTAGTCGAATACGTGCTCCCCCAACGCTTCTGCCACCAGCTCGGAGTTCTCCATGGACTCCAGCGCGTTTCCGAGGCTCGACGGCAGCTCGCGGTAACCCATCGCCCGGCGCTCCTCGGGAGTCAGGCTCCACACGTTGTCCTCGGCCTGCGGGCCCAGCACATAGCCCTTCTCGACGCCACGGAGCCCGGCGGCCAGCAGTACTGCGAACGTCAGGTACGGGTTGCACGCCGAATCGGGGCTGCGCACCTCGACGCGGCGCGACGACGCCTTGCGCGGCGTGTACATCGGAACGCGCACGAGCGCCGATCGGTTGGCCGCGCCCCACGACGCCGCGGTGGGCGCCTCGCCGCCGTGCACGAGCCGCTTGTAGGAGTTCACCCACTGGTTGGTGACCGCGCTGATCTCGCTGGCGTGCTCAAGGATGCCTGCGATGAACGACTTGGCCACGTCGGAGAGCTGCAGCGGGTCGTCGGGGCTGTGGAACGCGTTGGTGTCGCCCTCGAACAGGCTCATGTGGGTGTGCATGGCCGAGCCGGGATGTTCGGCGAACGGCTTGGGCATGAACGACGCCCGCACACCGTCGGCCAGCGCGACTTCCTTGACCAGGTACCGGAACGTCATCACGTTGTCGGCCATCGACAGCGCGTCTGCATACCGCAGATCGATCTCCTGCTGGCCCGGCGCGCCTTCGTGGTGGCTGAACTCGACCGAGATGCCCATCTGCTCCAGCGCATCGATGGCGTGGCGGCGGAAATTGGGGGCCGCGTCGTGCACGGCCTGGTCGAAGTAGCCGCCGTTGTCGGCCGGGACCGGCGGCGTGCCGTCGTCGGGCCCCGGCTTCAGCAGGAAGAACTCGATCTCGGGATGCACGTAGCAGGAGAATCCGAGGTCACTGGCCTTGGCGAGCTGGCGGCGCAGCACGTGCCGCGAGTCGGCCCACGAGGGCGAACCGTCGGGCATGGTGATGTCGCAGAACATGCGCGCGGAATAGTGCTTGCCGCCGCTGGTGGTCCACGGCAGCACCTGGAACGTCGACGGATCAGGCCGCGCGACGGTGTCGGATTCGTACACCCGCGCGAAGCCCTCGATCGAGGAACCGTCGAAGCCGATGCCCTCCTCGAAAGCCCCTTCGAGCTCCGCGGGCGCGATCGCGACCGACTTGAGGTAGCCAAGGACATCGGTGAACCACAACCGGACGAAGCGGATATCGCGTTCTTCCAGCGTGCGCAGCACGAATTCCTTCTGGCGGTCCATGACCGCAGCGTAGGCACCGGCTGTTAAATCCGTGTTACGCGGCCGAGTCAGCTTCGCCTCAACCCGCTTCCGTCAGCACTGCAGCCCGTCGGACGGCGGCACGCCGTCGACGAAGAACCGCAGCACGGCGCTGTCCACGCACGCGTCGCCGTTGAACACCACGGTGTGCTGTGTGCCGTTGAACGTGATCAGCGACGCGTCCATCTGGCGGGCCAGCTCCACGCCGGCCTGATACGGCGTGGCCGGATCGCCTGTCGTCGACACCACCACGACCTTGCCGGGCCCCGGGCCGCGCACCTGATGCGGCGCCGACGTGGGCGGCACGGGCCACAGCGCGCAGATGTCCCGCGGCGCATAGCCCGTGAACTCGCCGTAGGCCAAGAACGGGGCGACCTGGCGGATCTGCTGATCGGCCTGGGCCCACACCGTCGGATCCGTCGGATACGGCGAATCCACGCACCGGATCGCGGTGAACGCGTCCTGCAGGTTCTGGTAGTGGCCCGCGTCATTGCGGTGTTGATAGTCGTCGGCGAGCAACAGCAGATCGCCGGCGTCGGTGCCGCGTTGCAGCCCGAGCAGGCCGCTCGTGAGGTACAGCCAGTACCGCGCCGAGTACAACGCGTTGACGGTGCCGGTGTCCGCGTCCTGATAGCTCAGACCGCGCGGATCGGATGTGACGCCCGGCCGGGTCACCAACGGATCGACGAGTTGGTGGTAGCGGCTCACGAACTGCGCCGGGTCGGTGCCAAGCGGGCACCCCGCGGATTTGGCGCAGTCGGCGGCGTAGGCGTCGAAAGCCTTTTGGAAACCTGCCATCTGGCGGATCGTCTTGGTGATCGGGTCGGCGCTGGGGTCGATGGCACCGTCGAGCACCATGGTGCGGACCCGGTCGCCGAACTGCTCGGCGTAGGCCGCGCCGAGTTCGGTGCCGTACGAGAAACCCAGGTAGTTCACCTGGTTCTCGCCGAGCGCGGCCCGTACCGCATCCATGTCCCGCGCCGACGACGCGGTGCCGATGTTCGCCAGGAACGGCGCACCCATGCGGTCCAGGCACTGTTGCGCCAACTGCCGGTACAGGCCTTCGATGTGCGCGACGCCTTGAGGGCTGTAGTCGACCATGGATTCGCGCCGGTACGCGTCGAATTCAGCATCGGTACGGCACCGCAGCTGCGGCGTGGAATGCCCGACGCCGCGCGGGTCGAACCCGACCAGGTCGAACCGGCGGCCGATCTCGGTGCCGGCCAGTGCGGCACCCATGCCTGCGACGGTGTCCACCGCCGACGCGCCGGGGCCGCCCGGGTTGACCATCAGCACGCCGATTTTGTCGCCGCTGGCCGGAACCCGGATGACGGCCAATTCAGCTTGTGCGCCTTGGGCATTCGCCGGGTCGTCCCAGTCGACCGGCACCGCGACGGTGCCGCACTGTGCCGTCGGGATCGCCGAGGTGTCCGATACCCAGTTGGCACAACTCCCCCACAGCGGCGGTTCGCCGTACGGCTGTGCCGACGTGCCTTCGGGCGAGGCCGTCGCGGCCGGAGCGGCCATCAGGGGCGTCATGAGCAGTGCCGCTGCCAGTAGTCGTGTTGCTCCTCGCGTCCCGGCCCACCGCACGGCTGACATGGTCGCACGCCTGGGACACGCCGGACGGGTCCGAAGCCGAGCAGAGATCAGTAGGCAACCAATCGGTGACCTTGCGGTCAACGGGATCTCAGCACTTGGTGCCCGCGGGCGGCACCGCGACATCGATCAGGTACTTGGTCGCGATGTCGTCGATGCACGTGTTGCCCTGGAACACCACGGTGTGCTGGGTGCCCTCGAAGGTCACCAGCGTGCCGCCGAGCTGGCGGGCCAGGTCCACGCCGGCCTGGTACGGCGTCGCGGGATCGTTGGTGGTCGAGACCACCAGCGTGGGCGGCAACCCGTCGACCTTGATCTCGTGCGGGGTGCTGGTCGGCTTGACGGGCCAGAACGCGCACGTGCCCAGCGGCGCGTGCCCGGTGAAGTCGCCGTAGCTCATGAACGGGGCGACCTCGCGCAGCCTGCGGTCCTGCTCCACCACGACTGCGCGGTCGGTGATCGCGGGCTTGTCCATGCAGTTGACCGCGACACGCACGTCGGTCGAGTTGTTGTAGTGGCCCTTGGCGTCACGCCCCATGTACAGGTCGGCCAGCGCGAGCATCAGGTCGCCGTTGCCGTTCTTGATGCCCGTGAGGGCATCGGTGAGGTGGCGCCACAGGTTCGGCGAGTACAGCGGCAGGATCGTCCCGACGATCGCGTCGCTGTAGCCGAGCCCACGCGGATCCCGGGTCTTGGCAGGCGTCTGTACGAGCGGGTACACCAACTCCTTGTAGACATCCACGGCTTTGGCCGGGTCGGTGCCCAGCGGGCAGTCCGGGCTCTTGGCGCAATCGGCGGCGTAGTCGTCGAACGCCTTCTGGAACGCCGCGGCCTGCCGGATGTCGGCCTCGACCGGATCGGCGTTGGGATCCACCGCTCCGTCGAGGATCATCGCGCGGACCTTCTGCGGGAACTGCTCGGCGTACGTCGCGCCGATGCGCGTGCCGTACGAGTAGCCCAGGTAGGTCAGCTTGTCGTCGCCGAGCGCCCCGCGGATCGCGTCGAGATCCTTGGCGACGTTGTCGGTGCCGACGTTCTCCAGGAATTCGATTCCGGCCTTGTCGACGCACCGCTGCACGAACGCCTTGGTCTCGTTCTCCAGGTGCTCGACGCCTTCGGGGGTGTACTCGACCGTCGGGTCGGCCCGCACGCGGTCGTTGTCGGCGTCGGAGTTGCACCACACGGCCGGGTTCGACAGCGCGACGCCACGCGGGTCGAAGCCGACCAGATCGAAGCGCTCCTTGATGGCCTGCGGCAGGCTCGGCAGCAACGAAACCGCGGATTCGACGCCGGACTCGCCCGGCCCGCCCGGGTTGATCACCAGCGAACCGATCTTCTGCCCCGTTGCCGGGAAACGGATCATCGCGATCTGCGCGACATCACCGTCGGGCTTGTTGTAGTTGACCGGCACCGAGAGCATGCCGCACTCGGCACCCGCCGGGATCGGCACCTGGTTGCCTGAGCCGCCCGCGCACGGCATCCACTGCACCGGGGTGCCGGGCGGCGGCACCGCCATCTTCGCGTTCCCGTCGACCACTCGGCTGCAACCGGCCAGCACCAGTGCCACCACCGCCACCAGCGCACCGACCCGGGCGGCCCCGATCCTGAACGTCATGGCTCAACATGCTGCCATGAAGCCGGCCCGGCGCTGGCTCCGCCCATTTTCGACGCCTATTTCGCGGCCTTCAGCAACTCGTCGAGGGCGACGGAGAAGTCGTCGGCCATGTCCCACAGGTCGGGCAGCAACTCGGGGCACGACACGATGCCGACGTCGAGCATCCCGGTCAGCGACATCACCGTGATGTTGAGGCCGGATCCGTGGAAGATCGGCCCCAGTGGATACATGGCCTTGACCTCCGAGCCCAGGAAGTACAGCGGCACCTGCGGCCCCGGCACGTTCGAGATCACCAGATTGTGCACGGGTTTCGCGCCGGACAGCCTGCTGGCCGCGTACACCCGCATCGCCGCGCCGAACACCGCGGGTGCGGCGAATTGCGTCCAGTCCTGCAGCAGGGTCGCACTGATCGCCGAGCTGTGCTGTTTGGCAACGGAATTCGCCGATGCGATCGACTTGATGCGCTCCACCGGATCGTCGATCTGGGTCTCCAACTTGGAGAACATGCCAGAAACCTGGTTGCGGCCCGGCCGGTCGGAGCGCTCGTGCACCGACACCGGCACCATCGCCACCAGGGAATTGTCCGGAAGTTCGCCCCGATCGATGAGGTAGGTGCGCAGCACCCCGGACACCAGCGCCATGACGACGTCGTTGACCTTGACGCCGAAGTGGTTCTTGACGGTCTTGATGTCCTCCAGGTCCAACTGGGCGAACGCGATGTTGCGCCGGCCCGAGATGTTGGCGTTGAACGCGGTCTTGGGCGCGGCGAACGGCGCGGCCATCGTCAGGCCGCTGCGTGCCCGTTTGACCGTGTCGACCACCGAGGACACGGTCGTGGGCAGCACGTTGATCAATTTCAGCGGGCGCGTCACGAACTTGACCGCACCGTTGATCGCGATCTCCAGTTCGGAGGCGTCCCCGGCACCCGCCACAGGCTCGGGCGCGGGTGCGTCGGGTTCTGTGGTGCACAGCTGCGACATCAGGTTGGCACCAGTGACGCCGTCGACGCCGGCGTGGTGCATCTTCGTCATGACCGCGATCCGCCCGCCTGCGTGCGCGTCGGTGCCCGCGACGTTCTCGATCACCCACATCTCCCACAGCGGCCTGGTGCGGTCGAGCGACAACGACGCGATATGGCCGCATATCTCGGAAAGTTCCACGCGGCCGCCCGGAGCAGGCAACCCGATCCGGTGCAGATGCCGGTCGACGTCAAAGTCCTTGTCTTCCACCCACACCGGATGATCGAGGTTGAGCCTGCTGTCGGCGAGCTTCTCCCGGAACTGCGGCATGGCCGCGATCCGCAGCTCGAGCGCCTCGCGCAGCCGGTCGAACGTGTAGCCCCCGGGCATGGTCGTGGTGTCGAGCTCGAGTATCGAGCACACGTGCATCGGCTGAGCCGGAGTTTCGAGGTAGAGGAAGCTGGCGTCGAGTCCACTGAGCCTTTGCATGCCGCTGATCGTAGGTCCGAGCAGGCCAAGTGTGAGCAAATCCACTTAACGCGCCTTTTACCTTCGTTGGCGGCGGTGGCAGACTGACAGCTGTCAGACGAATCCGGGGACCGCAAGGCGGCGTCGAGATTCGAACCGACCATCACAAGGGACGATGATGTCTGAACACGCTCTGTACGGTGCTGCTTCCGGTTCCGCGGAGACCGCGAAACCGCGCACCAAGGTCCGCACCCTCACGCTGCAGAAATGGAAGTCCGAAGGGCACAAGTGGGCCATGCTCACGTGCTACGACTACTCAAGCGCACGGGTTTTCGACGACGCAGGCATCCCGGTGCTGCTCGTCGGCGATTCCGCGGCCAACGTGGTCTACGGCTACGACACCACGGTGCCCATCACGATCGATGAGCTGATCCCCCTGGTGCGCGCCGTCGTCAAGGGCGCGCCGCACGCCCTCGTGGTCGCCGACCTGCCGTTCGGCAGCTATGAGAGCAGCCCGACGCAGGCCCTGGCCACCGCGACACGGTTCATGAAGGAAACCGGCGCGCAAGCGGTCAAGCTCGAGGGCGGCGAGCGCATGGCCGATCAGATCGCGGCGCTGAGCGCTGCGGGAATTCCCGTGGTCGCCCACATCGGATTCACCCCGCAGAGCGTCAACAGCCTGGGCGGGTTCCGGGTGCAGGGCCGGGGCGACGCCGCCGAGCAGACCATCCACGACGCCATCGCCGTACAGGAAGCCGGCGCGATCGCGGTCGTGCTTGAGATGGTGCCCGCCGAGCTGGCGACTCAGATCACCGGCAAGCTCACCATCCCCACCGTCGGCATCGGTGCGGGCCCCAACTGTGACGCCCAGGTGCTGGTCTGGCAGGACATGGCCGGGCTGACCAGCGGTAAGACCGCCAAATTCGTCAAGCGTTTCGGCGATGTCGGTGGCGAATTGCACCGCGCGGCAACGCAGTACGCGCAGGAAGTGGCGTCCGGGGTGTTCCCGGCGGACGAGCACAGCTACTGACCCTAACCAGCACGAGCAGACGCGGACGGGCTGATATTGGCGTGCGGAGCGGCGTGTTGACCGTGTGACGATTGGGCGCGTGCACAGCGACCAGGGGAACTCGTCGGACAACAGCGCGTGGGGAAAAGCTGCATCGCTTTCCGCGGGCGCCGCATGCGTCTTGCTCGTGTCGGCAATCTTGCTGGCAGTGTGGAGCCGGCTGAGCGGCAAGTTCGGACTGGTAGGTGATCCCCCACCCCCGTCGGGAGTCGACGTCAATCCGTGGAACTCGACGACGTTCGTGTCCATCTCGGCGGCGGTCACCGCTGCGGTGCTGCTGATTGCGTTGACAGGCGCGCGGGGACCGCGCCGTTCAGGTGGCCCGCTCAGATGGTGGAGTATCGGCGGTTGGGCCATCGTTGCGCTTCTCTTCGTCGCGGGGTTCCACACCGGCATCACGGTCTATTACCGCCAAGCGATGAACGAGGGCCCCGTCAGCGTCGCGCTCCCGGCGGCTGTCGGAGCCTGGGTTCTTGTCATCGCCGGCACCGTCGCCGCAATGCTCGCCGGCCTTGTTCTGCCGTGGTGGACCCGGCGGAACAATCGGATGCTTGTTCTCGGCGCGGTGATCGGGGTTGTCGCGTCGACCGCGGTGGCGGTGACCGCCGCTTCCGCCGGCAACGACGACCGATACATCGACGCGACCACCGCAGACCGGGTCGATGTTCCGCCGTATCCGTCAGCACTCGGTCAGCACCGGTTCACGTTGACGCTGCCTGACGCGCTGAGCGCCAGTTACGGTCCGCGCTACGAAATCTGGCCTGCGGGAGCAGGTTTCATCACTGTCCAGAATGGCTATGTGACCGCCTACGGCGCCGACGGCAACGAACGCTGGCATTACCGCAGAACTGGGCCCGGACCGTCCGCGATCGAGGCCAGGGCGTACGACCAGGGAGCTACCGTGGTTCTGGCCCACCACGGCAGGTCAAAAACCGTTCTCGTCGGCCTCGACGCCATGACGGGGCAACGCTTGTGGACTCGCTCCGACGAACAGCTGGACACCGCATTCCACAGCGAATCAGGTCTCTACGATCCCGACCCGTTCCTGGTGTACCGCGACGAGCAGACGTGGACCCGGTTCGATGCCCGGTCGGGCCGGCCGATGTGGTCGGTTCCCAATCCCAGAGGTGACTGTTCGGAGCATCATCCAGCCGATACCACCACTCGACTCGCATCGATTCTGTGGTGTGACCGAGACGACAACGGCAACAAGGTGGTGGACTTCAAAGTCTTGGTTGCCGACCCGAAGAACGGTGAGAAGCTATGGGAGAACACGTTTTTGCAGGGCCCACCCTCGACGGAAGAATATTGGACGAGCGCGAGCTCATACGTGTTCCCGACCGGCGCAGAAGGCTTCTATCTGCAAACGGACTGGAGAGATCGGCGCGTACCCGACTTCTTCTTCAATGCTGACAAGCAACTGGTTGTGCCTCTTCCCCCGGACACCGCCGTTCAGACCACCCCCGCTCCTGCCCAAGGCTTTCTGGCCATGCACAGGCAGAACCAACCCGATTGGGACGTGCTGTCGGGGTACGGCAATGACGGACAGCTGAAATGCACCACCACGACGCCGATCGAGGTGGCATCACAGCGGCTGCCCAACCGTCACGGCAGCCAGGACATCGGCTACGTGGCACTGCGCGACGGTTTCGTCTTCTACGACTTCGGCCGCAAACTCGCCACAGGCCGACACGGACAATCGCTTCTGCGGATGTTCAGCAATACGACGTGCCAGCCCATCTCTCAGGTTCCATTCGACGCGTTCGAGGGACTCGTCAACGCTCCGGGTGTGGTGCTCGCCCTACGCCAGGACGCCACGAACAGGGACACCGTCCTGATCGAGGGCTATGCCTGAGCGTCAGGCGAACTCGGCCCGGCGCTTCGCGAGGAACGCATCGACCCCTTCGCGTCCGTCGGCCGAGTCCGCGCGCTCGGCGATCAACCGGCCCTCGGCCTCCATCTGCTCTTCGAGGCTGTTCTTGAACGACGACAGCAGCAGCGCCTTGACCGCGCCGTTCGACCCCGCCGAACCGGCCGCCACCTGCTGGGCCAGCGCCGTGGCGCGCTCGGCGAGTTCGGCGTCGGGGACGACCTCGGTGACCAGCCCCCATTCGTGCGCTTCTGCCGCCGACAGGGTGCGGTTGCTCAGCATGAGTTCCTGCGCGCGGCGAAGCCCGACGAGCCGCGGCAGGTAGTACGACGAGCTGCCGTCCGGGCTCAGCCCGACCTTGGTGTAGGCCATGGTGAACGACGCCGACTCGGCGGCCAACACGAGGTCGCCGGTGACCGCGATGCTGAACCCCGCACCGGCTGCGGTGCCGTTGACCGCGGTGATCAGCACGGCGTCCATCCGGGCGAACGTCGAGATCGCCCGGTGCAGGTCGTCGGCGACGCCCTTGATGTAACGGCCCCGCGACTCGGCCGTCGCGAACGATTTCAGGTCGCCGCCCGCGCAGAAGAACCGACCCGACCCGGTCAGCACCACGGCCTTGGTGCCCGCTGCGTCGCACCGCCGCGCGGCGTCTGCGAGTTCGCGAGTCATGGTGTCGTTCATGCCATTCGCGGCGTCCGGGCGGTTCAGGGTGATCTGCGCGACGGGGCCGGCGTGGGAGAGCGTGATGGCTTCATAGGAAGAGTCGGTCACGAAGCCGCACTCTATCGGGCGGCCCGCTCGGCCGGTTGCACACCCAACCGCGTCGCGGTCGCCCGCACCAGGGCGGCGAAGTCACCGTCGTAACCCAGGAGGCGCAACGCCCCCTCCCCGATCACCCACGGTTGTTCCGATGGCACGTCACCGTCGTCGGACCTGCTGTTGACGGTCGATTCGACGAGCCGGAACGGCAGGTCGGCCGCGTCTGGCGGCCCGCCGCACTCGGCGATCACGGCCGCCGACAGTTCCTGGTAGGCGTTGCGCAGTTCGGCCCGCCGGCGGCGGAACGGCTCGAACCGGTCGGTGCGCAATTCCGGCAGCAGGTACAGCGCGCCCAGGTTCCACCGGCCCGCGCACAGCTGGATGGCGTCGCCGACCGCGAGTGCGTGCAGCCGGGGCGCCGCCGGCCCGCGATCGTCGCGCAGCGCCACGACCAGTTGCAGCGGCGGATCGACCGTGTCGGTCAACAGCGCGTCGAGGATGTCGTCCTTGGTCGCGAAGTGGTGATAGAGCGACGCCTGCCGCACCCCCACCGCGTCGGCGATCCGCCGCGTCGAGGTGCTGGCGTACCCCTGGGTGGTGAACAGTTCAGCCGCCGCGTCGAGAATTTCCTCGCGGGCCGTCTTGCCCGGCCTGCGCGGCTGCTCGAGCCTCGGGCGGCCGCGGCCGATGCTGCTCATCGCGCTATTGTCCCCTGCCGCCCGCGGTCAGCCCGACCGCACCTCGGCGAGATACTGCTCCCGGCAGGCGCGGCGCGCCAGCTTTCCGCTCGTGGTGCGTGGAATCGAGCCTGCCGCAACCAGTTTGATGTCCGACACAGCGACGGCGTGATGCCGTGAGACCGCCGCACGGATGGCGTCGGCGATCGGCGCCGGATCGGCCCTGCCCGCGCCGGGCGCGCGTTCGGCGACGATCACGAGCCGCTCGCCGTGCGGCGAGGGCACCGAGAACGCGGCGACGAAACCTGCCCGGACGGCACGCGACGCCGCGGCAACCGTGGCTTCCAGATCCTGCGGGTAGTGATTGCGGCCATCGATGATGACCATGTCCTTGATCCGCCCGGTGATGTAGAGCTCGCCATCGAGGTACATGCCGAGATCCCCTGTGCGGAACCATGTGCCGCCCGCGGGGGCGCCTTCCGCGTGGCTGCCCTGCTGCAGCCGTGACTGCAGCTTGTTGGCGAACGCCAGCTCGGATTCGGCCGCGCGGCGCCAGTAGCCCCGCCCGACATTGTCGCCGTGCAGCCAGATTTCACCGATCTGGCCGTCCGGCAGTTCGGCGTCGTGGTCGGGCGCGACGATCACGGCCCATTGACTGCGTGCGACCTGTCCGCAGGACACCTGCGGCAGCGCGCCCGGCGCGTCGGGCTCCACGATGACGGCGTGGCCGGCCCCGAGCTGCTCGCGGTCGACGTACACCGCGCTCGGCTGGGCGTCAGGTGCGATGGTCGAGACGAACAACGTGGCCTCGGCCATGCCGTAGGACGGCTTGACCGCCGTCGGCTGCAGTCCGTATGGCGCGAACGCGGCGTTGAACGTCTCGATCGAGGCCATGCTGACCGGCTCGGAGCCGTTGATCAGGCCCGCGACGTTGCTCAGGTCGAGCTCTTCGCCGGCAGGCGGCAAGCCGCGCTGCGCGGCCAGTTCGAAGGCGAAGTTGGGTGCCGCCGCGAACGTCGGCACATCGGAGGCGCCGAGTTCCTTGATCCAGCGATACGGCCTGCGGACGAACGCGACCGGCGACATCAGCGTGATCTCTCCGCCGCACAGGGCCGGGAACATGATCATGAGCAGCCCCATGTCGTGGAACAACGGCAGCCAGCTGACGCTGCGGATGTTCCAGTCCAGGCCCACCGACATGATCATCTGCAACACGTTGGTGCACGCGCACCGGTGGGTGATCTCCACGCCGGCGGGGGTCCGGGTGGAACCCGAGGTGTACTGCAGGTAGGCGATGTCGTCGGTGGCGATGGGAACGGTCCTGAAATCGGCGCCGACGGAGTCCGGAACCGCGTCCATCGCCATCATCCGGGGCCTGCGCGACCGCGGCAGCTTGCGCAGGAACCGGCCCACGGCCTCGGCGGCTGCCGTGGTGGTCAGCACCACCGTCGGGGCGGCATCGGCCAGGACCGCGTCGAGCCGCTCGGCGTGCCCGGGGAGTTCCGGGGAGAACAACGGCACCGCGATGTTTCCGGCCCGGATGGCGGCGAAGAAGCCGACCACGTAGTCGACCCCCTGCGGGGCGAGGATGGCGACCCGATCCCCCGCGCTGGTCACCTGTTGCAGCCGGGCACCGATCGCGCGGACCTTGGTGTCCAGCTCTGCCCAGGTCAGTTCGATGGCCTGGCCGTCGTGTTCGTAGTCCAGATAGCGGTAGGCGGTCGTCTCGCCGAGTTCGGCGACGTTGCGGTGGAAATGCGACAGCAGCGTGGAGCCCTCAGGGATGGCGATGTTGCCCTCCGAATCGAGGTAATCCCCGATCTCCATGCGCGCTGGCCTGGTCTGCACACTCATGCACACAATATTAAGAGGCCTCTCAGAATTTGCGGAGTACCCCGGGCCGGAAACATCAAGTCTTGACCGTGCTGTGACCGTCGTCGGCGACTGCGTGTTCATCCCGATGTGGCACGCTGGGCTATCCCGGCTCCCCCATCCAGCGCCCACGACGAAGGTGAACATGGCCCCCAGAACGCGCAAAACCTCCAGGCACACCGAGGTCGAGCGGAAGTTCGAGGTAACCGAATCCACTGTGTCGCCGTCGTTCGACGGCCTGTCGGCGGTGGCCCGGGTCGACCGGTCGCCGGAGCAGCAGTTGGATGCTGTGTATTTCGACACACCTGAGCGTGATCTTGCCGCCCACCGCGTGACCTTGCGGCGCCGCACCGGCGGCACCGACGCCGGCTGGCACCTCAAGCTGCCCGCGGGCCCCGACGCCCGGACCGAGGTGCGGGCCCCGCTGGAGTCTTCCGAAGACGACGTGCCCGGCGAGTTGCGAGACATCGTGCTGGCGATCGTGCGGGCCAAACCCCTGGCGCCGGTCGCCCGGATCTCCACCCGCCGCCGCATCGACGTGCTGTACGGCCACGACGGCGGCGCGCTGGCGGAGTTCTGCGACGACGCGGTCACCGCATCGACCATCGGCGAAGGCGCCGAGGAGCAACGGTGGCGCGAGTGGGAGCTCGAGTTGTTGTCCGACCGCGACGACGTGCCTGACGACCTGCTCGACCGGCTCTCCAATCGGTTGTTCGACGCCGGAGCGGCCCCGGCGGGGCACGGCTCGAAGCTGGCCCGGGTACTGGACACCGCAGGCACCGCTGCCGCGACGGCCCGCGTGCCTGCCGACCCGGTACACCGCGCCATCGCCGAACAGATCGACCAGCTGCTGGTGTGGGACCGCGCGGTACGCGCGGACACCTACGACTCGGTCCATCAGATGCGCGTCACGACACGCAAAATTCGGAGTCTGCTGCAGGAGTCCAAGGACTCGTTCCCCCTCGCGGACAACGAGTGGATTCTCGACGAGCTGCGCACCCTGGCCGCTGTGCTCGGCGTGGCCCGCGACGCCGAGGTGCTCGCCGAGCGCTATCAGCGTGCACTCGACCAGCTGCCTGCCGATCTCATCCGCGGTCCGGTACGGGAGCGTCTGGTCGACGGCGCCAACCGGCGCTATGCGTCGGGGCTGCGGCGCTCCTTGGCGGCGATGCGGTCGCAGCGGTATTTCCACCTGCTCGATGCGCTCGACGAGCTGGTCACCGCCGAGCCGCCGGAGCCGGAGGCCGGCGAGGAAGCGCCCTCGGTGAGCATCGATTCGGCGTACAAGCGGGTACGCAAGGCGGCCAAGAAGGCCAAGGCCGTGGCGGCCGCCGATGACACCGAAACCGAGGAGAAGGACGAGGCGCTGCACCGAATCCGCAAGGGCGCCAAACGACTTCGCTACACCGCGGCGGCAACCGGCGAAAGCAAGGTGTCCGACCGCGCCAAGACCATCCAGACCCTGCTCGGCGACCACCAGGACAGCGTCGTGAGCCGGACCCACCTGAGCACCCAGGCCGAGGCCGCACATGCCGCCGGTGAGGACACGTTCACCTACGGCCTGCTGTATCAGCAGGAGGACGACATCGCGCACTATGCGCGCACGATGCTCGACGATGCGCTCAAGCAACTCGACAAGGCGGTCCGCAAGAGCCACTAGTAGGCGAACGAGTTGGCCGGTAAGCCGGATTCTGTTCCCCGCCCCGGAGGGCGAGGCGGCGACCATCCATCTGGACACACCGTCGCCGGGTGCCTCAAGCGGCCTACCCGCAGGCTCGGGCGAGCAACCCTCGAACGCCTGCGCGGCCGCAACCGGGTTGCGGCCTTCTTGGCCTTGCTTCGGGTGGGGTTTGCCTAGCCACCCCGGTCACCCGGAGTGCTGGTGCGCTCTTACCGCACCGTTTCACCCTTACCATTGCTGGCGGTCTGTTTTCTGTGGCACTTTCCCGCGAGTCACCTCGGATTGCCGTTAGCAATCACCCTGCTCTGTGAAGTCCGGACTTTCCTCGACACCCGAGGGTGCCGCGGCCGCCTGGCCAACTCGTTCGCGCAGATCACCGTACCCTTAAATCCATGCCGCAGGTGCCACCGGCCCGATATCTGCTGCGGGCGAAAGATCTGGCCGACGCACGCTACGCCGATCCGATCACCGTCGACGACCTCGCCGCGGCCGCCGGGCTGTCCCGGGCGCACTTCAGCCGCATGTTCAGCCGCACGTTCGGGGAATCGCCGCGGGCCTATCTGCAGAGCAGGCGGCTGGAGCGCGCGGCGGCCCTGCTGCGCAACACCGACCGTTCGGTGGCCGACATCTGCGTGATGGTCGGCTTGCGCAGCATCGGGTCGTTCACCACGAGCTTCGCCCAGGTGTACGGCAGGCCACCCGCGGCCTATCGTGCGAGCCTGCCGCCGGCGATGCTCCGCGCCCCCGTGCCCAGCTGCATCCTGGCGCGCGACACCAGACGGTCGGCCAAGACAGCACATACGGAGAAGACGCCCGAGGCAGGCCGAACGTAGCGTCAGGCCATGATGAAAATCGCTTGCACGCACCTGTGGGTTCACGATCAGGAAGTCGCGCTCAAATTCTGGACCGAGAAAGTCGGTATGGAAGTGCGCGAAGATGTTTCGTTCCCCGAAGAGATGGGCGCCTTCCGCTGGCTCACTGTTGGGCCGCCCGGGCAGGACGATGTCAGCATCGTGCTGATGGCCGTCCCGGGTGCGCCCGTGATGGACGAGAGCACCCGTGAGCAGGTGCTGGATCTCACTGCCAAAGGCTTCGCGGGCACGGTGTTTCTCACCACCGACGATTGCCAGGCCAGCTATGAGCAGCTCAGCGCCCGCGGTGTCGAGTTCACCGAGCCACCCAACCAGATGCCGTACGGCATCGACTCCGGGTTCCGCGATCCGTCGGGCAACAGCGTCCGGCTGACTCAACGCACCATCTAGGCGGCGTTCGCGCAGCGCACGACCTCGATCGCGATCCGCAGTTCGGTCGCGCTCTCGTACACTTCGACCCGCCCCGGTGGCGGCGGCGCAGTCGACCGGTAACACGCACCGGTGGGAGTCACGAATTCCGCTGTGTGCAAACCATTTTCGTCCCTGGTCGTCACGCTCCAGCCGGGTGATTCCTTGACGTAGTTGCAGTGTTCGCATTCACCGAGACCGTTGAGGGCACTGGTTGGGCCGCCGCCGGCGTGGGGCTGCGCGTGGTCGAGGTGGCGAATCGGAGCACCGCAATACGGGGTCCGGCAGACCTGGTCCCTCAATCGGATGAATTGAGCCAACCCCTTGGGGAACAACCGCGACCGCGACTCCATCGCCACCAGCGCGCCCGAACCCGGGTGCAGATACAGCCGCCGCAGCGTCGCGCGCGAACGCTTGTCGACGACCGCATCACCGACCAGTTTGCGAGCTACCGACGCGGGCACGGGACCGTAGCCCTCGACCACCGCCGGCCTGTCATCGTCGCCGAACAACGTCTGATCGGAGATCGTCATGTTGACCGCAATCGGTTCAGGTGCGTCGGCCGGACGGCCGGTGACCCGCTCAACGGCCGTGTCGGCCATCACCTGACCGCGCGTGCGGCCGTCGAACGTCGTATCCGCCTTACGCTTGAGCGCCGCGTACATTCCGACGCCCTGCTGTACCGGCAACAACACCGTCACGCGCGCCATGCAGTCCGGCGCAGGCCGGATGGTCACCGTGCGATCCTCTGCGGCCTTGGCCGCCCGGTCGACGATTGCCTGCGCGTCCAGGCGATACGCGATCTTCTTGGCTTCGGCCTCGATCGCGTTGTTTCCCTTGCCGACGAGCTTCGCGATGTCGGCGCACATCTCGGCATCCAACGCCCGCCGATCCTCGACGGTCAGGCACGCCGATTCCCGCACGATCAACGTGGCCCGCCACTCCGACAGCACACCGGACTCCAGCGCGCGCAGGGTATGCGGCATCTCATGGACCAGCGCCTTGGCGAACCCCAGATGCCGACTGCCACATGTCGGCGAATCATGGCGGGCCAGCGCGATCTCGCTGGCCACGCCACGACCCTGCTTCGCGCGAGGCACGCCCGCGGCGGCCTCGCGCGCCCGCCTCTTCTCGTCCATCAACACCGCGCACCGGGCCTGCCCAGCCGCCGCGGCCGACTTCGCCAGCTCGAGTTCCTCCATGCGCCGATGGAGCTGCGCCTCATCAGCGTCCGGGTTGACCTGGGCCAACTCCGCTAGTTCGAACATATGAGCGATGCTACGCGGACCCACCGACCGCGTTGACTCGTCAAAAATGCGCGTGAATGGGTGATTCGTTGCCTCATTGAAAATGCGCGCGTAAGCCCAAACGATGGGGTTGACGTTGGCCGAACGCAGAGCCGTGACGGAGACGACCGCAGTCCGTTACCAGTTGGCGAGCAAGGGCGGTAAGGGGCGGATTCTCGATGAGCTGTGCCAATACCGGGTGGCATCGCAGTCATGCCGCAAGGCGCTCAAAGCCGCATCGGGGCCCAAAGTCGTTACGCCGCGCGAGCGGCCGGTGAAGTATGGACCAGAGGTCATCGCGGCACTGACGGTGTGCTGGACGGTGCTCGGGATGCCGGCTGGTAAGCGTCTGGCGCCGATGCTCGCTGAATTGGTGGCCGTGCTGCGCCATTTCCGGGAGCTGGACATCGATGAGGGCACCGCTGAGTTGTTGGTGTCGATGTCGGCGGCCACTATCGATCGTCGCTTGGCCGGTGAGCGCGCAAACTCCGGCCGCGGGCGCGGGTACGAAACCGGGATCGCTGCTCAAAAGTCAGATCCCGGTGCGTACCTGGGCCGAATGGCAGGACGCCCGGCCGGGATTCGTCGAGATCGACTCGGTCTGGCACGATGGCGGCATCCGGGGCGGAGGTCATGCCTCGACCTTGACGGTCACCGACATCGCCACCGGTTGACCGAGAACCGTTCCATGCCTGAGCGGACCGGCAAATGCGTGAAGGCCGCCCTTGACGACATCGCCCGTGCGATGCCCTTTCCGATTCTGGGTGTGGACTGCGATAACGGATCAGAGTTCATCAATGACGACCTGCTCACGTGGTGTGAGAACCGCAAGATCACCTTTACCCGATCACGGCCGGGCAATAAGAACGACGGCTGTCATGTCGAGCAGAAGAACTGGTCGGTGGTGCGCATGTTGGTGGGCTATTACCGCTACGACACCGCCGCAGAGGTGTTGTTGCTCAACGAGATCTGGCGGCTACAGTCCACGTTGACCAACTTTTTCTATCCGCAGCAGAAGCTGGTATCCAAGGTCCGCAACGGAGCCAAAGTCTGCAAGAAGCACGACGAGGCCGCCACTCCCTTTCATCGCGCGATCGATCACTCTGACATGACCGTGGAACGCATCGTGGCGATGACCCGCGCCTACTCGTTGATCAATCCCGCCGCCACCGGACGCCAGGTGCAAGCCCTGACCGCGCAACTGTTCACCCTCGCCACCACCAAGGCCAGCGCTACCGCCCAACCCCAGATCAACAAGCGCGCACGATTACGTGAGGCAACGAATGCCTCTACGCGCGCATCTTGACATGAGGCAACAGGCCGACAAGTTGCCGCTAGGCCACCCGCCGCAGCACGATCACGTTGTCGATGAGGGTGCCGCGCTGCCCGTCAGGCCCGGTCGCCTCGCGTTGCTCGGGGCCCACCCGGACCCGTTCCCAGTGCGCCTCGGGAAGCTCCAGTGCCGCCAAAACCTCATCAGCGGTGGGAAACTCGAACTTTCGGACATGCTCGGGCGCCCAGGGCGGCGCCGCCCCGTGATCGACGACCACCAGCAGGCCACCCGGCGTCACCGCGTCGGCCGCGCGGCGCAGGAACCCGGCTCGGTCCATGGCGATCGGCGATTGCAGGAACTGTGCCGACACCAGGTCGAAGCCGCCGCCGGGCAGGCTCTCGGAGAAGTCGTGCCGCTCGAAGCTGATGCGGTCGGAGACGCCGCGGGCCGCCGCTTCCGCTGCGGCGCGCTGCAGCGCGGTCTCCGAAACGTCCGCGGCCGTGACCTGCCAGCCGCGCTCGGCCAACCACACGGCGTCACCGCCCTCACCGCAACCCAGATCCAGGGCCCGGCCCGCGGGCAGTTCCGCGGCGATCCGCTCCAGCTGCGGGTTGACCCGCCCGCTCCAGATGCGTCCGCGCTGCCCGTAGTGCCGTTCCCAGTACTGCGCGGTGACGGCCGTACGCGTCGGCCACGGCGGCACGGGCAACCCGACGTCCTCAGCAAGCAGGAACTGCACGACGGCTGCGCCGGCCTGACTGCCCGCCGCCACGGCCGTGGCCACCTGCGGCATCTGGGCAGTCAGATCTCCTGCGGCGAACAATCCCGGCACCGAGGTGCGCGCGAACCCGTCGACCACGAGTGCGTCGGCGGCCACCGGCCCCGGGGCCGAAACCGCGCCGAGTTGCGCGGCCAGCGGCGAACGCTGGTGCAATGTGCTGGCGACCAGCGCTCCGCGACGGGCCAGCCGGGTACCGTCGGCGAACTCCACGGCCGTCAGCGCGCCGCCGTCTGCGACCAGTCGGGTGATCGTGCGCTCGTCGACGCCGATCCCGGCCGCATCGAGCTGCTTGACCTGAGCCTCGTCCAGCCCGCTCGCGCCGTCGGTGAGCACCACGAGATCATCGGTCCAGCCTCGGAGCAGCAGGGCCGAATGCACGGCGCGCTCACCCTGGGCGATCACCGCCAGCGGTTGGTCACGCATCTCCCAGCCGTGGCAGAAGGGGCAGTGGAAAACCGAATTGCCCCAGAGTTCTTCGAGCCCGGCGAGCTTCGGCGGCCGGTATTCCATGCCGGTCGCCAACAGCACGGTTCTGGCCCGTTCCCGCCTGCCGTCGGCCAGCTCGAGCACGAAACCCGGTTCTCCCGTGACGACTTCACCGGTCCGCAGCTCGACGGACGGATACGCCGCCAGTTCGGCAAGGCCCGCGGCATACAGCTCGGCGGGTGGCCGCCCGTCATGGCCGAGCAGTCCTCCGATGCCGTGAGCAGCCGAATTGCTTTGCGCACCGGCATCGATCAACAGTGTGCGCCGGCGGGCCCGGCCGAGCACCAGAGCGGCACTCAACCCGGCGGCCCCACCGCCGACCACGATGCAGTCCCATACGTTGTCCATACCCAGAGCTTGCCCACCGAACGCGAATCTGCCAACCTAATTTGCCATGCAGGCAAAACCGCCCGACGACGACGTCGATGCGCTGGTCCGGCGAAGGCTGCGAGACCTCCGCCGCCAACGAGGCCTTACCCTGGAAGACGTCGCGACCCGCGCGCAGATCGACGTGTCGACACTGAGCCGGCTGGAATCGGGAAAGCGCAGGCTCGCACTCGATCACCTACCCCGGCTCGCCACGGCGCTCTCGGTCACCACCGATGAACTCCTGCGACCGCCCGAGGCGGAAGACCCACGCGTCAAAGGCAGTTCACACACGCATCACGACATCACCTACTGGCCGCTGACCCGCCACGGCCCGGCAGGCGGCCTGCACGCGTTCAAGATCCGCATCAGCCCCCGGCGCAAGAAGCCGCCCACCGAGTTTCCCGTCCACGAGGGGCGCGACTGGATGTACGTGCTGTCCGGGCAACTGCGGCTCATCCTCGGAGACCAGGACTTCATCGTCAAACCTGGTGAGGCCGTCGAGTTTTCAACCTGGACGCCACACTGGTTCGGTGTCGTGGACGGTCCCGTTGAGGCCATCACGATCCTCGGACCGCACGGCGAGCAGCTGCACCTGCACGCCTAGAGGTAGGCGGTCTGGTTCACCAATCGCACTGATGCCGCACCATCACCGTAGAACTCGGCGATCGACAACGACGCCAGGTCCAGATGCAGCCGGTACAGGATGCCCTCCCCCGCGTCGAGCGCCAACCGCAGCACGGTCTTGATCGGCGTCACGTGGGAGACCACCAACACGGTCGCCTCGCCATGCTCGGCGATGATGCGGTTGCGGGCCCGACGCACGCGGTGCGCCACGGCATCGAAGCTCTCGCCACCGGGCGGCTCGACACTGGTGTCCCGCAACCACCGCCGATGCACCTCAGGGTCACGCTCGGCCGCTTCGGCGAAAGTCAGCCCTTCCCACTCACCGAAATCGGTTTCGATCAGATCGTCGTCGACCGTGACGTCGAGACCCAGCGCCTTGGCCGCCGCCGCGGCAGTGTCATAAGCGCGCTGCAGCGGCGAGGACACCACCGCCGCGACGCCGCCCCGCTCCCCGAGATACCGTGCGGCAGCCTCAGCCTGCCTGCGGCCTTCCTCGGTCAACGGCGGGTTGCCGCGGCCCGAATAACGGCGCCGCACCGACAGTTCGGTCTGTCCGTGCCGCAATAGCAGCAGGCGGGTCGGCGCGCCGACAGCACCGGTCCAGCCCGGGGCGGCGGGCTTCTCGGCGGGCTTTTCAGCGGGTTTCTCCGCAGCGCTTTCCGTCAGCGAAACCACCTCGGCCGCAGCGTCCATCGCCTCGTTGGCCAGCCGGTCGGCATGAGCGTTGCGCGCCCGCGGAATCCAGCTGTACGTGACGTCCGCGAATTGCGCAGCCAGCGCGGCGGCGTCACGCTGCAGCGGAACCAGGTCGGGATGCTTGACGCGCCACCGGCCCGACATCTGCTCCACCACGAGCTTGGAATCCATCGACACCGCAACCTCGTCGGCACCCTCGGCCGCGGCTGCCTGCAGACCCGCGATCAGGCCCCGGTATTCGGCGACGTTGTTGGTGGCGAGGCCGATGGCCTCCTTCCGTTCCGCGAGGACGACGCCGTGGTCGGCCGTCCACACGACAGCCCCGAACCCCGCGGGCCCGGGGTTGCCGCGCGAGCCGCCGTCGGCCTCGACCAGAACCTTCACGGCTTGACCCGCAACAGGATTGCGCCGCATTCCGGGCAGCGCAGCACGTCGTCGTCAGCCGCCGCGGTGATCCGGGCGATCTCGCCGCGGTCGATCTCGATCCGGCACGCACCGCACCGCCGGCCCTGCAGCGCGCCGGCGCCGGCACCGCCGCGCGCCCGCTGCCGCTCATACATTCCGATCAGCTCGGGATCGATCTCGGCCACCAAGGAATCGCGGCGTGAAATGCACTGGTGCCGAGCGGCATCGATGTCGACCAGCGCGGCGTCGCGGGCCTGCTGCGCCTCGTTCAGGCTGTTCTGCAGTTCGTCGATGCGAGCCAGCTCGTCGGACTGCTGGGCCAGCAGGTCTTCCCGGCGCTCCATCACCTCGAGCAGCGAGTCCTCCAGGCTGGACTGCCGCCGCTGCAGGGTTTCCAACTCATGCTGGATCTCGCTGACCTGCTTGGCCCCCACCGAACCGCCCTCGAGCAGCGCCCGGTCGCGGTCCTCGCGCTGGCGCACGGCGTCGATCTCGGTCTCGAACTTCGCGACCTGCGCGCCGAGATCCTCCAGCGCGATGCCGAGCACGGCCAGCCGGTCGTTGGCGGCCGCGTGTTCGGCTTGCGCCTCGTCGACCCGCTGCTGCTCGGCAAGGTGTTTGGCCCGATACTCGATGCGCCCGAGCTCGGCATCGACCTCGGTCAGCTCGAGCAGCGAACGTTGTTGGGCCACTTCAGCTTTCATGTTCATCCCTACGCTCGACTCTCGACGTTCCATGGATCTGTGCGGACCGGGCACACCCGGACCGGTAACGCGTCACCGAAGTGTGCGCGCAACACCCCCGCCGCTTGAGCACACCACGGGAATTCGCTGGCCCAGTGCGCGACATCGACCAGCGCGACACCCGACGCCCTGCGGTGCTCGTCGGCGGGATGGTGGCGCAGGTCCGCGGTGACGTAGGCCTGCACGTCGGCCCCGTTCACCGCACCTAAAAGCGAGTCTCCGGCACCCCCGCACACCGCGACGCGCGCCACCACGGCATCGGCATCACCCGACGCCCGCACCCCCCACGACGTGGCGGGCAACGCGTCGTGCACGCGGGATACGAACGCCGACAACGGCTCCGGCTTGGGCAGCGTCCCCACGCGGCCGATTCCGACGTCGCTGGGGATGGGTGCCAGCGCGATGATGTCGAACGCCGGCTCCTCATATGGGTGCGCGGCACGCATCGCCTTGAGCACCCCCGCACGCAGTCGCGCCGGCGCGATCACTTCGACGCGGTCCTCGGCCACTCGTTCGACACTGCCGATCTCACCGATGGCGGGCGACGCCCCGTCGTGGGGCAGGAATTGTCCGGTACCCGCCACGCTCCAGCTGCAATGGGAGTAGTCGCCGATCCGGCCCGCACCCGCGGCGAAGAGCGCGTCGCGCACGGCGTCGGCGTCGCCCGCGGGTACGAAGACCACCCACTTGTCGAGGTCGGGGCCCGGCACCGGTTCCAGCACGCCGTCCACCTCAAGCCCGAGTGCGTCGGCCAGCGCATCGGAAACGCCGGGCGACGCCGCGTCGGCGTTGGTGTGCGCCGTGAACAACGCCCGCCCGGTCCGGATCAGCCGGTGGATCAGCGCGCCCTTTGCGGTGCTGGCCGCAACGGTGTCGACACCACGCAACAACAACGGATGATGCGCGAGCAGCAGGCCCCGCTCGGGCACCTCGGCCACCACCGCTTCGGTGGCGTCGACCGAGATCGTCACCGACTCCACGCGCTCCCCGGGGTCGCCGCACACCAACCCGACCGAATCCCAGCTCTGCGCCAGCGCAGGCGGGTACGCCGCGTCCAGCACTCCGATGACATCGGCCAGGCTCACCCCGGTCCCGCGCGCAGTCATGGCAACACCTCCCTCATCGCATCCACCAGCAGCGGCCACTCCACCCGTACCGCGGCTCGCAGATGATGCCCCGGCAGGCCCACGAAAGTATCGCAACGGCGCACCGCAATGCCTTTGCTTTCCAGATGTTTTCGCATCAACTCGGCATCCGGCACGGTAAACAGCACGAACGGTGCCGCGCCGTCGACCACGTCCAACCCGAGCGCACGCAACCCGGCAACCATCTCAACCCGCAGCGCCGCCAGCTCGCGCGCCCCGGCCTCGGCTTGGGCGACCGCGTCGGCGGCGTTGGCCGCGGCGATCGCCTCCAACTGCAAGGTACCCAGCGGCCAGTGCGGACGGCGTGCCACGAGCCGCGCCATCAGGCCGGGTGCGCCGAGCGCGTAACCGACCCGAAGCCCGGCCAACGACCACGTCTTGGTGAGGCTGCGCAACACCAGCACATCGGGCAGGGCGTCGCCGGCCAGCGACTCGGGTTCACCGGGCACGGCGTCGGCGAACGCTTCGTCGACCACGATCAACCGGCCGGGGCGCCGCAACGCGAGGATGTCGTCGCGCGGATGCAGCACACCCGTCGGGTTGGTCGGATTCCCCACCACGACCAGGTCCGCGTCGCCCGGCACCTCGGTGAGGCGGTACGGCGGGTCGAGCACCACGTGCCGGATCGGAACGCCCACCGCGGCCAGCGCGGCTTCCGGTTCGGTGAACGACGGTGCTATCAGTGCCGCGAGCCTCGGCCGCAGCCCCGCGATCAGGCTGAACCCCTCGGCGCCACCGGCCAGCAGCGCCACCTCTGCCTCGTCGCGGCCATGCCTGGCCGCCACCGCGCGCACGGCGCGCAACTCGTCGGCCACGCTCGGATAGCGACCCAGATCGGACAGCCGTGCAGCGAGCCGCTCCGTCAGCCAGTCGGGTGGCGCACCGGCGCGCACATTGACCGCGAAGTCCAGCATGCCGGGCAAAGCTGCCTGGTCACCGTGGTACCGGGCGCCCGTGCGGGTTGGACTTGCCACAGCACGACAGTAGTGGTCGATGCGCCGATCCGGGCATCCGGTGGAGCGCTGCACGCATCGGGGACAATGGCCATGTGACTGGCCATGCAATTGGGCTCATCAGCGAGATCGGCAGCGACACCCGGCCCGAACTGGTGCTGTTCGACCTCGACGGCACCTTGACCGATTCGGCGGAGGGCATCGTCTCCAGCTTTCGCCACGCGCTGCAGACCGTCGGGGCCGAGGTGCCCGACGGCGACCTCGCCCGGCGCATCGTGGGCCCGCCCATGCACCACACGCTGCGCGAGCTCGGCCTGGGCGAGCACGTCGACGCGGCCATCGCCGCCTACCGGGACGATTACACGAGCCGGGGCTGGTCGATCAACAAGCTGTTCGACGGCATCCCGGCGCTGCTGCAGGATCTGCGCGCGGCCGGGATCCGGCTGGCCGTTGCCACCTCGAAGGCCGAGCCGACCGCGCGCCGGATCCTCGAGCATTTCGGGCTCGACGGCTACTTCGAGGTGATCGCCGGGGCCAGCCCCGACGGCGTGCGCGCGACCAAGGCCGAGGTGGTCGCGCACGCGCTGGCTCAACTGCACCCGCTGCCGCAGCGGGTGCTGATGGTCGGCGACCGCGCGCACGACGTCGAGGGCGCGGCCGAACACGGCATCGACACCGTGGTGGTCGCATGGGGTTACGGCCGCGACGACTTCGCCGAGGCCGGTGCGAGCTCGGCGCACGCCCACGTCGCGACCGTCGAATCGCTTCGCGAGGTGCTCGGTGTCTGACGCGCTGCATGTGACCTTCGTGTGTTCGGGCAACATCTGCCGGTCCCCCATGGCGGAGAAGATGTTCGCCCATCAGATCGCCGAGCGCGGCCTGGCCGACGTCGTGCGCGTGACCAGCGCCGGCACCGGCAGCTGGCATGCGGGCGACGGCGCGGACCACCGCGCGTGCGGAGTGCTGCGCGCGCACGGCTACCCGGCCGACCATCTTGCCGCGCAGGTCGACGACGACCATCTCGCGGCCGATCTCGTGGTCGCGTTGGGCCGCAACCACCTCCGGATCCTGCGCGAGTTGGGCGTGGCGCCGGAGCGGCTACGGATGCTGCGCTCGTTCGATCCGCGGTCGGCCGCGCACACACCCGACGTCGAGGATCCGTACTACGGCACCACCGACGACTTCGAGGACGTGTTCACCGTGATCGAAGCGGCCCTGCCCGGGCTGCACGACTGGGTCGACGCCGCGCTCGCCGAGCGAGAAAAGTCGGCCTGATGCGACGCTTGACGTTTCTGCTGCGGCCGCAGTGGCTGGCCCTCATCGTCGTCGTTGGCGCGTTCGCCTATCTGTGTTTCACCGTGCTGGCACCGTGGCAGCTGGGCAAGAACACCAAGACCTCGCGGGAGAACAACCAGATCGCGAGTTCGCTGACCGCGGAGCCCGTGAGCGTCACCACGCTACTGCCGCACCAGGATTCAGCCGCACCCGACCAACAATGGCAGCGCGTCACCGCGACCGGACACTATCTGCCCGAAGCCCAGGTGCTGGCCCGGTTACGCGTGGTGGAAGGCGATCCGGCCTACGAGGTGCTGACCCCGTTCGCGGTCGACGGCGGGCCCACCGTGCTGGTCAACCGCGGCTACGTGCGGCCCGTGCAAGGCACCGCGGTGCCACCCATCCCGGCTGCGCCGACGACACCGGTCACCATCACGGCGCGGCTGCGTGATTCCGAGGCGCAGGTCACCGGCAAGCAACCGTTCCGCGCGGAGGGTGCACAGCAGGTCTACTCGATCAGCACGACGCAGATCGCGGCGCTCACCGGGGTGCCGTTGACGGGCTCGTATCTGCAGTTGGTCGAAGGTCAACCCGGTGGTCTCGGCGTCATCCCGCTGCCTCATCTCGACGCCGGGCCCTTCCTGTCATACGGAATCCAGTGGATCGCGTTCGGCATCGTCGCGCCGATCGGCTTGGGCTACTTCGTCTATGCCGAGATCAAACAGCGCCGTCGGGAACGCGCCGCGGGTGCCGCATCGCCCGCAGGCGCGCAAACCGCACCCGCCAAACCGCTGACGACCGAGGAGAAGCTCGCCGACCGCTACGGCAAGCGGCGCTGAGCCCGAGCGCGAGCACCGCGGCACCGGCCTGCACCGCACGCGACAACCGCACGGCCCGCGCGACATCGGGCACCTCCGGGACGCGTCCGTCTCCGAGTGTCGGGCGAATCTCCAGCCGGTGCGCATACTGCGTCGGCCCGCCCAGGCGCACCCCCAACGCACCCGCGAACGACGCCTCGACGACGCCCGCATTCGGGCTGGGGTGCCGCGACGCGTCACGGCGCCATGCGCGCAGCGCCGCCCGGGCGGATCCGCCGACCACCGGCGCGCACACTGCGACCAGCAGGCCGGTGACCCGGGCCGGCACATAATTCAGCGCATCGTCGAAACGCGCCGCAGCCCAACCGAATCGCTCGTAGCGTGGCGAATGGTGGCCGATCATCGCGTCGAGAGTATTGGCGCCGCGGTACACCAGCACGCCGGGCACACCGCCGACCGCGGCCCACAGCAGCGGCGCGACCTGGGCGTCGGAGGTGTTCTCCGCCAACGATTCCACGGTCGCCCGGGTCAGCCCGGCGGGATCCAGCGCCGCTGGATCCCTGCCACACAGCGACGGCAGCAGCGCGCGGGCGCCCGCCACGTCGTCATCTGCCAGCAGGGCCGCCATCTGACCGCCCACGCGGTTCAAGGACGTACCGCCCAGCGCGGTGAACACCGCGAATGCCAGCGCCCACGCGCGACCCCGGCCCGCCACGCCGAGCAGGCCAAGGGCGCCGAGCAGGATCCCGGTGTGCAGCGCGCCGGCACCGCGGCTGTCGGCGTAGGTCCGTCGTTCCAACTGCGCCGCCGCGCCTCCGAACACCGCGACGGGATGTCCGCGGCGCGGATCGGCCAGCAGCAGGTCGGCCAGGTATCCGGCGGCGATGCCCGCGGCGCGGCCCCGGCGTGTCAGCGCAAACACTTCGGCAGCGTCTCACAAAGTGGTCTACTCGACGCTATGAGGTTGGGTCCGCCGCGACGACCGCGCAGGGTCGTCGATCTGCTCAACCCGGCCGCGGTGCTGCTGCCCGCGGCCAACGTCATCATGCAGCTGTCCGCACCCGGGGTCGGCTACGGCGTGCTGGAGAGTCCGGTGGACAGTGGCAACGTCTACAAGCACCCGTTCAAGCGGGCCCGCACCACCGGGACATACCTGGCCGCAGCCACTCTCGGCTCAGCCGCCGACCGCGCCCTGATCCGCGCCGAGGTGGACAAGGTGCATGCACTGGTCCGGTCCACCGGCTCAAGCCCGGTGTACTACAACGCCTTCGACCCCCACCTGCAATTGTGGGTCGCGGCGTGCCTGTACCGGTACTACATCGACATGCACGAGTTCCTGTACGGGCCGCTCGACGACGCTGCCGCGGACGCGGTCTACGCCGATGCCCGCAGCCTGGGCACGACGTTGCAGGTCCGCGACGACATGTGGCCCGCCGACCGCCGCGCATTCGACGAGTACTGGAAGCGCTCGCTGGACGCTCTGCAGATCGACCCGCCGGTGCGCGAGCACCTGCACGGGGTGGCCGCGATGGCGTTCCTGCCCGCGCCGCTGCGGCTGCCGGCCGGGCGCTTCAACCTGTTCGCCACCACGGGATTCCTGCCGCCCGAGTTCCGCACGCACATGCAGCTGGCGTGGAACAGCGCGCAACAGCGCCGGTTCGGCTGGCTGTTGACCGCCCTGCGCATCGCAGACCACGTCATCCCTCGCGACCTCTGGCTGCTGGGCTATCAGCTGTATCTGTGGGACATGCGTTCCCGCGCACGTCGAGGCAAGCGCGTCGTCTAAGGAGGAGCAATGCCAGATTTCCCGACTCTCAACCACGTCGCGGTCACGGTGCGCGATCTCGCGGTCAGCGGACCGTGGTATCGCGCGCTGATCGGAACCGATCCCGTGCTCGACGAGCACACCGACAGCGGCTTCCACCATCTGGTGTGGGCGCTGGACGGCGGCACCCTGTTCGGCATCCACGAACACGACCGCGAGATCGCGGGCGACGAGTTCACCGAGTTCCGCGCGGGCCTGGACCATGTCGGGTTCGGCTGCGCCGACCGTGCCGCGCTGGAGTCCTGGCAGCGACGCCTCGACGAACTGGGTGTCAGTCACGGTGGGATCGTGGACGCGCCGTACGGATCCGGGTTGAGCTTCCGCGATCCCGACGGCATCGCGCTGGAATTCTTCGCGCCGCCGGGTGGCTGATTTTTCCGGACAAGCTCACGTTCCGCGGCTCCGGTGCGTCTACAGGGTGACGGCAAGCCACGAACGAGGAGCGGAACTGTTGAATCGTCGATGCCCATGAAGGCGCCATTCGAACGCATCGTCAGCGCGCACGGTGACACCGTGCTGCGGGTATGCCGCTTCGTCCTCGGCGTGCACGACGCGGAGGACGCCTGGTCGGAGACCTTCCTGGCGGCGATGCGGGCCTACCCGAAGCTGCCCGAGGACGCCAACGTGCAGGCCTGGCTCGTGACCATCGCGCACCGGAAATCGGTCGACATCATTCGCGTGCGGCAACGCGGCGCGGTGGCCGTGAGCGAGGTACCTGACCGCCCTTCGGTGATCGGTGTGCCCGACGCCGACGACGGCGGCCTCACCGAGGCGGTCAAGGCACTGCCGCCCAAGCAACGCCAGGCGGTCGCCTACCACTATCTCGTCGGGCTGCCCTACGCCGAGATCGCCGAGATCCTCGGCGGCACGACGGCGGCGGCGCGTAAGGCCGCCTCTGACGGAATCGCCACGCTGCGAACAACTTTCCCCGACGCACTCATGGAAGCAGAAGCCCGATGAATGACACCCTGGCCCGCCTGCACCGCAGGCTGGAAGAACAAGCCGCCGCCGAAGGGCTGCTCGACGTCGCCTACACCACGATCGACACGCCGGTCGGCAAGCTGCTGCTGGCCGCGACCGAAACCGGGCTGGTACGGGTGGCTTACGACACCGAGGACCACGACGCGGTGCTGGACACGCTGGCGCAGCGGCTGAGCCCGCGCGTGCTGCGCGCGCCGCAACGGCTCGACGCCGCGGCCCGTGAGATCGACGAGTACTTCGCCGGCACGCGCCGCGTATTCGACCTGCCGCTGGACTATTCGCTGTCGAGCGGCTTCCGCCAGCTCGTGCAACGTCAGCTGTCGCACATCCCCTACGGCCGCACGGAGTCCTACAAGACCGTCGCGCAGACCGTCGGGAACCCCAACGCCGTGCGTGCGGTCGGCACCGCGTGCGCCACCAATCCCCTGCCCGTCGTGGTGCCGTGCCACCGCGTGCTGCGCTCGGACGGCTCACTCGGCGGCTACATCGGCGGTCTGGCCGCCAAGACCACGCTGCTGGACCTGGAGCGGGCAGCATGAACAGGTGGCGCAAACGGGTGGACTCGGGCGACTGGGCTGCCGTCGCCGCTGAGCTGGACGAGTACGGCGGTGCGCTGTTGCCACGCCTGCTGACCGACGCGGAAACCGAGGCGCTGCAAGCCATGTACCCCGACGACCACCGGTTCCGCAGCACCATCGACATGACCCGACACCGCTTCGGTCGTGGCGAGTACCGCTACTTCGGCACGCCGTACCCCGAGCCGATCGAAGCGCTCAAACAGGCGCTGTATCCACGGCTGTTGCCGATCGCGCGGGACTGGTGGGCCAGGCTCGGGCGCCCGGCGCCGTGGCCGGACACGCTCGACGAGTGGCTCGACATGTGTCACCAGGCCGGCCAGACCCGCTCGACCGCGATACTGCTGCGCTACGGTGCGGGCGACTGGAACGCCCTGCACCGCGACCTGTACGGAGACCTCGTGTTCCCGCTGCAGGTGGTGATCAACCTGAACCGGCCCGGCGTCGACCACACCGGCGGCGAGTTCCTGCTCGTCGAGCAACGGCCCCGCGCACAGTCCCGCGGCACCGCCACGCTGCTGCCGCACGGCCACGGTTTCGTGTTCACGACGCGCGAGCGCCCGGTGCAATCGGCGCGGGGCTGGTCGGCCGCGCCGATCCGGCACGGTGTCTCGGCGGTCCGGTCCGGTGAGCGGCACACCTTGGGACTGGTGTTCCACGACGCGGCGTGACAATCGGCCCGGCGTGCCGCTCACGCGCCGGCGGCCGTCAACCACTCGCCGTAGAACAACGCGATCCCCAGACCGCATGCGATGGCCGTGATCAGCCAGAACCGAATGGTCAGTGCGCTTTCCGGCCAGTCCATCAGCTCGAAGTGATGGTGCAGCGGGGTCAAACGGAAGACCCGGCGGCCAGTGGTGCGGAACGCCAAAACCTGGATGACGACCGAGGTCACCTCGGCCACGAACAGTGCGCCCACGATGATCGCCAGAATCTCGGTGCGGCTGGTCACCGAAAGCCCGGCAATGATGCCGCCCAGCGCCAGCGAGCCCGTGTCACCCATGATGATCTTGGCCGGTGCGGCGTTCCACCAGAGGAATCCGACACAGGCACCCGCGGTCGCCGCGGCGACCAGGGCCAGATCGTGCGGGTCGCGAACCTCGTAGCAGCCGGGTGCCGGGCCGACGGCGCACGCGTTGCGGAACTGCCAGAAGGTGATGAGCACGTAAGCGGCGCTCACCATTGCCATGGCACCTGCGGCGAGTCCGTCCAAACCGTCGGTGAGGTTGACGGCATTCGACCACGCCGACACGACGACGATGCAGAACAGCACGAACACGACGGGTGCCAGCGTGAGCACGGCGATGTCGCGCACATAGGACACTTCGGCGCTGCCCGGCGTGAGGCCGTCGGGATTGCGGAACTGCAGCGCGAGCACGCCGAAAAGGACTGCGGCGATCAGTTGGCCTGCGGACTTGGCCCTCTTGTTCAGGCCGAGATTGCGTGCATGCCGCAGCTTGATGTAGTCGTCGGTGAAGCCGACCGCACCCAGCGCCGTGGCCAGCCCGAGCACCAGGAGGCCCGACGCCGACGGTCCCTCACCGCCGAAACCGAGCCCAATGAGGTTGGTGCCCAAGTAGCTTGCCCAGATCGCGGTAAGGATCGCGACGCCGCCCATGGTCGGGATTCCACGCTTGCGTTGGTGGCTCTGCGGAGCGTGCTCACGGATTTCCTGACCGAAGCCCAACCTGGTGAACACCCGGATCAGCACCGGAGTCAGCAGCAGCGAGACCACCAGAGCCAGGCCCGCAGCGAAAAGTATGTCCCTCACCGGTCGACGCCGGCCGTCATGTCAGACCCCCCACCGGGCCAGTATGGCCGACCCGCTGCTCGGCGCACGCTTGCCACGGCGGGGTTTTCGGTCACTGAGCCGCAGCGGCCCTGACAGGGGAAACTGGAGTGGGCGCGGACGGTATCGAACCGCCGACCGCTGGTGTGTAAAGGCCCCGATCGGGCATACGCCCAGTTCGCGGATCTTCATCCGTCACGCTGACCTAGCGGTTTCCGTCGCGGTGTTCGGGGTCCGTCGGGGTGAATGGGTCATCGGTGGGTCATCGGGCGCTGCGCACGGGGCTCGCCGGCCGAGGCCGTTCCAGCACCACAGTCGCCCGTGACTCTGCCCGCAGCGGGGGCGGCGTGTAACAGGGGCAAGTGAGCGATTCGCCTACGAGCGTCGAGGATCGCGGCGAACTCAGCGCCAGTCCGTAGCTCGATCTCAAATTCGGTGGCCTTTGCGCGCACAGCCTTGTCGTCGGACACCACTGCCCACGTGGGCCCGAATAGCTTGTCCTCGTTCTGCCATGTTGCATCCAGCGCGCACGCGACTATGAGGGGGTCGGCGTTGCCGCGGTTCGCATACAGATCGACCAGGTCGGTGTCCGTGACCGGAACGGTCTTCATGACGGTGATCAGCTGACGGAGGACGCCCTCGGTCGTCTCATACCTGCGTGCGCTGAGCTCGGCGATGTCCGGGAATCCCCTCGCTTCGTACAGGACTTCGTCGGGGATATGGCAGTGCGTGCGGAAGAACGCACTCGCCCGCTGTTCCCGAGACAGCGCGGCCAGGACGTTGTTGTCGACCAGGTACTGATGCTCGTTCACCGCAGGGCCTCCCGAAACTCGTCGATCTCCGTCGGCTTGATCTTGTTGAGACAGACAGACCTGCAGAAATCCCTCCGAGACAGCTTTCCCGAATCGAGAACGTCGAGCATCCGGAGAGAGAGCTCACGGCCGTTGTAGTTCCGGATGGCGTTGACCACCTTCGGTGATCGCATCTTCGGCTTGAGCCGGCGTTCGTATTCCCCCTTGAGCTCACCGAGGTAGCCTGAGGCCGCCTCGCCGCTGATGAGCTTGAGGCGCATTGCTCGCACCGCCATTGCGCTAGCCGTTACCTTGAACTCGTCGGCCGCGGCTTTCACGGCGTCCAGCGACCCGAAATCATGGTCCCGCACCTGCGCGGCAGGCATCAGTATCTCGCCGACGATGTCGTACTCCCGGTCGACAGCGCTACCAATGGTGCTGCCGTCGTAGGTGACCGGCGCGAAGATCTTTCGCGCAACCAGCACTGACAAGAGCGTGAGCGTGAAGATCCGACGCCCATCGGGTTCTTGATAGTCGCCGGCGTCTCCCCCGGCAAGGAAGACGTAAGGCACCTTGTTGTCCTTGACTGTCATCCCGCTGAACTTCACCGTTATCCGTTGCGGCATGACCGTGCGGGAACTCTGCGAGACGAGTACCTGGTTCGCCTCCAGCCGTCCGATGAGGTAAGCCAGCGCCGCCTTCTTGTTCTGCGCGGAGTGCAGCCCGTCGTGAGTGACGCCGAGCGCGCCCATCAACTTGTCGGCGTCGGATTTGATCGACTTCCCCGGCTTCCTCAGAAGGCCGATGATCCGATTCTTGGTCAGAGTCGAATCGTGCTTCTTGAGCAGTTCCTGCTTACGTAGGAGGTCCTTCACGATGAGCTCGATGTCGCGCATGTTGACCACGTCGCGCGAATTCACCGAGAACGTGTCCTTGGTCTGTCCGGCCAGCAGCTTGTCCGTCTTCGCAGCGACCTGTGCCTGCACCAGTGGGAGCGGGGCGAAGAACAGCGAGTACGGGATCTCCCCGTGCCGGGCCAGGGCGACGAGGTCGGTGAAGTCGATCGCACCTGCGGCGAGCGCTTTGTCATAGGCGACGTAGGTGCTCGCGATTGAGTTCTCCAACAGTGCGCTGAACACGGCGCGGTCGATGGACACGGACGCCCCGTGGATGAGCACTTCGATGCTCATGATTCCTCACCCCCGAAGCAACAGACCCCTGCTGAGAGTGTCCACCCGCAAGGCGCTCTGCTGGTCACGACCACCGACCGCGGCGTGTTGCCCCACTACCGAGTCAGCAAGCGTCGCAGCTACGTGCGGCGCGGACAACCGCTCGCACCCCCTTCTTATCGTCATCGCGACGAGGCGGTAATCCCGTGTGCGAACCCCAGGATGCTTAAGCTCTTGGTTCTCACCCGACCTGTTGCATGTACCGATGCCTCGTCGAGGTGCATATGCAAGGCGAGGTGAAAACCGTTGCAGGTCTTGACAGTTCAGTTCCAGATCGTAAACTCGCGCGAGTGACCACATCCGATCCGATCGCCGCCGCGGTGGCGGCACTGGTCGCTGCCATCGCCGACGCGGTCCGCGTGGAACTCCAAGCGACGGCATCTCCTGCACGGCGTCGTCACGCCCCCGCTTCTGATCCCGACGTCGGAGGTCGGCCGTACCACCGAGACCAGGATGCTCCGGGTCGCATCCTGACCCCCGACTCGATCCTCACGATTCCAGAGACCGCGGCCGAGCTGCGAATCTGCAGGTCATACGTCTACAAGCTCATGAACCAGGGGAAGATCCGCACACTGAAGCTCGGCAATCGCACGCTGATCCAGCACCGGGAGGTTCTGCGGTTCATCGCAGAGTTGGAAGCAGGCCCTTGATGGCGCAGCGCGTCCTGACCGACGCCTCGTTGCTCACGATCCCCCAGGCGGTCTCGAAGTTGAGGATCAGCCAGCGCACTTTCTTCAGGCTGATGGCCCGAGGCGAGATTCGCAAAGTGAAGATCGGCGGTCGCACCCTGATCCGGCACAGCGAGCTCCTCCGATTCGTCGACACATGTGAGGAGGCCCCGTGACGGACGCACCGCGAATCCTGACCCCGGACTCGTTGCTAAGCCTCCCAGAGGCGGCCTACGAGCTGCGTGTTACGACACGTCGCTTGCGCACACTGCGCAAGCAGGGCGTCATTCGGACGGTCCACCTCGGCAGCAGGGTATTGGTGCCCCACCGAGAAATCCTCCGGCTCATCGACGAGGCGCTCGGGCAGGTCGGCTGAGCGCGATGGTGTTCCCGTTCGGATCCGACACCAGCACGACTCGGCCCCTTCGCCGCACCTCGAACCCCGCCGCCGTCAGCGCTGCGGCCACCGCGTCGATGTCGGCGACCTCGAACTCCAGCATCATCCGTGTGAACTCGCCGCGACCGGTCCGGTGCAGTTCCAGTGCCATCCCGCGGGATAGTTCCGCGACGAAGCACGTGAACGTTTCGAGTCGGTGCTCCTCCCGGAACTCGATGCCGAGCGCGGACTCGAACAAGCACCTCGCACGGTTGATGTCGCTCGCCGCATAGAACAGCGCCAGGGTGCGAATCACAGGTACTGCCCACTCGTCGGCACCTGCGCGCGGTACCGGCCCGAGCCGATCTCGGCGAGCAGCGAGGCCGTCGACACGGTGCCGTCACCGCTGAGCACGGCGCGGCGCACTATCTCGCGCAGATCCGATCCGGAGGTCTGCTCCGGCAGCTGGCCCGCCACGGCCACGGCATCCACCTCACCCGGTATTCCGTCGACGAGACCGCTGAGGATGCGGGCGGCGGCCGTGCGGTCGGGGTAGTTCACCACGACGATGCTGTCGAAGCGACCGGTCCGGATCGCCGCAGCGTCCAACGTCGCCGCGTCATTCGTCGATGCCAGGGTGAGGATGCGCGCATCGGGCCGAATATCCATCGCCTGCAGCAGTTCCGAGAGACCGCCGCTGCTTCCGTGGCCGCGATCTCGGCACCGCAGGTCCACGTCCTCCAGCACCAACAAAATGGGCCCGCCGAGCCGCTCCGCTTCCTCCACCACCGCGGTAAGCAGGTGCTGGCCGGCCTTGGCCTCGACGTAAATCACGGTGAACCCTGACTGCAGCAGTTCCCGTGCCACCACCGCCGACACGGCGCTCTTGCCGGTGCCGGGCGGACCGACGAGCAGGACTCCACGGCGGCATCCCAAGCCGTGAGCGTTGAGCAACTCGTGCTGGTCCCGTACCGCTGCGACACCCAGGTCCACCTCGCTCCACACTGCTTCCGGCACGACGATGTGGGTGCGGCTAAGCGGTGGCAGGTCGATGACGGTGAGAGTGAGCCCGCGACTGATGCTCGCGCGGACGGCGCGCCCACGGTACGGATTCAGCTCATCGGCACGGGCCATGATCTGATCCATCACATCCTGCGCCGCGGGCTGGTTCTGCCGCGCCGCGTACACCGTGATCGCCGGGTCATGGATGCTGCCGCTTCGGGTTTCGATCTTGACCACCACCGGTGCATTCGGGGCCAGGGTGGCGGTCGGGAACGCCGCACGCAGGCACTGCGGGTGGCGGCGGTGCTCGCCGTCCGCGACCTCGGTCCGCGTGTAGCTTGGCGGGCTGGCGTAATCGCCGGAACCCACCTCCGCATCGTGCGCCGCAATCATCTCCGCGAGAGCCAGGGCGGCAGTCACACGGGTCACGGCGTTCAGTTCGCATTCCTCGTCGACCAGGTCGGTCGGCGGAACCCCGAGGTGTCGCGCGGTGAACCGCTCCGCCGTCTCCGCCCGATGCGAATCAGCGGTCACACCGAGCAGCAGCTCGCCGAGCGCACGGAGAGCTGTGTGTTCGCCGTGGGCTGCCAGCCAGCCGCCGATGTCGGTGATCGGAACAAGGTCGTTGTCATTCACGGTGACAGGGCTCATCGCTCTCTCCCTCTGCAGTCCGGGCACCAGAATTCGCGGCGCCACGTCGTTTCGTTTTCCTGTACGCGACCGCATCGACCACACGTAAGGCGCAAGTCGTTCAGCGCGGCGAACACAGCGGCCCTGCCCGCCTCTGTCGTCGTTGTGAAAACCGCCTGTGGCCCACGCAAACTCGGCGACACCATCTGCACCCTGGCGCCGGGCTCGATCGCGTCGAGGTCCTGCACCAGCTGCTCTACACGTACCCGCCAGCCAGGTCGGTCACGAATGAAGACAGCGCCCTCGACGCCGGGGCACTGATCGCACAGTGTCTTCACCCACCCGCCGGGCAGGGTCCGCGCTCGGCCGGGGCGCCCGCAGTTTTCACACGTGACCGACGACCGTTCCTGTGCACGGTCGCAGGTGGCCTCTACCTCCGCGTTCCACAGATTGGTCTCGATTCGGAGCGTCCCGTACTTCTCGTACGTTGTGATCCGACTGACTCCGAGCAGCGCCAGTTCACGTCGCAAGCTGGCTTCGATGTCGGCCCAGCCTCTACTTACCGTCACGATTTCATCACCATGATCGAGCCTGGCTCATCGAGGATTCGGGCCACCACTGCATGCTGCTGATCGCTGAGCATGTCCTCGGTGAAGCCGTCCATCATCAGCGCCCACCAGACGGTCTTGTTGTTCGGGCAGTCGGGACAGCACCTCGGACTGATAACACCGAACACTCCCTGCTTCGGCGGGTAATCCCACCCTGCGTCGAAAGCCTCCGCTGGCGTGAGAATCTCGTCGCGGCCGCACACCTCGCAGATGTGCCGCAGCCGATCCGGCGTGACCACCGCACCGACTCGCCATTCGCCGCTGCTCGGCATGAACACGTCACCGGCCGGGCGATTGGCGTAGTGCGCCGCGTCGGGCACCGGCACCACATTGACCTCGCCGACCGTGACCGTCTCCCCCGCCCGCAGCGCCACGAGTTCGCTGCGGGTGACCGTGACGACACCGCCGGACGTGTCGGTGCTCGTGCGGTCGACGTCCTCGACGGCGCGCACCGTCCCCCGGCCGCACGGGGAGCCAATCGCACGAGCGCTCTGCGGGTCGTCGAGTTTGTCCAAGAGCGCGTTGAGGTTTCGCGACGTGAGCTCGAGGCGGCAGGCATCGGGGTCGTATCGCATCAGAGGTGCACCTCACACAGCGGCAGCACCGGTCCATCGGGGATCTCAGCCTCCGCACCGCACACGACGCACGTCATCAGCGACTTGTCCTCGGCGTCGGCGATCAGTGCCATGGCTGCGTTGTGCCGATCGACTCTGTTGCCCCGTACCTCCACATGCACCTCGCCGTCCCGGACGTCAACGGACTCGATCACGAGGTCTTCGTCCACCTCCACCAAGTCACGGATCAGCTGCGCGTAGATCAGCACCCACCCCGGCCAGGGGCACACTGGCCACCGATGCGCGGCCTGCGCATGGGCATCGCACTCGACCCGCATCCAGCCGTTGTCGCGACGGTGGAGCTGCCCCGGCGCTCCGCAGCGTTCACACGTCTCGGCTGACTGCCGCTCGGCGACGGCGATCCGCTCGCGCACCGCGGCGTCCAGCTCCGGGGCACTCGCTTCGGCCCACACTTCGAGGACACCGAACTTCTGCTTCACCTACCGCACAACGAGGTGCGGGTCGATGCGTTCCAGGTCGTCGCGGAGCGCGGTCAGGATCGCCGCCCAGCCGTCGTCAGGATCGATCGGCGGCCAGCCGGTGGGGGCGTCAGGTCGATCGGCGCGGTGGATTCGAGCTGTGCGGCCATGCGGAACCACCGCCGGCTACGCTCGTAGCCAGTGGTCGCGTCTGCCTCAGCACCGCTGATGCCCCACAGGGTGGGCGCCCAGACTTCGACCGCGGCATCGAGCGCGTCGGGCTCACCGAGCACCGCGCGGACGCCGGCAACCTCACCTGTGGACCAGGTGGTTTCGTACGGCTCCCAGCCGTGGTCACGGACCAGATGAGCGCGCTGCCGAAGGTCGGCGGCGAGTTCTTCCCGGCGCTCGTCGGTGGGCGGTTTCGATGGGCATGGAGTCAGATGATGCACCGGATCACCGACATGTCGCGACCGATTTCTGTCACGTCCCATGGCCGAATATTCAGTACCGCAATCGATTTCGCACACGATGCACATGCAACGCAACATGCAACAACGCGCCGACCAGCGGCGGAGTATGGCCTGATGCATGATCTCGGCTCGATGACATACAACTGCGCCGCGAACTAGATTGAGCCGCAATACTTTTCATATCCCGTCGTGTCGGACACCCGTGGCACGATTCGGACACGCACACAACTGGCACTCGCCCCGTCATCAGAGCCGGCGTCTCACACATCGCCGCGGCGGCAGAATTCTTGTCCACGATGTTCGACGCGCCAGTGATCATCACGGCGGCCAACACGGAGGTGGCCGCGCCCGCGCCGCACTCCGGATCCCTGCCCCGCTGCTGTGAGCTTGCTGCAGAATGCCTGCATGCCACGTCCACCGACACCACCAACTGAGGCCGACCGGGCGACCGGCAGCGTGCTCGCCGCTGCTCGAGAGGCCGCCGCGATGGACCTGCGGCAGGTCGAGGCGGCGACGGCTATCAGTAAGTCGGTGTTGTCACGTGTCGAGCAGGGCGAACGGCCCTGCCGAGTTCCCGAGCTGATCACGCTGGCCAAGGTTTTACGGGCTGGCGCCGTCGACGCTGATCAGGCGCATCGTGACGGAGACCGAACACAGCGACTGACCCGAAACAGTAGGAAGCCCCGCAACCGAATCGGTTGCGGGGCTTCCTTACGCGACCGGACCTACCGCACCGCACCAGGGTCGAGCCGCTGTCCGCCCGCCGTGCTGGGGCCGCCGACGCCGGTGCCGGTATCAGTCGCCGAGGCGTTTCCCGGACCGGTACCCGGAGCGCCCGGCTTCGGCACGCCGGGCGAACCAGCGGACTGCACGCCACCCGGAGCGGGAGGCATACCCGCCGGCGGCGGGTTACCGCTCATCGGACCCTGAGGAGCACCCGTCGCGCCCGGCACCTGGTGCTGTGCCCCGCCCTGGTTCTGCGGCGAGATCGGCCCCTGCGGTCCCTGCGGGTTCGTTACCGGCACCACACCGCCCGGCTGCTGACCCGATGCCGGCTGGCCCGCGTTCGCATCTTGCAACCGGAAGTAGCCGGCGCGGTCGCCCATCTCCTTCGGCAGCTCGTCCGCACCCACGACCTTGTACTCGCCGAGGTCGTAGAACTTGCCGTCGCCGAGCAACATGTACTTCTTCTCGCCGGCCACCATCACGTCACCGGGCTTGGCGTCCGACGGCGGCACCTGCTGACCGGGATCCTGGCCCGGCACCGGCGGCTTGAGTCCGGCCTCAGCCGCCGCGTCCGCCAGGCTCTTCGGATGCGTGGGGTCGGCCGCGGCGAGGAGCTGTGCCATCTTCGCCGTCTTAGGATCCGGGAAAGTCGCCTTCTGGCCCTTCACATCGACGTCAGTGTTCGGCTTCTCCTCTGCCTTTGCAGCGTGGGCGGCGTTCTGCTGCGCAGGAGTCGGTGCAGCGGCGGCCGGGGCGGCTGCGGGTGCGACTGCCGGCTTGGGCTCTGCGGCCGGGACGGCGGCCTTCTCCTGCGCAGCCTTGGTGTTGGTGAGCGGCTTCTTCTGCTCCTCCTTCTTCGCCTCCTCCTTCTCCTCGCGCTTCTCCCGCGGCTTCTTGTCCTCGACCAGCTTCTTCGGCTCGGACGTCGTCTGCGGCTTGGTCTGCGAGAGGGGCGTGCCTCCGCCCTGGTTGCCACCGAGACCGCAGTTGCCCAGCGGATTTCCACCACCGAGACCGCCACCGGTACCGAGCGGATTGCCGGCCGGCGTCTGAGTCTTGTTCAGCTGCTCCATCAGCTTCTTCAAGGCGTCGTCCGTCGCCTTCGGCGTCGGGGTCTCCGTCTTCGGCGTCGGGGTCTCCGTCTTCGGCGTGGTCTGCTGCGGCGCCGGGGTCGTCGCGGCGGGGGTGACCGCCGGAGTCGGGGTCGGCGTCGGCTTGGGGGTGGGGGTGGCCGCCGGAGCGGCGACGGTGCCCTCGGCGGTGTTGACCACCAAGGCGGGGGTTTCGCCGAACAGCTGGCCGAGCTTGGTTTCCGCTGCGTCGAGCTTCGCCTTGCCCTTCTCCAGCAAGGTGGTAGCGGTGATAGCGCCGGCCTGATCGCTGAGCTCTCCGTCGTTGGCAAGCTGCTTCCGGGCATCGACGTTCGCGCCGATGACCGCCTTGTACGCCTCGTCTGCACCGTCGCTGGCGGCCTTCAGCTCCGCGACGATGTCCTTGCTCTTGCCCTTCAACGCCGCCATCGCAGAGAGGCGCGGCTGCAGCTTCGTCCGCTGCTGCTGGAAGTACGACTCACCGGACTGCGTCATGGCCTTGTCGATCTCCAGGAACAAGCCGGCGACCCCGCCCAACCAGTCCGACAGAGCCTTCTCCACCTCGGGACCATCGAGGCGAAGAGCCTTGGGCGCGTTGGAATCCCACACCGATCCGGTAGAGCCGTCCTGGAAGGAGAACACGTTGCGCTGCGCCTCGGTGATGATCCGGTCGAGCGCCGCAACGCCGGACTCCTCCGCCGCACTGCCGGGGAGCATGTGCGTGTTGGTGTCGTCCGGCTTGTCCCACTGCCCGATCCGGTCCTCGCCCCAGGTTTTCCATGCCCACGATGCAGCCATCGCGACCCAACCAACAGGGCCGGGGATGATGCCGATCAGATCCAAGCAGCCCGCAACGATGCGGCCTTCCTTGAAGCTGTTGAACGCCTCGTATGCGGAGTACAACGAGCCGAGAACCGGGACCGCGCGCGACGCCATCTTCACCGCGCCGACCTTGGTGAAAAGTTCCCCCGCCGCCAGCTTGACGCCGTCGCGGGCCGACTGCTTCGCGGCGGCGACCGACTCCGCAGTGGCTCCCTCGGCCTTCACTGCGTCGCGGCCGGCCTTAGCTGCAGCCTTCGCGGCGGCGACGTTCTCCACGGCCTGCGGCGTGACGTTCCACTGTGCCTTCAGGAAGCCCTTTGCGCCCTGCCACGGCTCGGTCTTGATCTTGCCCAGTTCTTCCTTCGGGAAGCCGAGCCCGTTGCCGATCCGCTCGCCAGCAGTCGGCTTGGGGGGTCGGCGGGAGTATCCGGGGTCGGTGCGTCCGGGGCCGGGGTGGCGGTCTTCGGATCACCGCCACCGCCGGCGGGCTTCGGATCCGCCTTAGGCTCCGACTTGGGTTCGGTCTTCGGTTCGTCGTTCGGATCCGTCTTGAGATCCGGCTCGGGCTTGGCGTCCGGGTCGATGTCGTCGAACTCGACGTCGAGCGGCTCGTCCACCTTGGTTCCGGCCATAGTTACTTGCCTCCTTCGAGGGCGGAGATCGTTTCGAGCGTGATGGTCTTGGCGAGCGTCTGGAGTCCAGGCCCGGGCGTGTAGGTGCCGGCAACCGCGTCGAGCCGCTCATCGCGTTCGGCCAGCCGTCGGCCCATCGTGGCCACCGGGGTTCCGGCTGGCGGCGCCTTCTTGCGGCGGAGCATCGCGTCGAGTCCCGTCAGTGCCTCGTCGAGCTCCTGCTGCACCCGCACCCGCTGTGCCGCCGGGGACGGTTCACGGCCGGAGACGTTGAACTGCAGAAAATCGCCGCTGCTGGAGCAAGCGATCGCGGCAGCCGCCGCGTGCGCGTACAGCTGCTGCTCACGCGGGGTCGGATCGGTCATGCTGGCGGTCATCAGTTCTCCATTCCGAGTTGCGCCTTGTACGCGTCCAGGTCCGCGCGCGAGATCAGAATCTGGCGGCCGTCACGTGCGGTCGACGCGGCGAGCTCACCGCGATGCACCAGATCGCGGACGTGCTGCTGCGTCCGCTTGATCTCCACTGCCGCCGTTGCGGTGCCCACCCATTTGCTCGATGTCACGTCCCCGCTGGTGGAGGACTGCGAATTCATTTGCTTCACCATGCCTCCAGGTGTACTGGAGGTCGGCGAACTGCGCAACCGAAACCTCCAGTGCCCCTGTAGTTTTCACGTGAGCTCGACAGAGATAGTCAGGGGTGCAACGCTGTTCGCGGCACACCGCGCCCTACACGTCGGATCTACCTCCGGGGAGATACAGATGCCCCGACCCACCAACCGCGGCGGTCCACGCCGCAGAACGGAGCGACTCCAGTGTCCATCTACGACGGCGTCAACTGCGCCCTCCGATCCAACGGCCGCACCGGCGTGATCGTGTCCAACCTCGATGACGCGAACACCCTGGTGCGGTGGGACGACGGAGGCAACGACGACACCGTCGCGTTCGAGTCGCTGGAGATCCTGTCGGGCGACTGACCTCACTCCGACACGACGCAGCCCCGCAACCGGATTCGGTTGCGGGGCTGTGGTTTGCGGCCACGGCGAGGTGGCCGGCGCCGGTAGCCGGGCCGACCTGCGACGTCAGCCCTCCCCCATGACCTGTTCCACGACACGGGCGCCGTACTCGCGTTCGTACCTGCGGCGTGCACCGCGCCGGCACCCGTCGATGATCTGCTGACGCTGATCGGCGTTGAGCGCCCGCACCTTTCGGTCCGCACCATCCCACTCCGCCGCGTACCGGTGCACGGTGCTGAGGCTGATCCCGAACTCCTCAGCGAGCTGATCCGGCGGGATCCCGTCGTGCACGGCGAGGGCGATGTCGCGGCGGATGCTGCTGTTCTGGATGGCGTGTTGGAAGGGTTGGCGGCTGGTCATTCCACCGCGGTACCACGCTCGGCGGGCAGGAGTCGGCGCAGGGCGCGGTTACAGCGGCGGCGTTACGACAAGGCTGTCGGGTCCGACAGCCTTGTCGCCCAGAGGCATTCTCTCTGCCAGCCCCTCCGCCGACGTACGTTACGGGCGAGACATCACCAGCCTGCGACATGATTCACGTCGGGTTCCCGCCGGAGGGAATCCTGTCGCCTAATCGCGGCCGAAGGCGAAAGAGACTACGCCGCCCTGGACCGCCGCCAGCACTGCTGCGCCGTGGGCCGAGACCGATGAGATGGGCTGACCGAACTCAACGACACGGAGAGGTCCGCGAAACGCGTCATTCGACTTGGCCAACGCACCGTAGGCCCCGCCCACAACAAGAACCCGACGACCAGCCTCAGGCGCAAGTGCCTGGATAGCCGAAATTGGCTGGCGGAGATTCATCGATCTCGGTGATGTTCCGCTTTCGACGTTAAGACCGTCCTTACCGGTCCACAGCTGCGGAAGGATGTGTACTTGCCCGTCATCTGCTCCAGAGACGAGCCCCACGCCGCGGCCGTTCGCGTATAGGCAGGACACCCTCGCGGACCCGTCGAACGTACCCTCGGTGCGCCGCACGTCTGCTGTGCGCCTCAGGGGCAAAGGGACCGAAAACGTATAGACCTTTGTGTCGGTTACGACAACGACCGCGGCAAGGTCGCCGTATGGTCGCACCACCTTCACATTCGTTACATGTGACGCCGGAAACTGCATCTCCGCTACAAGGTCGATCTGACGAGTCTGACGCCACAGCGCCACGACACCACCCGAGGTCGCGGCCGCCACGAATTCGGCGGTTGGGTCGACGTCGACCACGACTCTGTCCGAGAAGTGCGCAACAAACTCCTGTTTCACCGGGCGCTCGAGGTTGTTCTGTCGCCACAGGTGCACTTGCCCTGACGCCGCGCTGGCGGCGATCAACGCCCGGCCGGGATTGTCCACTGACGAGCTGAGATTCACGGCTGTGGATCCCAAGGAGAATTCTCTGATAGTTCGAGCACTGGAACCATCAACAAACTGCAACGTGCCCCCCTGGCGGGCCACTACGGCCAGAGTGTTCCCACCGCCTGCACCAACTGCCAACACCCGCTGAGCATGTCCGCCGTGGGCAGACTTGCGATCGCCCACCGAGTACGGATCCCATATCCGAACGGTTCGGTCCGAGCCTCCGGATGCGACTACTGCGCGCCCGTCTTCGCGATCGATGACACGGAGAGCGGTCGAGGCGCCACCATGAGACGCCACAATCTGGTCCGCCCGGTCGCCATCGACGACACGCAGGACAAGCGAGTCCGGCCGGTCAATGACGCACACATCCGTCAGTCCCAGCGGAGATGAGGAGACATCGCCCAATCGGACGACTTCGCCGGGCTCGACGGGGAATTCGGCCCGAGGCCGTGAACCCGGCGCCCATCGCTGCACCTGTCCTTGTGAGAGCAGCAGCCGGAACCCGCCCTGAGCATCCTGTATGAACCGGATCGACATCAGGGCGGCTGGCAATTCAACGAATCGAGGCACGGTGAGTTTCAGGCCACGACGGGCAGTCTGGAGGTTCAGTTCGACGAAGCCAGCGGGCTCGGCGTTAGATCCGGAAGAGTTCGCTTCGCCCGCCGTTCCGATCACGATTGTCCTCGTACCAGTTACGTCGTCACTGACAGCGACGGCCGACCCCAGACGCCGGATCGATGGTCGAGATGCGCAGAGATCCTTGCCGGTGTGAACGTCAACGACGCGGATCCTGTGCTCCGACACCACGACCACAGCCGACACGTTGTCACGGGGCGATACTGCGACCATGGATATCGCCGCTGCATTTACGGCGGCGGGCTTGGGCGCCAGCCAATTCCCGGGCCTGCGGGCAGTAGGTGGATCTCCGTCGGGGTCTGGCCACAGCACGTGCAGGGTCTTCGCAGACCACGCCGTGATGCCCCCGGTTGAGTCGGCGCCAAGCACCACCAACCCATGCGCGGTATCAGCAACCGAGCAGAGGGAAGTGACTGAGCGCTGCAGGCCTTCGAACTCCGTCACCAACCCCCCGGACGCCAGGTTCCACAGATAGACACTTCCCCGGTTCGTTCCCACGAGCACCCCGGATTCATCCGGCCCTAGGCGAGCGTCTTCTATGGCAGTCACCTGGCCTGGATGACCGGTCAGGCTGAGGAAAAGCGGTTGCCGGACAATGTCACGAGCCCAGTGCAATCGTGGACTCTCGTGAGGAGCCTCCCCTGCCCGACCTTTCGGGTATCCTCCTTCCCGCATCGCCTGTGCCCATCCTTCAACGGCACGAGAACCGCCGAACTCAGCATCGATGTGGTGGCGCAACACCAGTTCTTCAACTCCGCTGGGCATGTTGGCCCTTCCGAACAAGTCCCTCATCGCATCCTCGACGACGCGCGACGATTCGAGTCGCGGCCATACCGACGGTTTGATGCGGTCGATCTCCCACCAGCCCCTACGGTGAGAACCCTTCGCGTGCAAGGTCGCTGCGTGACGGTAGTAGGCGTTGGGTTCCGCTGCCCCGACGTGCGTCGCGCACAATCTCGCGAGGATGACGTGGTAGTCGGCAGTGACGCCCCCCAATGTGCTCAGCAGGTGATCGCGAAGCAACGAGTGGGCGGGCCGATAGACCGTCTGGTCGAACTCGATATCGATGCGCAGGTAGGGTTCGGCGGCGCGGAGGAAGGCGGCGAGGGCGTCGTGGTCCAAGCCCTCATCGCTCGCCGCTACCTCGCGCGCCATGATTAGCCAGACGTCGTCAGCCAGCGGCAGCCCGCGGCCCTGAGAAAGGGCGCACGCCTGGAAGATTGGAATGAACGCGGGGTTCAGTCGCTTAAGGCGGCCAAGCATTACGTCGAACAATCCCGGCAACTCGAGTTGAAGGAGCTCGCCGAGTAGCTCTGGGTCGAGGTAGTCCGGTTCGGCCAGGATCTCGTCTACCAAGAGACGGGCGTGGAGGAAGTTCTTCGCGGCCACGTGCGAGGGGTCCGGTATCACGAGCCCGTCGCTCGGCTGCGCCAACCTCTTCTGGATGTACCTGACGATCGCACCCTCGTCCTCCTGCATGGTGATCGTCAGGGTCTTCCCGGTGGGAGCGGCGTCGGCGATAGCCTGAACGAGGTTCGGATGAACGAATGAGAGGTACTGCCGACCCTCGTTCGGGGTATCTCGGCAGGCGACAAGAACTTTCGCCTGGCATCGTGCGCTGAGTGTACCGATGAAGCGGGCACCCTCGATAGGTTCCTGCATCTCGTCGATTCCATCGATGATGAACAGGACCAATTCGTCCATGGAGGCGACTCGCGCCGCTACGCGTTCGACGGATCTGTCGGTATCGGCATCGGTGTCGGCAGACTCACCCAACCCCTCCAAGATGCGGTCGAGCAGGTGACGCGTCGTCAACCCGGAGGCGTTGATGGAAATGACCGTGTTCGGTGTGCCCAGGTCTGTCCACGAGTCGACTGCCGTCATCAGGCGTGCCTGAACCAAAGCTTCACACAGGTCAGGTCGAGACCGGGTGACGATGTCTCCGAGGAACGCCGACTTCCCTTGGCCCGCCTCCCCTCGAACGATGCAGATCGGCGCGTCGTCCGTGTCGAGCCACGACCTTACAGCTCGGCGCTCCTCGGCGCGTCCCTCGAAGTTCCAGGTCAGTTCCCCAGACCCTGCAGACTGCGCCTTGGCAACAAAGTGCTGACGCTCGTCGGGGGGAAGGGCATCAACGACTGCTCTGAGTTGACGATGAACGTCGAGAGTCTGACCTGCCGGGAGTTGTGTTGTTCTCGTGAGGGTTGCCCGGCCGACATGTAAAAGTTCGTACGCAACGCCTGTCGAAAGCCGAAGTTCGAACTCGTACGCGATTTTCGCGAGAGGGACCTCGGCGTCGGCGCCGCATACGTCGTCAATGACTTCTTTAAGGACACTTAGCACGCTCCCGGGGGAGGTCACCTCTTTCGACGAAAAAAGGATGAGCGTCGGACACATGTACTGCTGTGACTTTTCACGGAGGCACTCCTTCAGCGCCCGAACGAACGCATCGATGCGGCATGCCTCGATGATCAGCACGACCCACTTCGTGTTGCCATCTAGCTTGGCGAGACCGTCTGCCAGAGGGCCATGTAAGAGCCCGTCGTGCGTATCCTCCCTCGCGCTCGCCGAATGGAGGAGTCGTCCCGGCGATTGCGGTGTGCCCGGCCCGGCGCCGTGTCCGAGCCAGTAGACCACCGTCCCGGTGGTGGAGTAATTCCACGTCTTCACTGCAGCATTCAGTTCAGCCGCGCTGACCCGCCCCCGCAGTGGTTCCTCTCGCTCAATCCCGAATGATGCGAACATCTCCGCCACCGCGGCGGCGTAGTCTTCGCTTTCGCTGAAGGTGATGTCCTCGTAGTTGTCGTACTTAGTCACAAGGACCGCGTTCACCCCCATGCTTACTCCGAGAGGACCATGTACGAGGTCTCGACCGGTGTTCCGTGCCCATCGTCAACCCGCACCGTGAAGATTCCCTCCTCCTCCGTGGCTGCCGGAGCGAAGCTCCGACCATCGCGTGCCACGAAACGCGGCCGCACCACGACCTGACCTTCCTCATCGAGAATCGCGACACGCACGTCTGCACCGAACTCCGCGCCGACGATCTCCAACTCGGCGTCGGCGCCAGTGCGGATCAGTTGCGGAGCCGCGACGCCGAGTTCGGATCCGCCCGCAAGAAACGTCGGTTCGTCGGTGTTCTTGACGAAGTGCGTGGCAACCTCCACGCCTTCAGCGGCGTACGACAGTAGGCCGTGCCCCAGGAACTGGTACGACTGCGACACGTGTCCCGGGAACGCCGCCGAGAATGTGGGGACCGTTCCGTCGCCTAGCGGCTCAACGGTGACGAGTTCGCCAGCAGCACTGCGTTCGAACCCGACGCCGTCCCGGACGTAAGCTTCTTTCTGCGGATGGATAACTCCGTCGGTGATGCACGCCGAGGCGGAGGTTGGTTGGCCGATTCCGATGACATCGAGGACTTCCCCTGCGCGGTTCGTCGCCCTGTCTGCGTACGCCGCGGTGGCGTCGGTGTACAGACTGCAGCTTCCTCCGATCGACTCGATGAGTGCGCGGTCAACGGGATGCGGATCCTCGCGCGTTGTCGGTGCTGGGGCCATACAGTTCCACCACGGCAGCAGGTCGTACATGGACGGCAGCGTCACAGTGAGATTGCGCACGGCCGATTCGGAAAACGGCAGCTTGTTGAGCACCCCCGCCGACATCGCGTTGAGACTCAGGATGCTTCCGTGCCACGGGGTGCCCAAGGCGATGATCCGATCGACACCGACGCGTTCGGCAGCGTGCTGTGCGACGAGCCCGCCCATCGAATGGGCGACGATCACAACGTTCGCAGCTGCCTTGGGGTACGCGGCACGATGCGCGCGGGCAGCGGGATGATTGCTCCACTTGTCGGCGTGCTGTTCGATGTGCCGCGCCAAGAGGGCGCCGTTGTAAGCGACGGGAAGTCGCCAGTCATAAGGGAAGGCCGTCACCGCGTCGGGATGCACTGAATCGCCCCGAAGTCGATTAACAAGAGCGTGGTAGGGATTCATCTTGCCGAACTTCGCCAGGAATGCCGGGCTGGAGAGAAGGTTCGTCGCGGTGATCCGCCCATAGTCGCCGTCGCGTTCGTGCTGCGTCAGGGCGAGGGATCGGAACTGGTTGCTTTTCCAGACGTCGAAGTACCAGCGTAGCGATTTAAACCCCCACACCGTCTGGTCACCTTCTTTGAGTTCCGATCCCATGATTCCGGGGACGACGATCACGGCTGCCGCAGACTTCGTCCGCATGGTCTCGTTTCCCAGTGAATTCACGCCAGCGAGAGTACGGCCGCTTCCGACCCGCGGTCCCCGCATTGGCGAATTTTCATCCCCAGATGAAGTCGCAAAAGCCTGCCGATAGCAACGAAATGGGGAGGTAATTTGAGAACGCTCATTAGGGGCAGCTATCGAGAATCCCGCTTGGCGTTCAGCCTGGGCAACAACCGTTAATCGATCTGTGCGCTGCGAGCCCCCCGGCGCGGTGGCAGCGATGTCGCGGCGGGCGGAGGGGCTGGCGATGGCGTGGGTGAAGGGCTGCGAGGTGCTCATGGCGCCCGTGTACACCCGCGGCATCCGAGACCTGTTGCGCGACAAGAAACTAGTGGTCGACGCCACTTCGGGTCCACAGTGTGGCCCTACTCGTCCTCCAGCTTGTCGTACTCATCGAGATGCTTCAAGGCGCTCGGCAGAATCCGGACCTTGTCCGGCGGGATGCCCATCTCGGCTCGAGGCGCGATCCGAAGCTCTCCGCGGGCCTCCCGCTCCCACAGTTCCCGCTGTTCCTCCGGGGGAGTGTGGCGACGTGCTCCGCGGCGATCTGCAGGGAGCCGGGCACCGCTCGGATCGGCTTCGGCTCCAGGTGCACATCCGGGCAGTCAGCCATGCAGCACCCGCACTGCGAGTACCGCTTGTGGTCCAGCGTGTCCGCGTCGTCGTGCCACAACGGCGGGTTGTCGCAGCGACCGTCGGCGGTCGCGAAGTGCTCGTCGGGGCAGTCGCACAACTCGGTCATGCTCGGAGCATCGCACCCGGGACCGACATGTCTCGCCTGCGTAACTGTCGGCACGGCGACGTAGGTTCCGCTCGTGGGCATCACCCGTCATCCCGTCCGCATCCGTTTGAGCACCCGGATCGCCGGCCCCGACGATCACATCACTGTGCCGGGGATGACGTTGTGGACCGTCGAGTACACGGTGACCGAGCGCGGCCGAGAGACCTCCTTCGTGACCGATCACGTGGCGGAGGCTGCGGCGCGGCGCATGGTGCGGAACCTGCTGGCGGAGCTGGCGCCGGGGCTGGACCCCGAGGATGCGTTCACCGATCGGACGCGCTGACCGACGGCATTCGGCGGCCCGACAGTGCAAGTGCCACTTGAGATTCGGGCGGCCGGTAACATATACACCCGCATGTAACTATTTGTCAGCGTGGATGTAAGAGTTGTGATAGCGGCTGTAAAAATTACGCCACCGCTGTGACCTGCATTGACGCGAAGCAGGTGACACGTAGCGATTCATCGCAACAATCGTTACATCCACGCTGGCAAAAACTTACATCCTACGAATGCTGTGATAGAGGGAGTGGCACTCGCTCCGTCGCATGGGCGTCCTGGGACAGCCCGGGCTGCCATGGGAGCGGAAGCCGGGGCTGTCGCGGTTCCGCACCATCGTGGCGGATCCAACGGAATGGTCAATCCCACCACCCGCCACCGTAGAGCCGGTACCGGCCGGCCTTTCGGTGGTCGATCACGTCCTCGTCCACTTCGCCGTCACCGCTGTTCGCGTCACGGATGAGTGACCGCGCGATCCGGCGCTGCGCCGCACGTTCGGCCGCGAACCAAGCACGACGATAGGGCTGGCGGCTGGGTGGTGCCATGTAACTACCGCGGTAGATCCGCTCCCACAGCGCAATCGCGGGTCGGTAGTGACACCCCGTGTCGAGGTGGTGTTTGTCGACCGGCCACTGGGGCAGATCGCACGTGACGCCGCCGGTCCGATGGCACCGGTAGCCGTGGCGAACAACGACATCGCCGCGGCGGTTGTTGCACCGCACCCACACGGGGTCGGTTTTGTCCCGTCTTGGACATTCGGATTTCTCGCTTCTGGCGAGCTGCCCGCAGCCTCCGAACGGCTGCGTGGGAGAGCAGCCGCATCTACGTCTCGGGCATGGCGATGTCCTTTCGGCCGGCTGAGCAGAGCCGCACAACATAGCACGAGGCGCTGGGCACCGTCGGGCATTCCGCGAGCACGTCATGAACCGCACCGGTGACACCGACTTCGTCAGCGAGCACTGGCAAGCTGACCCCGGACGCAGAGTTCGGTCCTCCCGACTCGGAGGCCGCCCACCAGCTAAGAAGGAGGTTGCGATGTCCGGCCAGGCGGTCAATCACGAACCGGTAGACGCAGACGTAGCTTCGATCCGTTTCGAGGTGCAGGGTCTACCGCCGTTGAAGAACGAGGCGCTCTCCGTCTTCAACGCGAAGCATGGGCAGGCAGACAGAATCCGCGCCCTCCTTCTGGCCGCACAGCATGCGTGCCAGGAGCACGGGTTCGCTCCGATCGTGACGGGCGGCGTGGCACTGGATGTGGTCACCCGCTCGCCGGGTGGAGATGCGACCAACATCCTCGGCGGGATCGCGGATGTCTTGGAGAACAAGCCCGTTCGGGCTCACAGGGCTTCGATCGATCACCTGGGTGACCTCGCTACCGTCTGGCTGTACCAGGACGACAAGCAGATCAAGCAGGTCACTTACCGCGAGGAGCCCGGCGAGTCGAGCTACACGGTGAAGGTACGCGCACTCTGAGTGCGCCGCGGTCTAGAGGTCGAAGGCGGCGAAGAAGCGGACTGCGGCCTTCTTGTCGGGAGTCAGTCGTTGACGGTAGAAGTTCCACATCAGAGTCAAGGCCGTGGAGGATGCTGCGCCTGCTACCGCAATGGCGGCGGTTGGCGAGTGGGCCAGCAGTTGAGCAGCAGCGGACGTGGAGGCTCCGATACCCAGAGTTCCCAATCCGATGGAGCACGCACGTCTGAGCGATTTGTCTTTAGCCTTCGCGGTTGTTGCCCGTCATTGAGCGTGACGATGTTGTCGTCATCGGTGGTGATGATGACGGATCGATGAGAACAGCCCCGCTCGGTGTTTTGAGCGGGGCTGTGGTGGTCTCGGTGACGGGATCGTCGCCGCGGTGATGCAGTGGTGGTCTCGGTGGTGGGAGTCTGGTTCAGTCTGAGGCTGTTTCGCTGATGGCGATGCGGGCAGCTTTCTCCCCGACGATGGAATGACCGGCAGCGAACGCGGCAGTCAGCGCGTGCAAGGCGAGGTTGTTGACCGCTCGTGGGTGTCCGCGTGAGGCGTTGTGAATCAGGGTGACGGCATCCTCGGCGAACAGGGTGTCGGAGCGGCCGGCGATCTTGGTGTGATGGCTGATGTAGTCGGCGGTGTCAGCTGGACTCATGCCGGGCAGGGTGTAGCGCACGGCGATGCGCTGATCCAACGCGGCAAGGACACCGAGGCGTAGCCGGTGCCGCAGGGTGGTTGGCCGACCAGCACGACGGCGAACGGTGACCCGGAGTCCATGTCGTGATTGGTCAACAATCGGATCGCTTCGAGCTGATGGTTGTCGAGCAGATGGGCTTCATCGACGACGAGCACGGGGTTGCGGCCGCGTTCGGCGTGTTCAGCGGCCAGGGCGTCCGCGGCCTGGGGTGCGAGGCGGGCGGTGTGAAAGACCGGGTGTGTCCGAGGGCGGCCACGATGTGGGTGAGCATGCCGCGGACTCCGATGGTGGGGTTGGCCAGGTAGATGATGACGTGCCGGGCGGGGTCCAGGGCGGTCGCGGCGGCGCGGATGGCCACGGTTTTGCCGGCGCCGACTTCACCGGTGATGACCCCGATCGCGCACTGATTGACACACCAGCCGATGCGGGCGATCGCTTCGCTGTGGCCGGGGTGGCGGTGCAGCATCGACGGAGCTAGATTCCGCCCGAACGGCATCCGGGAGAAACCCCAATGCGATTGCAGCCGTTCAATACTCATGCCGACACCCCATCTTCATGAGCAGCGTTGCCGGGGTCGAGGTCGGTGATGGAGAGCTGGCCAGGAATCTGAGCATGGTCGCCAGGGGCGTCGATAGTGCGGTCAGTGCGAGGGCCGTAGAGGGCGTGATAGCCGATACGTTCATCCTGGCGCAGCTGCTCATGATGGGCAGCGGCAGTCAACGCCAGATAGTCGATCCCCGTCACCGCCGGCGCAGGTCCTGAGTCAACGGTCTCGGGCCGGGCTTTCGGATGGGCATGGCGGGTGATGGTGTGAGCGATCGCGGCGCCGAAACTCTGATCCCGGTAGCGGACCTCGATCGTTTCCAGATCGAACGGGGGAGAACACCAACTCCACCCGGCGCCCGGCCAGGGCCGGGGTCGACCCGGTAGGTGTTGGAGTGCAGCGAGACCGTGGCGGTTTTGGTCACCGTGCGGAACTCCGACCACAAGAACGCCTCAGTCAAATCCGCAGCAGTCGGCAACGCCGGCAGCCCGCCGAGCCGATCCCAGCCGTCCTCCCACCGAGCCAGCGGCGGCGCTTCGGTCTCGGAGTGGGTGCGGCGGTGGTATTCGGTCTCGACCCAGGCCATGAACAGCCGGTTGAGCTCCAACAACGCCCCGCGGTGATCCACCCGGCCGCGGCGAGGCCCCGCTGCTGGTGTCGGTGACCTCGACGAGGAACTGTTCACGCACGGTGCGGAAGAACCGTTCGATCTTGCCGCGGCCCTGCGGGCGACCGGGCGCGGAATGCACCAGCCGGATACCGAGTTTCGCGCACGCCCGCAGCAACCACGCATCCACGAACGCGGACCCGTTGTCGACATAGATCGAGGCGGGAACTCCGCGGGCGGCCAACGCCGGCTTCAACGCCGCCGCCAGGCGCACGGTGTCTTCGGCGAACCCGAAGCGGTGCCCGACCACCAGCCGAGAGTGGTCGTCGAGGAACGCGAACAGGTAGGTTTTGCGGTCCCCGACCCGCGGGCCGTGCAGGGCATCGCCGACCCACAGTTCATTCGGGTCGGGGGCTTCGAACCGGCCGAACACCTCACCTGCCGCGCCGGTGGCCGGGCCCATCAGTTCGCTGCGGTGGAAGTGGCGCAGCAGGGTCGATTCCGAGGGTGCCCACCCGGTCGCGGTGCGCAGGATCCGGGCCACCTGGGCGGCGGTGCGGGCCGGGTTCTCCCGTTTCAGCGAGGCGGCCAGCTCCAACACCTGCTCATCGGTGCGGGTGGCCAACCGCCGCGGCTCAGGGACCAGTGCCTCGAAGCCGCCAGCCCGGTAACGGCGGATCCAGCGATCCAAGGTCGCCCGCGCCACCTGCACCTGACTGCCGAACGGGTCGATATGGCGGCGCTCGGCGATCTCGCGGACCAGTCTGCCGCGCTGCTTGGTCGACAACCCCGCCTCCAGTGCAGGGCAGATCAACTGATAGCGGAACAACCCGATCGCGTGGGCCCGCTCCCGACGCTTGTGCTCTTCCAATGACACCGCAGTGTCCTCCTCGCATGCTCGGCGGCCCTGCCCGAAACCGTTGCCGGGCAGGTTCCTTGGCGAGGATCACCGATCACGGCGCGTCGCGTCAGGGGCAACTGGTGTTGCGTGCACCCCGCGTCATGCCGGTGACCAGTCCGGCGCCAGCAGCCGCCCGCCGCTGACCGCCACCATCACCAGGTGCGGCGTCACCACGCCCAGCACCCCCGCCGGGCCGAACCTCTGACCGATCGCCGCAGCGGCGGTGATTATCGCGGCCACCAGATCACGCCAGCCGCAGCCGAACCCCTGCGGGACCGGCACGTCTATTCCGGTGCGCATCGCGACCTGGATGAACCACGCCCGCACTGACTCCACACGCCCGGCCACCCGGCGCAGCCATCCGCGCACCGTGGTCGCTGGCACCCTCAGATTCTCCGCGATTCGGCGATGCCCAAAGCCGTCGGCTCGCTGCACCAACGCATTCCAAATCGTCTGTGCGCCATACCCTCTACGCGCAAACATCATCACCGGCAGCAGCACGTCACCAGACACGACCGGCAACGCCCCGTCGCGGACGCACCGCGCCAGCTACGCCGCGGATGCGGCGGGCCGGCAAATCCCCAGCCGCCCAGCACACCGTCGGCGCAGGACGGGCACCCGATCTCGCCGGCAGCCAGCCGGGACTCGACGGAAACCAGATCAGCCTCTACCGTCACCACGAGTGCCTCCGTGCACTACAGCGCGGCACCCTGCGAGCCCGCCAAGACTTCAGCGGGGTGCCGCGCGACCCATCAGTACGTCCTCACCCTGACGGTGCACACCAACACCAGCAACCGCACGAGAATCCGGCGCCTCACATCAGCAACCTCAATGACGAATAACTACCCCGTGGTCGTCATGCTGAGAGACGGTCAACACGCGGTGAGTTCGGATGCCGCGCTTCGCAATTCGGTGGCGAAGTGCTCGCGTGCGGAAACCGGACTGCGCCCGGCATCCAACGCGATCGAGTACGAGTTCAGCGCGCGATTGAGATTAGTGCGCCACGCCGTGAAAGCGTCGCCGGTGCGTATGTCGACGACGTCATCGAAGGTGATCGCAGAGGCATTCAGCAACGGTAAGCCGACGGTTGCCAACATCCCCAGGTGCTCGCCCTGAGCCTCGGGTCCTTCTGTGAGTCTGGTGTGATGTCGTAACTGGTCGGCGCAGTCCTCGATCAGGACTTCGAAAAGACGCCTCTCCAACCGGCTGGTCAGGTACAGATCGGCCCCCGATCGGATAGCGTTGGCAAGCTGCCACGAAACCTCCATGAGCGCCCGCGCAAACGCCTCGACCGCCGCCAGAGGGTCGGCCGTCGGCAGATCTGAACCGCGGACGCCACAGCTGCTCAGGAACTGTCGGACTTTCTCCGGATACAGCCTCTGCTCTACGGGAGGTCGATCGCTGATCCAGTAGCCCTCCTCGATCAAATCGGTGATCACCTTCAACCCAGGGCCGAGATTGAAAGGTTCGATCCAGCTCTGCCGTTCAGCGGTGTGCAGTGACGGATGTATCGGCGAAACCTTGACGACCTCGCTGTCGATGAGCGGTTCGATCGTGCCGAGCCGGGCAGCTACTCGATGCAGGTCTTCGCTGCGAGGATGGAGAACCGGCCGATCATCGACGTCAAAGAATATGCGGCGTAGTGGATCGGCGAGCACAACCCCGTTGCAGGCAACAAGGTGTGTAGCAAGCTCGTCACGTACGTTCTTCGACTGACCGTTCCAGGTGGGCCGCGCAGTGGCCGGGAAGTTGCGCAGAACAACCAGACCGTCTTGATCGTCATGGTGACTGATCAACGGCCAAAGCTCCGACGAGGAATGAGTGCAGACCTGCTCGTGACGTTGCCACTCGTGGTACACGGCGCGCAACGACTCGATTTCGGCGGATCCGAGCGCGCCGCCATTGACGAACTCTGATGGCCGCCTGCCAAGAGCGAGAGTGAAGACATCGGTGATGTACCGCACACGCTGGAGTCTTACAGACGAGGCATGAGCTGACCGCCCAATGCGGGTTCACCCTCCAAGACGCCCGCCGTCAGCCGCGGCGCGATGGAGTCCGCGCCCTCCGCATCCACGGCGTGGGGCCGATCGAGGCTCGATCGGCCACCCGGCGTCAGATCGGACAACGCCGATGCGCGATTCATCAGCTCCTGGACCGCACACGCGATTCCGAACGGTCCTGGAAGATCACTCCCCCGGAGCCGGCACGGGCGGCGACTCCCCGGTTCTTGCCATGTCTCGCAGCACCTCGGCCACGAGCGACTTGATACCAGTCAGCGCCTCGTCGGGGGTGTCCGCCAGGTACGACAGAGCTGGGAACTCGATTGCGAGGCCGACGAACTCGCCGTCCTCGTCCGACCACTCAGCCGAGTACCGATAGTGCGCCGGCAGCCGCCCCTCGGGGCCGTGCACGTCCGGGCAGTCGGCGATACAGCACCCACACCACGTGTACTTGGCGAGTGTCGGGTCGCCTGGATCCTCGCTGCGGATCGACGGTTCCGCACATCGGCCATCGGCCGTGGCGTGCTCTTCCGGGCAGGCGCAGAGCTCCGATGCGGCGGTGTCGGTCATGGTGCGGGAAGCATGGCACGGCGCACCGACAGGCCGCGAGGGAGTTTCACACGAAGACATGTCAGTCGCACGGTTCTCGGCGGCACCACCACGGAGCCGACGCCCAGGCACCCCGCTCCACAGTGACCGCGCGGAAGCGTTCGTCGAGCCGGTGCACCTCGACCCGGAGCCGGTGAGCATGCTTGCCGCGGCGGCGGACGAGTGCTTCCAAGCGATCACGGGCATCGTCGTAGATCACATAGTCGCAGCACGGGCATCCGGACGGGACGTAGCCGGTTGTCCGGTGGATGCGTTCGACTCGCTCGACCTCCAGCCGCCACAGGGCGAGGTACCGCAGAGCTGCGCCGTCTTTCCGAGGACGACGGGGACGGTGCCGGTTCACCGGCGTGGAAGGGAAATCCCCTTCTGTTCAAGATGTGTCATGTACGGCGCCGTGACGTGGCGCAATCGGTGAGACGGGACACGAACCCGATCAGCGTACAGCGATGGGGCCCGATGTCCGGGTCTCACCCTATCGGTGGTCGCTGAGCATGCCGGTGCAGTATCAGTTGCGTATGGGCGGAGCGGGCGCGGTCGCGGAAACGGTGTGGTGACGGCAGACCTTGCTCGACCTTGGCCGCTTCGTCGGCAAGTGCATCCTGGCATCAGCCGAGTAGAACGGCAGCACTCCTCTCAGCGCCATTTTTGTATTGCGTCAGCAAGTCTGGGTGGGACTGCATCACCGTACGCAGCAGCTCGATGGAGATGGGTACCGCCTTGGCCGCGGTCGCGTAAACCTGCGAAGGGGTCAGCTTCCTGAACTTCTCATTCCCGTGGACAATGTCACTGCGCAGGGTGTAGATCTTCTTGAACTCTTCCCAGCGGTCGCGCCGTTCCGCCTCCGCTGTTGCAAGGACGCGCGCCATCGCCATCGTGATCCTCATCGTGGATTCCTGTGGCGCACCGAAAATGTTCTCCCACACGATGATTGCGTCGATTAATGTGTCCTCGGGGCGAGGCTTGACCTCGGACACTGCGCGCAGCAGACGAGTGATCGCGATGGGGATGTTGTCGTAGAACGTCCACGTGCGTTGCATCCATTCAGTCCAGAGATCCACATCAGCTTCGGAGAGCTGATTTGGGAAAATCTGCGACCGGCGGCTGTTTGCGAACCTGACGCTACATCCGAAGCCTTCCAGCGGGTCGACCTCAGACCGCCACGTTTCGACCAGGCTGCCGTGTGTCACGACCTGGGCCAGGGCGAGACCTGACCGGATACAGTCAACCGGCTTGACGTTGACGTGGTTGTCGGCTGCTGTCGGATCGAGCTGGGTGGGCCACGGCTCCCGGTTGGCGAGGTCGGCCCCTACAACGTAGTCCGCGAAGCGCATCACGCAGGGCAGGTCGAACTCGGCCACCAAATCACCACGGTAACTGACCGATACCGCGTTACCGGCGGAATCGGTTGTCTGCACCTCTCCATCGCTGTCCGGATGCGGCATCGACGGGAAGTCTTGCTCCTCGGCGCGTCTGATCCGACACCACGGCAAAACGATCTCGCTGCGGCTCTCGGGGAGTTTCACGCCGGCGAGGCCGACCTTGACCGGCGTCATCACCGTTCCCCCACTGGCAGCCTTGCGTAGGAGGTCGAGGCACTCGCCGACCTCGGCAACGAACTGCTCCGCCGTGGGAGTCGCCCGAAGCTTCTGCTGGCACACCAACCACGCTGCCTCGCATAGCGTCCCGCCCAAATTGAACGGATTTACTACCCCGATGCCGCCAACGGATCGATACACAAACCGATCCTTGGTACTACCTGTGGGTGGGAACAGCTTCACCAGACCTGCATCACGGTGGACCAGTTCGCCGAGGTCGTTCCATTTCGGGAACGACATGTACCCATACATGAGCAACGGTGTCGGCTGACCCGGGACAAGCGACATGTTTTCTCGCTTCACCGGATACGCCCAGTTCGCGAACTCGGCCAGCACGTCCTTCAGCGGATCAGCGGGTGCCACGCCAACAATGCTGCCATGCGGCTCGGCGGTGGGCGGTATCAGCGCCCGGTGTCCAGGTCGTGCTTGTCGACCGGCCACGCAGACAGATCCCAGCCGAAGCCGCCCGCACCCATCCAACTGGACATGTCGAACTGCAAATTCACGTCTCCCGATACGTCGCGGCGGGGTACTTTCTGGCGCAGGCAGCGGGATCCACTCGGAGGGCACAGTGATCGTCACGGCAACCGCACACGCTGGGGGTGAATGACGCCATGGCCGTTTTCTTCCGCGTCCTCGCCATCGCACTCGGAGTGGCAGCCGCCTCCGTCGTCTTGTGGCGGGTGTCCGCCTCCTGCGGCCCGTTCATCGGGTTGCTCGCCGTCAGCCCGTGGTTCGTGGCCTGGGTTGTGAGCGAAGTGATTCGGGAAGATCGTCGCTCAGCACCGGAACACCCCGCCATGAATGTGGCCGGAGCGAAACACGTGGGCCTTCGGACCTGGTTCAGAATTTCGATCTGGATATCTGTCGTCGCAACCGGTCTCGCGATCACATTGGTGATCTCGATGCTGCATTGGGAATGGGTCACCACTCGGATCGGCGGAGCACTAGCCCCTACAGTGACCGTTGTGGTGGCAGCGATCGGATCCGCCGGCGCAGCTCGTACCGTTCTGGCACAGGCAGACAACGCCGAGCGCATCCGTATCGACGACGACGAAGAGCTTCTCTGGAAGCGCTTCGAGAGCGGGGCCAAACAGCTCGCTGACGACCACTTCGCGATCATGGCCGCCGGCGTCTATTCACTCGCCAATCTGGCTGACGACTGGATTCGCCACTACCAACGCCTTCGGGGGATCGGCGTAACGAACCGCGTCGAGGACACCGAGTCGGCCACGATTGTCGAGTTGCTCTGCGCCCACCTGCGCCGTCGGGCTGATCGTAAAGACGGACTCTCAGAACCAGACCGACTCGAAGCAGAGCTGGTCAATGAAGCCATCATCGGCCAGTTCCAGACTCACCTTCGGATGTCCACGTCGGACAACGAAGAGGACGGCATGTGGGTTGGCAGATTCACGGTGGACTTGCGTTACACCGATCTATCCGAAAACAACTGGCCACAAATCGATCTCCGCCACGCCATGCTTCGAGGCGCAGACCTGTACTCGGCGGACCTCTCGTCAGCGGACATCTCGCACGCCAACCTGGGCAGATCCGACCTTCGCGGCGCTGACCTGAGCGGCGCGACCTACGACGACGAGACGAATTTCGACTTGGCAATCTGCGACGACGCGACCAAATGGCCCGATCCCGACTTTCAGGTCGTAGGGTTGTCCGCCGCTGTCTCGTTCACCGTCAACCAAACCGAAATCCTAGGCTGCACCGTACTGCGCCGTGCAGGCCGACCAGACCGCCCCGTTTGGCGGGTGCCCACAGGGCTCCCCCATCGACAAGAAAGACCGGCCACCATGTCGGACACCGCCACTCCCACCTCGACGGATCCGGTTGCCCCCGCCGCACTTTCACAGCAGAACGCACGGGCTTCGTTACTGATCTGGACATCGACCGAGCGCTGACTCGCGACCAGCGGCGTCCGGCCGCCGGCACCGGGTATGTTCGCGTGGACCGGTTAAGGTCGCGGATCCTCCGGCGCCCAGCTGACCACCGCCCGTCCGTCGAGCTCCTCGACCAGCACGGCCAGCATCGCGTTGTGCAGACCGATCCCGCCGGTGAACCCGGGATGCACCCGGTCCAGCTGTTCCTGCGAGCGGTACCGCACCAGCGACACCACCGCGGCTTCGCCGTCGCCCGTATCGAACTCAGCGTCCAGATCCTCCAGCGTGTCGAGGATGTCGGCGACGCGGGAGGCCTTCTCCGACAGCAGGTGATCGAGCAGCGCGTACACGTCATCCTTGATCTCGGCGCCCGAGTCCGGGGACTCCCAGTTCTGCCACGTCCGCAACGACACCCCCGCCAGGTCGGCGGCGGCCTGCAGGGTCAGGCCAGCGGCTTCGCGCATGGTGCGCAGGTGCGCGGAACCCAGGCTGGGGGCCGTCATGCCGCGACCGCCTGCGCATTGGCAGTGGCCACCAGGCGGTAGAACATGCCGTCACCGATACAGAACGTGGGGTCCCGATCGATCCGGGGCAGCGCGCGGATCGCGGTGTCGAGGCCCATCTGACGCTCGATGCGCGACCGCATCTCCCGATGGGTAATCCGCTCCCATCTGGATTGCGTAAAGTACGCAACGGGTTCAGGGTGAACGCCCTTGAGGCAGTGCATGTTTAGTAACGTGCATCTGAACATGCAACTGGCACAGTGCGTTTCCGTCACGGCGGTGGCCAGCAAGGGACCGACAACCGGACACCCACTCGCCGATGTCCGATTCTCACAAACGCTCGGATGCCGGAGTGGTGAGACGCCGAGACGCGACCTGGCGTTCGCTGTTGCAGAACCTGTCTCAAAACTGCAGCCCCGCAACGCGTCTCGCAACTCAACATGTCCGCCGATTCTGATAAACCGGAGTCATGGACCAGAACCCGACCGAATCCGCCGCTGGCCGTCGCCTCGGCTACGCCCGCATCAGCACCGACGAGCAGGATGAGGCTTTGCAGATCCGGGCACTCGAGGCCGCGGGGATCGACGCGCTCTACATCGACCACGGCGTGAGCGGGGCCAAGACGTCCCGGCCACGTCTGGATGCGATGCTAGCCGACCTCCGACGCGGTGACACCGTCGTCGTCTACAGCTTGTCGCGACTGTCCCGGGGCACGACGCATCTGATGGAACTGTCGGAGAGGTTCGAGCACGACGGCATCACCCTGGTGAGCCGAACTGAGCAGATCGACACCAGCACCGCGATGGGCCGCTTCTTCTACACGGTGCTCGCCGCGCAGGCCGCGATGGAACGAGAGCTGCTCATCGAACGGACCCGTGCCGGACTGGAAGCCGCACGGGCGGCGGGGCGCTATGGAGGCCGGCCGGCGAAGCTGACCGCCGATCAGAAGCGGCACGCGGTGCTTCTGCGAAACGGTGGCATCGCCGTCGACGAGATCGCGAAGTCGCTCGGCGCGTCGCGAGCCACGGTGTACCGCGCCCTGGCTGAGGGGAAGCGGAGCTCAGCCCGTCGAGCACGTCGTCGTACTCCGTCTCGGTGACGATCCACCGGAGCTCGTTCAACAGCACGTCGGTGTCTTCGCGGGCACGCTGCCGGCGGGCGACCGTGGCGCTCCATTCCACGTCGGTGATGCTCGGCTGATCACCCCGCAGCTGCTGCACCATCGAGGTGAACTCGCGATCCTCATTCTCCAAAGCCATCGTGTCCACCAACGCCACCGGCGTGATTCCGCGCAGCTTGGCCCCGAACGTGACGGCATCGATCGGCGTGACCGGCTCGAAGTCGAACTCGGCACAGAACTCAGCGGCAAACGGCTGCGCCTTGCCCTCGAGACGCTGCTCGCAGCCGGCGATGTGCACCTGAAACTCCGCGGTGCCGCCCCGACCGCCGCCGGGGCAGCTGCACGCGGCCTTGACCGCAGCAGGCGCGAAGCCGTGATCCGGGATGTAAGGGGCCCAAGCCTCGGGGGTAGCCGGAGTTGCGGTGGGAGCGGCCGAGGCGGCGGCCATCGCTGCGACATGCTCGGCGGTGAGAGGCGTTGCAGCGACGTGGTATTCAACCGACACCTGCTCGGCAGGGTGGGCGGCGAGACTCCCCACGGTGAGAGGCTGCGACGTGTCGCCGTTTGCAGCGTGGGGTTGATCGGGTACAGTCATGTCTAGCTCCTTCGTGGGGAGTACAGGCGAATAGCTAAATGAGAAGGTCGGCGTTCCAGCGCCGGCCTTTTCGCTATTCCGGGGTGGGGTCTTGCAGGATCAGGCGAACGAAGCGGTGCTGGAACGGTATTCGTCGATCCAGCTGCGCTTGATCCGGTAGCCACGGGTGCCGGCCTTCACGGCCCGCAGCTTCTTGGTACGGATCAGCCGACGCACCGTCTCGGCGCAGCATTCCATGTCAACTGCGGTCGCGGTGACGTCCAGCTCCTCGTCAGGGTTCAGGGTCTTGGCGATCATCAGGTTTCACTCCTCGCGTCTTCTTCTTGTGGTGTTGCATCAAGTCTTGTGGCGTTGCATTAAGTAGTACCACAGTATCTGGCGAATCAGCCCCTCAGATGCATCGATCACGGCGACGAATATCGTTGTGCTGCACCATTATTCTCTAGAACCGAGAATGATCAGATGTAGGCAGCACTGCACTACAGGCCGAATCAGTCAGTGGCGCAGCGGTTCTCGCACTTTCAGGAGTGGATGCGACCCGCCTCCATCACGATGTCCGGCCACATCGCCTCGAGCAGGGTCAGCACGGAGAACGCCTCCGTCTCCTCGCCCTCGTGGTCGATGCGAGCGATGTCCTCTACGTACGTGGTCACCTCGTCAGGGCTCAGTCCCCTCAGCTCCGCAGTCGTGCGGTTGCCGGTCAGCGTCAACGCCATATGCAGCTCGTCGCAGGTGAACCCCAGCCGGGCCATCACCTTCAACGCCGCCCGCTGACGCGCCTCCTCCAACGCAGCATCGGTGCCGTTCAGGAGCGCAGCCCGTGCCTGTCGTGACGACTCCTGCACGTCGCTGATGGCGTCAGCGGCGATCGTGTCCCCCGCCGCGGTCAGCATCGTGCGCACAGCCACCAGGGTCTTGACGTCGATGCCGGCAACAGGGGCGTTCGTGGCGTCGGCATATACGGTTCGCGGCGTCGTCTCACTCGTCACGGTCCCGCTCCTCGTCCTGGTACTGGTCGCCGTCATCGCGGATGTCTTCGTCGTCGTACGGATCAGTCATGGCTGGCACCCCATCACCTCGCATCCGCCGACGCCGACCACGGCGCGAGACAGCAACAGGGGCAGCCCCTGTTCGGGACCGCCCCTGTCACCCCCACCACCCGGCTACGACGCTGCCGCCGTACTCCACCTCTTGTCGCCGCGCACCGACTGCGCGGCCACCGAATCCGTCATCACTTCCGCACGCAGACGCCCCAGCTGCGGATCCAAAAACGTCGGCACGGCCCGCGACTCATCCGCCGCGTCGTTACCCGAGTAGATCCCGATCAGATGCGCCCGCCCCGCGTTGTCCACCAGGAAGGTCGGGCCGCCGCTGTCCCCGCCGTTGTGTTCAGAACTGCTGCGGCGGAACAGGATCTGCGACCCGCTCACCGACACGGCCGGGCCGCACACCACTCGCTGCGTGGTCGCCCCGACGAAGCAGACAGGCGACCCCACAGAGACAAGCGACCGGACCCCCGCCACGGTCAGCGCACCCGCCACCGGCCAGCCCGCGATACGCGGCGACGCGGCCGGCCCCCAGATGCTGGCACCGTCCATCGCCGTGTTCTCGACCCACGACTGGGAGCCGGTCGCACGGTCCGCTACAGCCAATGGAACGCTCCCGCCACCGCCGTCCGTCGCCAGCTCCATCATGGTTGGCGCGTTGTCGTTCAGGCAGTGACCGGCCGTGAGGAAACCGCTCCCGTACCCGCCTTCGCGGCGCACAGCCGGGCCGAGCGAGCACATCTTCTGCGTCCCATCCGTGCCGGTGTGCAGGATGCGGACACCCGGTGCCGGCGTGAAACCGAACGGTGCGTAGCTGCCCTGCCCATCGACGTTCACCCACTCGGGCGCGGCCACCCGCACCGGTGCCGACGTGGAGGCCGCTGCGGCCGGGGTGACACGCACCGGCTTCTCCGGCGCACCGCACGCGGACAGAGCAGCGGTGGCGGCGACCAGGGCGATCACGGCGAGTTTCACGTTCATGCACTGAGCGTGTCAGAAAGTGTTGCGGCACTCCAGTTTTGAGTGTCACGTCCCTCGAGGCGGTGACGCGGTTCCCGTCGACGACAGTTGTGACGGAGTGGGCTCGTTCTCCCTTTGCGAGCCGTCGGAGGCCGCTCGCTTCGCGGACCGACTCACGAAAGCCGCTAACAGCGCCTGCAGCCAGGCCACCGCGGCGGCGCCACCGATGCCGAGCGCGATGCCCGACCAGAAGATGTGCGTCGAATCTTCCCGCAGGACACTCTCCCGCACGCCTGTGAAGGGAACCGCACCGAGGCTGACCTCCGAAGGGTCGGGCGGATACGCCTTGCGCCAACCGACCATCGACGGAACGTTGCCGCCCGTAGCGCTCGGCTGTTGGCTCCACCTGACGCCACCCGGATCGGATAGGAACGCGTTCACGAACAAGTTGTACGAGGGTGTGTGCGCCGGCTGGTTGGCGGTCACGGGTGGCGCGGGAAAGAGGACCATCGGTAGCTGCACCGCGAGACGGGTTCGAGTTCCCGCCAGAGCGACCCCGTTGATGCCGCTGAGGAGCATGGTCATCCGCAACGAGAGCACCCGCTGCCATCAGAAGTGCCGGCGGGCGGCGGGCGGCGCGGATGGCGTCCGGGTAGTCCGTATCCAGCACCGTCTGGGTTCTCCAGCCGCGGGCACTCCATAGCTGCACGTCATCCGCAGCGGCATCGCGGTCCGGTTCCGGTATGGCCCGCAGGTGCTCAGCCCACAGCTGGTCTGCAGATCCGCAATCCAGCAGCTCGTTACCGAGATCGGCGAGCGTGAGCGTCGGCGGTAGGGGGCGCGCATCAGGGCGACGACGGTGGCAGCCGCTGAATACTCCATGCGCCACCTCCCGCTCCTGTCAGCCGCAGCGTAGAGGTCGGGGCTGACAGTTTCCGGTCACCAACCGCCCGCGAACATGCAGCAGGCGCGATCGAGAACTCCAGCTGGGAGGCCATAATCTGACGGTGTCGGTTCCAACACCCAGCACTCCGCCCCTGGCGCAGTGGATCACCACCGCCCGTCTCGATAACAGATTCGCGCGCGACCACCACGCCCCGGAGCAGCTGTACCTCTGGTCCATGAACCTGAGCGCCGCGATGATGTACGACCTATCCCACTTCGAAGTCATCGTCCGCAATGCTCTTGACCAGGCGATACAGAACAAGACGCGAGGCGATGATCCGTGGTTCGAGGTTCATCTCAAGCGCGACCCCGACTTCCAGAATGAAGTGTCCGAAGCCGTCAAGACCGCGATCACCCGTGCGCGAAAAGGGAAGCGCACGCGCACACGGGATGATGTGGTGGCCGCCTTCCCCTTCGGCTTCTGGGCGAACCTCCTCAGACCCAAGAACGAAGCCGAGATCTGGGGGCGCGTCAAGTCCGTCGTCCGGACACCCCAAGGGGCGAAGAAGGAGCGAGCTCCCTTCTTCGAAGCACTCCACGACCTGACGCAGATCCGGAACGACTGTGCGCACTGCCGAATCGCCTCGACTCACGACGCCGTCGCGATGCAAAGACACATGACCGCGGTCGAGCCGCTGCTGCCGGAGGGTTCGTTCGAGTGGATGCGGCAGAGGTGGAAGACTCCGGCTGTGCTGGAGGCCAGGCCGTGAGCTGCAGCTTTCCCAAAAGTGGTAACGGGTGGTAGCATCGGTGCTCGTCAGGTCGGACCCCGATAAAGACGTAGGAGTTAGTCCCTCCTCGGTACATCACCCAGACCTGAAAGAAGTACCCAGGACCGCAAACTGTACAAGAACCCCGCGCCGATCGGCGCGGGGTTCTTTGCTGTCCGGGGTACAGCCGGTCATCGCCCCGCGGGGCACGACGGACAGCAACCGACTTCACCGGGGACGTCCACACCGCGGCAGGGCACCGCGTTGTCGGCACCGATCGCTAACCTGCTGCGATGGCAGCCAGCACCATCGCACCGTTCGGCCACGGCTCGATCGAGAACATCGCCAGGATCATCGGAGAGCTGTACACCGGCCCCGAGCTGACACGGATCCTTGCGTCGGTGGGGATGCCGGACCCACTCGGCGAAGGCCAGACGAAGTGGAAACGCCTCGCCGCAAGCATGCAGGAGAAGCAGTTCTCGCAGCGGGACGGCCGGCCGATCCTCGCCGTCATTACCGCGGCGATGAAGCCCGACACGATCTGGGACCGCCAGGCCAAAGCCGCGGTGGCCCGCGACGAGTTGACCCAGGTGCTGTCACTGTCGGGCTACCGAGTGCGCGAGGACGGGCGCATCGGCTCCGCCACGAAGGCGGCCACAGCCTCGGAAGCGTCCGCCCGCAGCGAGCGTCTACGTACCCTCCTGACCGAACGCGGCGCGCACCCCGAGGTGATCCGCCACTGCCGTCCCGAACTGCTCAAGGTCGACTTCTACGAGGCCGTATTCGAGGCCGTCAAGGGACTTGGAGCACGGCTGCGGGAGAAGTCGAAGCTGGATCAGGACGGCCGCCCGCTGGTGCAGGCCACGTTGCAGGGAAAGTCGCCGCGCATCCTCCTCACCCCGTGCACCACCGACACCGAGCGCAACGAACAGGCCGGCGTCGCTCTACTCGCCGAAGGTGTCTTCGCCGCGTTCCGGAACCCCGCTGCCCACGAACCGAAACTGGACTGGCAGATGTCCGAGCAGGACGCGCTCGACGTGCTGGGAACCCTGTCGATGATCCACCGGCGGCTCGACGGAGCCCGCTTGAACGAGGGGCGGTAACCCGAGTTATGGACATCTTGAACGAGACTCAACGTCGCCTTCTCACCTACATCTACGCCGTCAACAGCGGAGGGTATTCGCCGACGCCGGAGGAGGTCACGGAGTGGGTGCTGCGGCCTGATCCAATCCGCGGCAAGGTGACGCGCCGGGTCGTCAAGTCACCGAGTGCAGCCGCTGCGCTGGGCGCACTACCGAACATCTCAGAGTCCCCCGCTGTGAAGAAGATGATGGAATCGCTGAACCAGGACTTGGCGAAGTCGATGCAGCCGTTCATGGAGCACCTGCGCGCGACGCAACCGAGGATCGACTTCGCGACACTGTTCCCCGCTGAGCGGGTGATCGAGGAGCGCGAACCGGACGAGACCTTGATCGAACAGGCGCAGCGGCTCCGATGGATCGAGCCGTCGGCCACGGGAGCCGGTCTGGTCCTCTCCGGTCTCGGCCGTGCACTTCTGCCCAATGATGCCGACCTGACCACCGCCTCGGAGATCACGGTGCTCGACGGTAACGATCCACTTGCGTGGGGTGCCCTCGTAGCGACCATCGCTGATGCCGGCGCGTGCGTCATCGTCGATCCCTACTTGAAGCCGGAGCAGTTCCTCGAGATCGCGAAGTTCACCGGCACCACCCGCGTCGTCCTGCGCCGCCCCAACAGTGCGAATGGACTGATCCCATGGCAGATGTACCAGGCGCTCCCGGATGTGGAAGTTGAAGTGCGCGTGGCCGATCCACGACTTCTGCATGACCGCTACATCGTGGGTGAGACAGCGGTGTACCAGCTCGGCTGCTCATTCAACGGAGCCGGGCGCAAACCCACCACGTTGGTTCCGCTCACCGGACCGGTCGCCGACTTCGCCCGCAATCACGTCGCGGAACTGTGGGATTCAGCCGAGCCAGTGGGCGATCCGCCCCTCGAGGAGGAACCCGAACCCGACGACACGGCGCCGTCGGACGAGTAGCACCGGTCAGCTTGCGGGATCTGATCAAAACCTATGCGGACCAGTCACCCGGCGGTGCCACGGTCCGGTCCCGATGCGCCGCCCACGTGCTCATCCACACCTGATCCACAGATCCGTTGTCCAGCAACGCGTCTCCGAGATCAGCTGCGGTCAGTGTCTTCGGCATGTCACGCATCAGCGCGACGACAGTCGTGGCAGCTGAATACGTCATGCGCCACACCTCCGCTGCGCAAGCGTAGGGGTGACCTCCGACCGGTTCCGATCATCGACCTTCCCGGAACACGCAGTGGCGCGCGGCTACCGGTAACTGGGCTCGGTGTCGACCTTGAGCCACTTCGCCGATCTGGCGACGCTGAGGAGCGAAGGCTGCGGTGTCGGCGCATAGCGAGGTACCGGACCGCGGCGCCTGTCCTCGGTCGGCCCCGACACGCGGAGTTTGTTCAGCGCAGCCAGGTCGACGTCGGCAGTGTCGCCCGTCACAGGGCGCTTCGTCAGCCAACCGAACCGCGCGATCTGCCCCGCCGCCCGCAGGACCGTCCGCCGCCGCTCCCCCGGAAGCTGTGCCAGAACCTCAGTCAGTTCGGGCAGCAGCTGGGATACGACCCCGCCAGACGCGGTGGACCACAGAGCCAATGCCCACTCCGCTCGGGTTCGATCGTCGTCGGCGCCTTCCAACTGCTCACGCCACCAGCCGGCGTTGCTGCTGTTGGCGCGGGCCTGGGCAAGGAGTTCCGATGGGTGGCTTGCGCTTCCGAACGCAGTGGCACCAGCGCGCTTCGTGTACGCGAGCCGGAACGGTGACGCGGCGGCGATGATCGCGATCTCGGAGGCGAGCCAGCAGGGCCCGGCGTGCTCGTACAGCGCAGACGCCGTGTTCGCCCACGGGAACGTGCTGCCCTTGTGCCCGCTCTTGAACGCGCGCTGCTTGCCGATGGACTCGTAGGGCGATCCGGACATCCTGAGCTGGCTGATCGCTTCGGTCCGTCGCCGCCTGGTTCGGTCATTGCCCGCCACGAATCCGGTCTCCGAGTTCGTGAGGAAGTCGCCGGGGGCCAATGTGACCGCGACCTGTGCGGGCATGGAGCGAGTCGACGTGACGCGGGGGCACTCGCCGCCCAGCACGGCTTCGAGCAGTGCTGTCTCCAGCGCGCTTCCGGGCTCCGCGGCGAGGCCCGTGCTGAGGAAGAGTTCTGCCGCACCATCGGTCAGGTCCATGTCCTCGAACGACGCGGTGATCCCGGCGCCGGCCTCGTACCAGGCCCCGATCGTGAGCCACGCGTTCTGATCGACGGTGCCCACGGCCCCGGTGAGCTGCTCATACCACCACGCTGCGAAAGCGCCACGTTTGTTCAACAGCTCACGGACCACCCGCACCCGCCTCCGGTTCGCCCTGTCCGTCGGATCGTTGCGGATCAGGGACGTCAGGCGCACCCATGTGGGATCGGCGCCGTCCGCCGCTGGGAGATCCGGCAACTCGGGCAGCGCCACGATGTCGCGACGGTCGAGCGCGGCGAGCAGGATCGAGATCCCCGCGTCCGAACAGAGTGCGGTCAGAACCTTCCGGCCTTCGTAGGGGCGGCGCTGGAACACACCGTCGGTGAGCAGTGCCCACGCGGCCAAGAACGAGGCGGGCGACGTGTTCTGCGACAGCTCGGCCTCGATCCCGGCGGTCAGCGGGTAGATGCTGTTGCCCTTCGCGTTGCCCCCGTAGAACCTGGCGGTATTGAGCCAGTACGGGCGACGCAGCAGCTCCCTGAGCACCGTGGCGTTGTCGAGATCGGGGTTGTCCTCGCCGGCGTAGTGGAAGAGGAACCGCGCGGCGAAGTACTCCCGCAGCGAGAGGACCTCGAACTCGTAGGTGCCGTCGATCTTGCTGGTCAACGCCCAGAGTCGGTCGCTGGCCCCTTCGAAGAGCTGGTCGACGACCGACTCGCGGTTTCCGTATGTCCGCTGGAAGTGGCGCATCGCCGCCTTGAGCTCGTCGACGGTCATGCGGCCGTTGATCTGCGACTCCTCGGTTTTCGCGTGGAGGTACCAGCCGAGGAACGGGATGATCTCGAGGAGCTCTTCCTTGTGGTCGCGGACTGCCTTGGGGTGCTTATTCGCCTCGCGGGCGAGCAGAAGATCCACGTACTTGTCGTAGAGGTCGGTCCGCTGGGTGGGCGTCGCGGCTCCCTGCTGGTGCAGCAGGTCCAGCAGGATCGTCAGCTGCATCGGGTTGCCGGCGAGCTCATGGATGTACGGCTCGCGGCTCTTCTCGTTGAAGCTCTTGCGCAGCGCTCGACCGTCCGTGCTGTGGATCCCTCGGACCGCACACCACTTGCGCAGGTAGTCGGCCCGCTGCTCGCCCGTGAGCTGGTTGAGGGTGACGATCTCGAACAGATCCGGCGACGGCTCCGGCAGTTCCCCCGCGCTGGGACGGGTCGTGACGACGACCTTGGGCGGGTCGGTGTACGCCTTGCCGCGGCCGACGAACTTGTCGATCGCTTTGACCACCCGGTCGCGAACCGTGGCACTACCAACCTCGTCGAGTCCGTCGAGGACGACGAGACTGGGAACCCGTTCGAAGATGTCCTGCACCGTCTTCGCGTCGACGCCGACTCCGCCGCTCTCATGCGTCATCAAGTCCGCGAGGAAGCACTCGATAGTCGCCTGTTCGCCCTTGCGCGACTTCACCTTCCGTTTCCGGTCGTCGGACTGGTCCCAGACGTCGCTCCCGGCGAGCCAGAGCGCGTAGTCGCTCAGGTCCAGCCGAATCGGGAACCGCGGCCGACCCAGCTCGGGTAGTGAGTCCGGGCGGTCCGACTCCGGGATAAAGGCGGCACGATGCGCCTGGCAGACGTACTGGCTCAGGGTCGACTTCCCCTGCCCCGGAGCGCCGCGGACCAACGTGAACGGCGCGGGGGCGCGGAGCAGATAGGTGGCAGCCCCGCCGAGAGTGTCCGGCACGTGCGGTCTCATGCGACCGTTCGACGGCGTGTGAACCCGGTCGGCGGTGACGTCGACGAAGAGGTCAACCACCTGCTCACGGTCCACGTCGGACTGGCTGAACTTGACGCGCCGGTCGTCTTCCCATTGCGCAGCCGCAACCTTGCGGATCAGGTCACGGTGGGCCTTGTCCTTGCCTCCTCCGACCTGCTCGGCGACGAGGTACCGGACGAGGTCCCATCCAGCCAACATGTCGGCGTAGGCCCACTTCGTCTCGGTCGGCGCGTTGTCCACCCATGGATCCAGCGCCTCGCGCCAGATCGGGGTCATCTGGTCGAAACCGAAGTTCTTCGCGTGCTCTTCGAGCTTCTTGTTCAGCCGGTCGAACGTGCCGGACTCCGGCTTGGCGGTGCTGCCGACGTTGGTGACCAGGACGTAGTTGCGCACACCCTGCTCGGCGAGGCGACGCAGGCTCGCCTCCTCCGACTTCACGACGCTATCCAGCCAACTGACGGGATCCTTCTCCTTCCCGTTCACCGACCACTTGACCTGGTAGACCATCACCTTCGAGGCGTCCAGCTTGCGCAGACCGTCACGGCCTCCGTCGGCCTGCCGCAGCGCCATCGGAATGTAGTTCGGGAACTGGTTCGCCAGCAGCGCGCTGACGAGCTGTTGGAAGTCGTGGTCGCCCAGGCGCTCGTAGAGGTACCGATGTCGACTCTCGGGCACGGACGGACTCCCTCACTTCCAACCCGAGCGCGTTGCGGGTGACGCCGGGATCTCGAATGCTGCTGATCCATTCAACCCGCCGCCGCCGACGGGATCGCGCACCTGCCGCACCGTGCCGCAGGTGGCGCAGTCACTCCTGCCACTCTCCCGCGTTCCACTCGCGAACCTGACCGCGCAACTCGGCACGCACCGCCGCGCGGCGTACTTCCGGGCGCGAGTGCCAGTGGCACATCGAGCATGAGCACCAGTTGTGGCCGGTGTAGGTCCACTCCCATCGGCAGCGGCCAGGACCGGCGGTCCAGCCGGCTTCGAGATCGGGAAGGGAGCAGAGCGCGGGATCGCCGGCGCAGAGGTGCACTGCGTGGTGGGCGACCTCACCGCGGAGCATGCGGACGGCGAAGGGGGCGTGAGCATCGGTACGGGACACGGCGGATCCTCGGAACGGGGCAGCCCCACCCGAATCCGCAATCGCCGCGGGGGTGGGGCTACAGCGGGTTCCGAAGACCGCCGGCCGAACTAGCTCGCATGGATCGGGAGGCTAGTCGGCGGGGGTGACACCGCTGAGGCGAACGGTTCACCGCGACCAACCGCGCACGAAGCGATTGCCGATCTGCAGCGTCACCATGACGCCGTACGCGGCCCACAACCACCACGGAACGCCGAGCACCACGAACGTGGCTCCGGTACCGGCGGTGGCGACCAGGTCATAGTTGCGTCGCAGAAGATCCATCGAGGTGATCATCCCTCTCACGTCGGTGATGCGGTGGGAGACTGGGCAATTCGCCAGCTCCGCCGACAGACCGCATCAAGAGCCGTCCCCGATCTGCCCGTGTCCCTCGAGTGCGTGGTACCCGCGGACGCCGTGAAGCCCGCGTTCCAGTCGCCCCACTCGAACTGGAAGTCGTCGCCGACGAACATCACAGCCTGCATGGTACGTCGGCGAGCCGAATCGATGGCCACCGCGAACACCTCACTTACCAACGCCGTATCCCACTGCGCCTCAACCCCGACCACCACGCGGTCGGCTTGCGGGCGAGCTTGGCCGACCCTGATCAGCAGCTGCCGCGGATCCAGACCTGTGTAGGTCTTGAACTCCACCAGCAGCCCGCTCACGGCGGCGTCGGGTGAGCGCAGACCGGCGAGCGGCCGCGACGGCAGGGCGATGACGTTGTGTCCTTGGCGCGCGAGGCAACGCGCGATCCAGTGCTCCTGGTGGTCGAACGTCGCCAGGGATTCGTCGACGTAGCCGGTGTGTCCACCCGTCCAGGAGTCCTTCTCGTGCACGGCAAGGGCGTCGGTGAGCGCGTCCTGATCGCCGCCGGCGACCCACGCCGCGACGTCGCGCGCGCGGGGACTCTGGGCGATCCGAAGCACGGAGCGATCCTGGCATCGGGGTACGACAACCGACGGTGCTCGGACTGCGGGAGCCACGATTCGCCGCGGCCGTGTCGGCACGCCGTGCGACGATCGCGCGATGGCGACGGACACGAGGCGGCGGCAGCTGGACCTCATCGCGGACCGGATCAGAAAGTGCCGGGAGTGCCCGGGGATGAACGAGCCCGGAGTCACGGCGTCGGCGCGCGGGTTCGGATCGGCGCACTCCCCCGTGGCCATCGTCGGACAGAGCCTGTGCCGCAAGTGCATGGAGTCGGGCATCCCGTTCACCGGCGGCAGCGGGAA